>SYOX01000033.1 GCA_005804885.1 Pseudomonadota bacterium
GACGTCGCGGCAAAGTGGCGCATTCGCCGCTACGGGTTCCACGGCACATCGCATCAGTTCGTCAGCAGTGCCGCAGCCGAATTCCTCGGCGCACCCATCGAATCGTTGAACCAGATCGTCCTGCACCTGGGGAACGGCGCCTCGGCGTCGGCGATCGCGGCCGGCCGGCCGGGCGATACCACCATGGGTCTGCCCCCGCTGGAGGGGCTGGTGATGGGGACCCGCTCGGGGGACGTGGACCCGGGCGTCCTGCTGCACCTGATGCGGGCCGAGGGGCTGGACGTGGACGGGCTCGACGCGCTGCTCAACCGCAAGTCGGGGCTGGCGGGGCTCAGCGGCGTCGGCCAGGACATGCGCGACATCGAGGCGAGGGCGGCCGAGGGCGACGAGCGCTGCCGGATGGCGATCCAGGTCTTCACCCACCGGGTGAGGCGCTACATCGGGGCCTACGCGGCCTTGATGGGGGGCGTCGACGCGATCGTCTTCACGGGGGGGATCGGGCAGAACAGCGCGACGATCCGTCACAGGTTGGCGCAACGATTGGACTTTCTTGGTGCGCGGCTGCACGAGGAGCGCAACCGGGAGGGGAGGCCGACGGAGGCAGAGCCGGTGGTGGACGTGTCGACGCGGTCGAGCCGGACGCGGCTGCTGGTGGCGGCCACGGACGAGGCGCGCGGGATCGCGCGCGACACCGCGCGGGTCGTGCTGGAGCTTGGCCGCACGCAGGGGCAGCGGACGATCCCGGTGGCGGTCTCGGCCCGCCACGTCCACTTGACCCAGGAGGCCGTCGAGGCGCTCTACGGGCCGGGGCGGACGCTGACGCCGCGCAACCCGCTCTCGCAGCCGGGGCAGTTCGCCTGCGAGGAGACCGTGTCGCTGGTCGGCCCCAAGAACACCATCGAGCGGGTGCGGGTGCTCGGCCCTGTGCGGCCAAAGTGTCAGGTGGAGATCTCCCGGACCGACGAGTTCGCGCTGGGGATCGACGCCCCCGTGCGGGCCAGCGGCGACGTGGCCAACTCGCCCGGCATCAAGCTCATCGGCGACGTGGGCGAGTTCACCCTCAAGCAGGGGGTGATCTGCGCCTGGCGGCACATCCACATGACGCCGGACGACGCGGCGCACTTCGGGGTCAAGGACCGCGACCTGGTCGAGGTCGCCATCGACAGCGAGGGGCGCGACCTGATCTTCGGGGACGTCCTGGTGCGCGTCTCGGATGAGTTCAGGCTGGAGATGCACATCGACACTGACGAGGGCAATGCGGCCGAGCTGAGCCCAGGGGCTGCGGGCGCGCTGGTGGCCACCGAGGGGCAGGCCAGCCTGCGCCACCGCCGGGCCAGCCACGATCGCGTCGAGGGCTGATACGGAACCACGTTTGAAGCACTTTCATCTTGGGCTTCCTGGTGGCCCAGATTGTAAGTGGCTTGAGCGTGGTTCCGTATGATACCAGACCACAGCCGAGAGACTCACCTTGTGGGCGGTCCAGGCGGCGCCCTGAGCCAGTGCCATCACTGGGCGGTGCGGTGCACCAGCCTCGCCCAGGCCCAGGCCATCCCCCTGTCCTCGCCCACAAAGCAAGCCCTTCGTCTGTGGTTGGGTATGAGCGGCCGCCGCTGATCGGGTCAGGGAGGATGATGCCCGGGATCAGCGGGTGTCGAGGTGCCGGGGCGCGCTGTCCGTGGCGGGGTCCCAGATGGGCGCGGCGAGCTTGTCGTGGCCGTGGCCGTTGGTGGCCTTGGGGGCGGCGCGGGCGTTGGCCTCAAGCTCCTTGATGATCTCGGGGCGCAGGGCGGCCGGGGCGATGACGGCGTCGAGGGAGCCGACCGCAACGGCGCGGTCGACGGTGTGGATGGCGTTGAACTCGCGGGCGACGGCGCCCTGGTGTTCAAAGAGGACCTCGGTGAAGAGGGCGTCGAGGCGCTCGCGCAGCAGGGGCTTGCGGGGGTCGGGGGCGTCTTCGAGGGCGCGGCGCGCGGCGTCGAGGCGCGGGTCGGCCTCGGCGCGTCGGCGGACCTCGCGGGGGAAGACGACGGCGGCGGCGGGCCCGCCGCCGATGACGGAGGCGAAGGTGCCCTCCAGCGCCAGGGCCTTGAGGTTGGGGTTGAGGGCCTTGGAGAAGACGACGTAGGCGCCGCCGTGGTAGCGGCTGATGACGACGAAGATGATGGGGCCCTGGAAGTTGACGACGGCGCGGCCGATCTCGGCGCCGTACTCAAGCTGGAGCTTGCGCAGGGACTCGGGGCTGCCGTCGAAGCCGCTCAGGTTGGCCAGGACGACGACGGGGCGCACCCCGCTGGCGGCGTTGATGGCGCGGGCGACCTTGCGGGAGCTGTGAGGGAAGAGGGTCCCGCCGGTCCAGGTGTCGGGGCCGTCCATGGGGATGCGGCCGGGCCGAGGCAGGGGCCGCGACTCGATGCCGAGCAGGCAGACCGGCCAGCCGCCGATGTGGGCGTCCCAGACGACGGCGGTCTCGGCGTGGCGCATGGTCTGGAAGCGCTCCAGGTGCCCGCCGTCCTGATCGATGGTGGCGCGCATGACCTCGCGGATGGCGAAGGGCTTCTTGCGCTCGGGGTTGGAGGCGTCGTCGAAGAGCTCGCCGACGGTGCAGAAGGACTCGCCGTGGCGGGCGCGGTAGGGGAAGTCGAGGATGGAGCGGTCGGCGGGGTCGCGTGTCAGGAAGGGCCTGGGGTGGCGCTCGCCGGGCTTTCGGTAGGTGTAGCGGTAGTGGTCCAGCAGGATGCGGTAGGCGTCGCTCAGGTCGAGGGCTGAGTACTGGGCCTGTCCGTTGGGCCCCATGACGCGCTCGAAGCCGCCGATGCCGCGCTCGTCCTCGGCGGCGACGCCGCCGGAGTACTCCAGGGCCTTCTTGCCGGTCAGGACCATGGAGCCGCCGGGGGTCATGATCAGGATGCCGCGGGTGTGCATCAGCATCGTGGCCTCGGCGTTCCAGTAGGACTGCGCGCCGACGTTGACGCCCGCGACGATGATGTTCATCTCGCCGCCGTCCTGGGTGAACTCGACGATGCGGCGCAGGACTCTGGCGGTCCAGTCGAGGTTCTCGGTGCCGCTGTCCATGGCGATCCGGGCGCCGGCCGAGACGGGCAGCCACTCGATGGGCAGGCCGCGCTGCTGGGCCAGATCCATGGCGGCCAGGAGGCGGCGGCACTCGGGCTCGGCCAGGGCGCACATCGAGTGGCTGGCGTCGGCGGCGATCCAGACCCGCTCCATGCCGTCGGGGAACTTGTCGGTGAACTGGGTCATCAGGCCGACGACGACGCCGCAGGTGTTCTGGCCGTAGGGCCTCTGGACGACCTGCAGGCGGTGTCCGTCGGCGTCCAGGTCCATCTCGACGAAGCGGCCCCGGAGGGCGCCTGGGATGGTCATGGCCTCGTCCAGGGCGTGGCCTTCGAGCAGGCGGGCGATCTCGTAGGGGTAGGTGAAGCCCATGCGGCGCGTGGTCACCACGCGCATCTCGTAGGGGGTCATGGCGCGAACCGGGGAGCGGTCGGGGGGCGTAAAGCCGATCTTGAGCGGCTGCTGGTTGCGCTTGATGAAGGAGAAGTCCATCGGCTCGGGGGCCAGCGCGCCGTCGGCCTTGATGGGGACCCGAAGGACGACCTTCTGCAGGCCCAGGCCGCGGGTGGGCGATTCGAAGCGCTGCGAGAGCGCCACCAGATCCTCGGCGCTCATCTCCAGGGTTGGCCGGATGATGATCGTCAGCAGGTTCCAGTGCAGGCGTCGGCGGGCGCCCTGGCGCGACTGGTGGTCGCGCAGCACCCGCAGGCCCTCGTAGTAGGCCTGTTCGAACTCCCACAGGTACCTCGCGCCGGCCTCGTGGGGGCGAGCGGGGATGTTGCGGACCTCGGCGAAGACGAAGATCCGCTCGTCGCGCGGGTTGGTCCTGGCCCGCCCCCGCAGGGCGACGATCTGCTCGGGCGAGTCGAGCCGCTCGAGGTCGAACTCGGAGAGGCGGTCGAGCTCCAGGCGTCGTGCAGACTCCGGGTGGATGTCGCGCAAGCTGTTGACTTCAATGAGTTTTTCGCCGTCTGTCTGCCATGTCCGGTGCCGGAGGCGGTCGCGGGCGTGGCACCAGCTGATCGTGAGGCGCTCGACGCCGAGGCCGTCGAGGGCGGCGTCGGCCAGGGCGGCGTCGAGCTCTGCGCCGAGGTCGCCCATCAGGTGCGTGTCCTGAAGCACGATCTCGACGATCCGGGGTGAGGCGACCTCGGGGTCCTGGATGGCCTCGCGGGCGGCCTCCAGGGCTCGGGCGATGTGCTGGGCGTGGCCGAGGATCTCCAGCAGGGGGGTGGGGCCGCGGCCCTCGATGTCGACCTCGAAGTGCGCCCGCAGGGTGTGCCTGTCGCGGGTCAGGTGGTGTCGCTCGCAGCGGGAGCCGGCGTAGATGCGCCGGATGATGGCCTCGGCGACGTAGGGGGTCTCGGCGGCTCTGGGGTCGGCCCTGAGCAGCAGCAGGGGGAAGATGGAGTGGGGGGCGCCGGCCAGGCCGTCGATCCAGGCGCGGGCCTCGTCGCTGTCGGGGGAGTAGCCGGTCAGGGCCTGGAGGACCTGCCCGAGCATCTTCTCGACCACCTGCCGTCGCTCGACGTAGCGGGACTGGTCAAAGAGGACATAGACGGCCTGTCGGGCGTTGTCGGCGACGAAGGGATGGCGAGGGTTGGAGACCTGCTCGACCCGGGTGAGGGTGTGGCGCAGGTCCCGGTGCCCTTCGAAGTTGACCCCGGCGGCGTTGAGCGCCATCAGGGCGCGCAGCAGCGAGGAGCAGAGCTGGTGGCTCAGGCTGCCGTGGGCGTGGCTGGTGGCCATGCGCCAGAGGGCCTCGCGCAGCGCGTCCGAGGGGTCCAGGGTGTGGATCCCGAAGCCGCGCAGCGCCTCGCGGATCATGGGCCGCAGCGCCTCGTGGGCGCCCTGCTCGCCCTCGTGGTGGAGGCGGCAGAACTCGTAGAAGCCCAGCTCGGCGCTGAGCGAGGTGGAGGCGTCGGTGTTGGTCAGCAGGTCGCGCTCGAAGAGGGCCTCGACGTTGGCGAAGGTCTCCAGCAGCCCCGCCAGCGGTGCCCAGCGCTGCGGCTGCTCCATCCCGGCCAGGTCCACGGCCTCGCCGAGCATCCGGGTCAGCCCGCGGGACAGCTCCGGTGGCGCGTCGAAGCCCTGCAGGACGGCGCGCAGGGCGCCCATCAGGTCCTCGATCACCTCTTTGGCCGTAGCCTCCGAGAGCCGATCCATGATCTCGGGCGCGGGCCTGCCGGCCTTGAAGAGCCAGTCCAGCGGCCTGGGCTTGACCGCCGGGGCCTTGATCTGGCGGGCGGCCGCGCGCGGCGCGTCGCCGACGGTCGGCTCCAGCATCACGAGGGGCTGGCCGGCGACGACCTGCTGGTTGGGCTGGATCAAGACGGCCTTGACGACCCCGGCCTCCTGGGAGAAGACGGCCATCTCCATCTTCATCGCCTCGAGGATGCAGATCGTGTCGCCGGGCTGGATCTGCTGGCCCTCCTCGACGGCGACGTGGACGACCATCGCCGGGGCGTGCGCCTTGACGACCCCGCCCGAGGCGCGCTCGACCGGGTGCATCGCCCCGTCGATCTCGACCGCGATGCCGGTGCGGCCGTAGGAGTAGAAGACCTGGTGGCGCGCCCCGTTGAGGTGCAAGAGGGCCGAGTGCGGCCCCATCGCTTCGAAGGCGATGACGTGCAGATCGGCGCCCACCCCCACGAGGTAGCGATCGGCGCCCTGGCCAAAGACCCTCAGCGCGCAGTCGCAGCCGCGCAGCCGCAGATCCAGCGTCATGCCGCCGGGGGCCGGGAGGTTTTGCGGGATGCCGTTCTGCGCCTGGGCGAAGAAGCGCTGGACGTCGGCGTGGCGCTGGAGGCGGTACTCGACGATGGCGGCCACGACGAGCGCCTCGAACTCCCAGGCCGGCGCCTCGAACTGGCCCGCGGCCATGGCCCGGTCGAGCCAGGAGGTGTCGGCGGTCGCCTCGACGAAGGCCTGGCGGCCGAGCAGGTCGAGCAGGAAGGCCTTGTTGGTCGTGCCGTCCTCGACGACCACGCCGAGCTCGCCCAGGGCTCTGGACATGCGCGCGATGGCCTGTCGGCGGGTCGGCGCCCAGGTGATCACCTTGGCGATCATCGAGTCGAAGTCGGGGGCGATCTCCATGCCCTCGACGACGCCGCTGTCGACGCGGACGCCCGGGCCGGCGGGGGGCCTGAAGACGCGCACGAGGCCGGGGCTGGGGGCGAAGCCGCGCTCGGGGTTCTCGGCGTTGAGGCGCACCTCGATCGCGCAGCCGCGCGGGGGGCCGGTCGGCGGCCCCCAGTCCAGCCCGCGGGCGATGTCGATCTGCGCCTGGACCAGATCGCAGCCCATGACCACCTCGGTGATCGTGTGCTCGACCTGCAGGCGCGAGTTGACCTCCAGGAAGGAAGCCCGGCCCGTGGCCGGCTCGTAGAGGAACTCGGCGGTGCCGACCCCCTGGTAGCCGGCCATCTCGGCCAGCCGCACGGTCGAGGCGCAGAGCGTCGCCTCGACCTCGGCGGGCAGGACGGGCGAGGGCGCCTCCTCGATCTCCTGCTGGTGGCGGCGCTGGATGGAGCAGTCGCGGACGCCCAGCGCCGTGGCGCGGCCGTCGGCGCCGCCGGCGAACTGCACCTCGACGTGGCGCGCGCCGGTGATGCAGGACTCCATGAAGAGGCCGCCCTGGCCGAAGACCTTGCGGACCTCCTCGGCGGCGTCGCGCACCGCCGCCGCCAGCGCCTCGGGGCGCTCGACCTAGCGGATGCCGCGGCCGCCGACGCCGGCCTACGCCTTGAACATCAGCGGGAAGCCGACCTGCGCGGCGGCGGCCTCAAGGGCCTCGACGGAGTCGCTCGGGTCGATCAGCCGCCAGGGGGCCATGGGGACGCCAGCGGCGTCGGCCATCTTCTTGGACTCGATCTTGTCGCCGAGCAGGAGCATGGCCCGCGCGCTGGGGCCGATGAAGGTGATCCCGGCGGCCTCGAGCGCCTCGACGAAGCGCGTGTCCTCCGACACGAAGCCCCAGCCGGGCCAGACGGCGTCGCAGCGGGACTCGTGCAGCAGGCGCAGGACCGACTCGGCGTGGCAGTAGGCGCTGACCGGGCCGAACTCGGTGGCGAGGGTGGCCGGGCCGAGGTGGACGGCCTCGTCGGCCATGCGGACGAAGGGCGCGCCTGCGTCCGGGTCCGTGTAGAAGGCCACGGCCTCCAGCTCGACGCCGCGATCGAGGTTGTAGTCGCGCAGCGCCCTCATGAAGCGCACGGCGGGCTCGCCCCGGTTCAAGACGGCGATGCGGTGGAAGTCGCGGGGGTCTGGTCGGTGCGTCATGTCCAGCTCTCCTGATCCAATATCTCTTGCTGGCGCTCCAATACCACGACCGCCACGGCGAGGCCACCATCGTGGCTGAGCGAGGCGTGGATCTGGACGGGGCCAAGCAGCGCGACGGCCTCGGCCACGCGCCCGTGAAGCGCGATCGAGGGGCGCCCGAAGGGGTCCTGCACCACCTCGATCTCGCGAAGGTCGGCGGCCGCCAGCGCAGGCGCTCGCCCCGCGTTGGCCGAGGACCACGCCTTGATGAAGGCCTCCTTGGCCGCGAAGCGGGCCGCCAGGTGCCGCCCCGGCGACCCCGAGGCCCGCGAGGCCGCCGCCTGCCGCTCGCCGGCGGTGAAGGTCCCCTCGCTGAAGCGCGAGGCAGGATCGGCCAGCTGCGCCTCGAAGCCGGCCACCTCGACCACGTCGAGCCCCACGCCCAAAATCATCGCGCGCCTCGGGTGAAGAGGCCCCAGGCCAGATCCAGCCGTGCCTCGGGGTCAAGCAGCAGAGCGGCCTCCTGCTCGGCCTGGGCCTCGGTGCCGTCCTGAGCCTCGAAGCGCCGGTGGGCGCGCTTCTCGAAGGCGGCCTTGCGGCCCGCCAGGATGTCGGCCTGGAGCTGGCGCTGCCGGGCCAGCCGCGCCCTGGCGCGCGGCGCCCAGTCCTGGCGCTGCGCCTCGGTCAGCTGCGCCTCGAAGCAGCCAGGGTGCAGGATCAGCGCGATGGCGCTGACGTGCCCGAAGCCCAGGCTCGTCAGCAGCCCGGCCTTGATCGGCAGCGCAGGACCCGGCCGCAATGGCGCGTCGGTGAAGCCCAGGTGCCGCTGGCCGCGCATCGCCTCGTCGACGGCGTCGAGGTTCCTGTTGCCCGGGATCGTCCCGCTCGCCATGGCCTGACACATGCCGATGAGCTGCCACGCCGCCGCGCCGCCCTTCGGGTGCCCCGTGAGCGTCTTCTGCGACACCACCCACAGGGGGTTGCCCGGGGTGCGCCCGAGCGCCTCCTGGATGCGGTCGTGCAGCGCGCCCTCGTTGGGGTCGTTGGCGGCCGTCGAGGTGTCGTGCTTGGTCACCATCGCCACGTCGTCGGCCTTCAACCCGAAGCGCCCGAGCGCCGCGCCCAGCGGCGATCTCGCCCCGCCCATCGCCGCGGCCAGCGCCCCCATCCCCGGCGCCGGGATGGACTTGTGGATCCCGTCGCCGAAGGTGCCCGCCCAGGCCACGACGCCCAGCACCGGCAGGCCCATGCGCAGCGCCACGTCGCCGCGCGCCAGCAGCACCGTCCCGCCGCCCTGCGCCTCGACGAACCCGCGCCGCCGCGCGTCGTTCGAGCGCGACATCTGATCCGGCGACAGCCCCATGGACAACATCAACTCCGTGTCCGCCGTCGCGCTCATGTCCGAAAAACCCAGCGCCCCCTCCCGCTCGATGTCGTCAAAGCCGCCCGTGATCACGAAGTCCGCCTTGCCCGCCAGGATCTTGTCCGCGCCCTCCTCCAGCGACACCGCCGCCGTCGCGCACGCCGCCACCGGGTGCGACATCGGGCCGTAGCTGCCCACGTAGGCCGCCACCGCGTACGCCGCCACCACGTTGATCAGCGTCTCCTGCAGCACGTCGCTCTGGCGGCCCTCGCCCAGCAAATAGTCCGTGTACAGCCGCCTCAAGCTCCTCATCCCCCCGATCCCGCTGCCCTGCGTGTTGGCCACGCGCGCCGGGTGCACCCAGGTGAGCAGCTCCTCCGGCGACATCCCCGCGCTGACGAAGGCCTCCACCGTCGCCACGAGGTTGAAGAGCGTGACCCGATCGACGTTCTCCACCATGTCCCGCGGGATCCCGTAGCGCGTAAAGTCAAAGCCCGTCGGCACCTGCCCGGCCACCCGCCGGCTCAGCCTCATCTGCCGCGGCACCTTGACCTCCGTGCCCGCCTTGCGCGTCACCCGCCACGCGTCCGCCTCGGCGTCGTAGGACGCCCGCGTCCTGGCCGGATCGGCCTGGACGAAGTCCCGCGCCTCCTGCGCCGTCGCCACCTGGAAGCTGAAGTCCCGCTCCAGATAGACCGTCGTGTAGATCGGCACCGACTGCGGATCAAAGCCCGTCGTCGCCGGGTCGACGAAGCGAATCCCCACGCGCCCCTGCACCGCCTCCCGGTAGCGGCCGGCGATCTCGGACTCCTCGACCAGCTCGCCGCCCTCGACGTCCACCCAGCCGCCCGCGCTCTCGTCGTAGCGCACCAGCCCCGTCACCCAGGCCAACTCCAGCACCCCCGCCGCCGACAGCGCCCCGTCCACCTCCATCTCGAAGCGCGTCCGAGATCCACCGCAAGGCCCCACCTCGCCGGCCCCCACGATCGCCACCACCTGCGACAGGTCCACCCGAGGCCCCGCCGCCGCGCCCTCGGGCGCCGATCCCGACCGCGCCAGCGCGGAGGGCGCTTCTTCCGACACCATCGGCGCGGAAGGCGTCAGTTCCCGAGGCGCCCCGGGGCTCACCTCGACCAGCGATCCCGGCCACGCCGGCAGCGCCTTGACCGTCGGGCGGCGGGCGTCGCGCCCGAGCCCCGCGCGCTCGCGCTGGATCAGCTCGTGGAGGCGGCGCGCGGCGCTCGCCTTGGCCTCGATCTCCGCCCTGATCCCGTCGACCACCGACTTGATGTCGTCCAGCGCGGCAAAGCCCCCCGTCAGATCGGCCGACAGCGGCGCCGACAGCGCCGCCTCCCGCGCCTCGCGGGCGCAGAGCGCCGTCAAGAGCAGCCCCATCTCCCGACTGGAGAAGGTCTTGACCCCCGTGAGCGACTCCAGCCCCGCGGCCACCAGGTTGTTGGCGTCCATCAGGCCCGTTCCCCGCACCCAGCCGATCCGCGCCTGGCACAAGGTCACCGCCCGGCCCCAAGCCTCCCGCTCGCTCTTCCAGCGGTTGCCCAGCACCTCCAGCCCCAGCTTCGTCTCCGAATAGGCCCCGTCGCCGCCGAAGCCGCCGTGGTTTGGCGACAAGGGCAGCAGGACGTGGCAAGGCAGCGCAGGCACCCCATCGCGCGCCGCCCGCTGGGCCACCCGCGCCACGAGCCGCTCGACCCCGAGCAGCATCGCCCGCACCGCGACCTGCGAGCGAGCCTCCAGCGCGTCGAGCGTCCCCACATCCTTGATCGCCGCGAAGGGGATCAGCAGATCCGGCGCGAAGGGCCGCTTGAGCACCCGGACGCTGGCCCCGGCCTGCTCGGTCTGGGCCTCATGCAGCCAGTCCACCAGCGCGTCGATGTCCCTGAACGAGGCCTGGTTGAAGGGCACCACGTAAAGCTCGGCGCCCGGCGCCGCGTGCGCCTGATGGAACTCCCGATAGAAGGCCATCCGCGCCCGATCGCTCGACGAGGTCGTCACGATCACACGCGCCCCGCCCGCCAGCAGGTTCCCCGCGATCTCCAGCGCAATGGAACCAGGGCCGGCGCCCGTGATCAGCGCCGTCTGCCCCGAGAAATCCAGAGGCCCCTCGGCCAGCTCGCCGGCCAGCCGCCGCAGCGCCTCGCCCCAGGCCCCGCCCGGCCCGGCCTCGACCCGCGCCGGCTGCCCGGCCGGCCACAACCCCTTGACGAAGTCGACGGCCGCGGCGCCCTCGATCGGCACCTCCTCGTAGACCGGCCGACCCTCGGCGTCGAAGGTCAGCGACGGGCGCGTCGGCGTGAAGGCCGAGCGCGCCGCCCGCGCCCCGCCCGCGATCCCCTCAAGCGCCGCCGCCAGCGCCGCGTGGCCGCGAGCCTCGGCCAGTCGCGCGTACCAGGCCGCCGTCAGCGACACCCGCTCGTCGCCCGAGAAGCCCGACAGTCGGGCGATCTGGTCCCCCGCGTCGGCCAGCTCCAGGCGACCCCCCTGGACCTCGAAGCACAGCCGCGCCACATCCCGCTGCGCCGAAGCCCAGGCCGAGGTGAAGGCGACGGCCTTGCGGGCGTCGAAGCGCGCCTCGACCAGCGCCTCGTACTCGGCGCCGTGCTCGGCCTCCATCCCCGCAAGCCTGGATTCGACCGCCTCCAGGGCCTCAGTCATGCCGGAAGCATCTGCTTCCGGCTCGTCGCCAAGGAGCTCCCTCGCGGCGCGCGAGAGGCGCCCGGAGGGCCCGAGGAGCCTCGCCTCCAACGCCTGGACGGCCGCCGCGTCGACGACCCCGCCGCCGCCCTGGGCCGCCGCCCTCCGCCCGAGGGGGAGCCCCGTCGACGCGGCCAGCGACGCCACGGCGCGGTCGATCACCTCCATCGCGTCGGCCTTGCTCGCTGGCCGCGCGTCGGCCAGCGATCCCAGCGCGCCGCCGCGCGAGGCGTCGCCCTCGCGGCCCTCCAGCGCCAGCGTGTTGTTCAGCGCCTCGATCAGCCCCGGCCCGAGGCCGTACTGCGACTCGGCCAGCGCCGAGATGTCCTTGCGGCCCACGCCCGCTCGCCCGAAGAGGCGCTTGATCGCCTCGTCCTGCACCCCCTTGAGGTAGGGGCCCGGCGACCGCCACGCCGACGCGCGCCGCTCGATCTCCTCGACGAGATCCTTGATGGGCTTCTCGTGCGCGCCGTCGATGGTGCCGAGGTTGAACTCCGCGCCGAGGTCGAGCAGCACCTGGTTGCGCCTCGACGAGACGCCCTCGAAGAGCTCGTCGATCGTCTCGTCGGCGCGGATCTGCTCGGGCCGCACGCGCGCCTGCACCGCCAGGATGAAGCGCAGCCCCTCGGCCACGCTCACCGGCCGATCGGCCACGGGCCCGGCGGCGCTGACCTTCGCCTCGGGCGCAACAGGCACCTCGGGCGCGGCCGCCACGCTCGCCGCAGGCGAGGGCGCTTGCGCCGCAGGGGAGGGGGCCTCGATGGGCGCCGGATCTTGATCGCGGCAAAAGACCACCTCGGCGTCGGCCTCGATGTTGAGCACCCGCGCCTCGGCCTCGCCGAGCAGTTCTTGCGTGTAGCGGGCCATGTTCGCCAGCGTCGGCTGGTAGCCGACCCCGATCTCGATGAGCTGCTCGACGCGCTGCTCGCCCGACAGCAGGATCTCCTGCGTCTCGATCCACCGCACCGGGCTGGTGAACTGCCACGCCAGCAACTCAATGAGCAGACAACGCGTCAGCGCCTCCGGCCGCGCCCGCCACGCCTCGAAGTCCGCCAGGATCTCCACCAGGATCGGCGTCCCGGTGGCCTCGACGACGGCCTCGATGAAGTCGCGCTCCAGGCTGAAGGGCCGGGGTACGAGGTTGGGGATGTAGCGGCCCACGAGCCGCCCAGGCTCGATCCGCGCCGGGAAGCGCGCCTGGAGCGTGGCGCGGAAGCTGTCCACGCCGCCGCGCAGCACCTCGGAGTGGAAGGGCACGTCGATCCCTGGGACCTCGATCCACGCCGGCTTGCCGCCCGCAGGGGTGCGCGCCGCCAGCGCCGCCTCCAGCGCCGCCAGCGCCTCGACCCGCCCCGTGACCGAGTACTGCCGGCCCCGGACGTTGTAATTGACGATCTGCACGAAGCCGGCCTCGGCCCGCACCCGCGCCACGAGCGCCTCGGCCTCGGCGTGGGACAGCCTGGCGTAATGCGGCCGGATGACCCCCATCCGGTAGCCGCTCTCGCCGGCCTCGTCGCGCGGCACCAGGCGGTGCATCACCAGCCCCCGGTGGTAGACGATGTCCACCACGTCCTCCAGCGGCAGCACCCGCGTGACGGCGCTCAGCGCGTTGTACTCCCCGACGCTGTGCCCGCAGGTGATCGCGCCCTCGATCTGCGCCCCGGCCTCCTCCAGCTCGGCCACCTGGGCCTGAGCCAGCACCGCCATGGCGACCTGCGTGAACTGCGTCAGGTGCAGCACCCCGGACGGGTGGCGCCACGAGCGCCCGTTGACCAGCACCTCGGCCGGGTTGTCCCTGACGATCCGCAAGATCGAGAAGCCCAGAGAACGCCGCGTGAAGGCGTCGGCCCGATCCCAGACCTGCCGCGCCCCCCGCGAGCGCCCGTAGCCCGCCATCCCCATGCCCGGCTGCTGGATCCCCTGACCCGGGAAGACGTAGGCCGTCCGGGGCGCCTCCAGCGTCAACATCAGCCGCACCACCGGGCGCCGGACCCCCTCGATCTCCACGGAGGCGGTCGCCTCCACGCGGGAACGACCCGCTTCCATGCCGACGCGAACGGCCTCCATCGACATCTTCGCGCCCAGCGGAGCCGGCGCCAGGAAGGTCGCCTCGACCTCCCCGATCCGCCCCGCCTGACCCTGCGCCACGCCCTCGACCACGAAGGCGTGCAGCCTCGCCGCGCTCCACATCCCATGCACGATGGGCGCCCCGAGGCCCGCCAGGCGCGCCATCAGCACGCTCCGGTGGATGGGGTTCAGATCCAGGCTGATCTCCGCGAAGGTGTCCATCGAGTCCGGCGTCGTCGCCACGCCCGTCGCCAGCGTCCGCCTCGGCGTGCTCGCCGCTGCGGCCCCCGGCGCCGCCAGCGCCGCCAGCATCACCTCCAGCGGGTGCGCCGCCCCTTCGCCCTCCTCCAGCGCGATCCGCCCGACGACCTCACCGCCGCGCAGGACCACCCCTTGAGCCTGGAAGCGCGCCGCTCCGGCCCTGGGCCGACGCTCGACGACGGAGGACTCGACCCGGAGCGCGTCGCCGACCTCGATCGGCGCCGACCATTGCAGCCAGCCGCGCGCCCTCAAGAGGAAGTCGCGCGCGGCCTGATCGTCGACGCGCAGGTCGCGCGCGAGCCGGTCCTGGCGGCGCACCGCCCAGGCCGTCCGATCGTGCGGCCCACGGATGAAGAAGCCCTCGTCGAGCCGCGCGACGACCACCTCGCCGCGCCGGATCGTCGCCACGGCGTCGATGGAGCGGCCTCGCTCGCCGTCCTCGACCCGGACCGCGCGCGCCTCGACCTGGAGCCGCTCGCCGGCCCTCGGCGGCCAGCCCTCCAGCGGGGTGATGGCGTGGCGCTGGTGGACCAGCTCCAGCAGCCCGCCGGCCAGCTCGTCGCCCGCGATCACCGCGAAGAGCGGCTCCCAGGCCAGCGAGAAGGCCATCTGCGCCGGCAGCCCCTCGGCGCCCGCCCGCCCGCCCGTGACGGCGGCGTAGGCGCTGGCGCGCGCCGGGTCCGCGACGACCTCGGCCTCGGCGGTCTCGAAGAGCGCGCAGGCGGCCACGCCGCGCTCGCCAAAGAGCGCCCGGCCGTAGAAGCTCTGGAGCGCCTCGCGCCACGCGACCTCGGAGCACCGGAAGACGTCGTCGCCGGTGACCAGCGCGTACTGAAGGTCCAGCGCCCAGGTGTCGACCCGCTCAGGCTCGACGCCGGGGACGCGAACCTCGATCCTCACCGCGTCGGGGGCGACCTGCGACACGCGGACGGCCTCCCGGCCGCGCCTTGGATTGCAAGTGATCTCGGCGACTTCGCCGCTCATCTGCATCTGGATCTGGAGCGTGGCGCCGGGGGTGGCCTGGCAGAGCCTCAGGATGGGGTTGGGCATCGAGCGCGCGCCGACGAAGACGCGCGGCACGCCAAAGAGGGCGGCGACCGGGCCAGGGAAGCGCGCCGAGACGGGCTTGTGCCACGCGTCGGCCGAAGGCGGATCGATGGCCCGCAGCGTCGTCAGCCAGGGGCCGTCGTCGCTGTGGATGCCGACGGGCAGCGGCGTCGGGCCGATGGGCGCCCTCAGGCGCTCGGCCTCGACGGGGGGGAGCCCGCTGGCGCGAAGGTCGTCGATGAGGGCCCGCTCGAAGCGCCCAAGCAGGTCCGCGACCGGCTCGTCGGCGCGGGTGATCCCGGCGACAGCCTCCGGGCCTGGGATCACCAGGACCTGACTGGCCTCGAAGCGGGGGTCCTGGGCCTGCCAGAGCCCGTCGGCCTTGTACCAGCGGCGCACGTCGGCGTCGATCACCGGCACGAAGTTGACCGGCTTTCCAGGCCGGGCGCAGACCTCGCGCACGAAGTAGCGCACGTCCGAAGGCGTCAAGGGCGCGGTGGCCGCCTCGGGGTAGGCGGCGGCGAAGCGCCTGAGCGCCTCGGCCGGGTCGTCGAGGTCCTCGGGGCCGGACAGGATGCTCTCCACCTCGCCCTCGTCCCGGGGGCACAGGCGCGCCTCGGCGCGGCGCAGCAGATCCAGCGCGCGGCCGCGCCAGGAGGCGTCGGGCCAGAGGCCGTCCTCGTAGGGGCCGCTCCGGCCGATGGCGGTCAACTCAAAGAGGCGCTCGACGACCTGGAGCCAGGTCATCTCCTCGACCGGGCCGAAGTAGGGGCGCGCGGTGGCGTTGAGGGCGGCGACGATCTCGTCGCGCCGGGCCTCGATGGCCTCGGCGTCGCCGGCGATGGCGTCGAGCAGGCGACCGCAGCGCGCGGCGGCGTTGTCGATGTAGTGGATGTCGGCGTTGAGCTGGCTGCGGCCGGAGGTGATCCCGCCCCCGCTCTGGCCGTTGAGGACCCAGGCGGGGGTCCCGGCGGCCTCGACCAGCGCCCGCTTGACCTGCGGCGAGGCGGTCGCCTCCAGGCAGGCCATGGCGAGCGTGCCGATGAAGACGGCGTCGACGGGCATCGGGCGCTCGCCGTGGGCCAGCGACCAGCGGCCGGTCAGCAGCTCGACCGCCCGCGCCTCCGTCGCGATCCCTCCCCCCACGCACAGGACCAGGTTCGGCTCGGCGCGCACCAGGGCGTAGGTGTCCAGCAAGAGCTGGTCGAGGTCCTCCCACGAGTGGTGGCCGCCCGCCTTGCCGCCCTCAAGGTGCACGAAGATCGTGTGGCGACGGGCCAGCCGGGCGATGCGCACCACGCGCTCGACCTGATCGCGGGTGCCGGGCTTGAAGGCGTTGAGGTGGAGGCCCTCGGCGCTCAGATCGTCGAGCAGCGCGGCCGCCTCGGCCGCGTCGGGGATGCCGGCGCTGATGGTGACCCCGCAGACGGGCAGCCCGGCGCGCCTCGCCTTCTGCACGAGGCGGCTGCGCCCCAGGTGGAGGTTCCAGAGCCAGGGGTCGAGGTAGAGGGCGTTGAAGACGACCTCGCGGCCAGGATCGAGCTTCTGGCCAAGCTCCTCCAGGCGCCGATCGAGGATCTCGGCCGTGACCTGACCGCCGCCGGCCAGCTCCGCCATGAAGCCCGCGTTGGCCGCGGCGGCGACGATGTCCACCTCGCTCGTCGTCGGCGTCATCCCAGGCAGGATCACGGGGGGCTTGCCCGTGGCGCGCGTGAAGCGGTTGTCCACGAAGAGCCTCGCCTCGCCGCCGGGCGCGTCGCCCTGGACAGGGAGCCGGACGAGGCGAGGCGCGAAGTCGCTCCAGACGACCGGGCGAACCGGCCGCGGGGCGCCCTCGGTGAAGAGGGCGACCCGGTCGCGCGGGTCCTCCAGGGCCAGGACGCGCAGCGGCGAGCCCCGCAGCGCCGAGCGGGTCAGCCGCGCCACCCCGTCGCCCGGCCCCAGATCGAAGATGAACTCCAGGCCCGGCCGCCGCTCCAGGGCGCGCACGGTGTCGAGCCACCTCACCGGCCGGACAAACTGCGACACGACCAGCTCGTCGGTCAGATCGGGGCTGTCGTTGAGCCTCTCGGCCGTGGCCGGCGAGATCACGTCAAGCTGGAGCGCGGCGGCGTCGACCCTGAAGCCCATCTCGGCCACCGTGCGCCGCATCGCCTCCAGGCCGCGCTCCATGGCGGGGCTGTGGAAGGCGGCGCCGACGCTCAGATCCTCCCAGGTGAAGTCCAGCGGGCTGCCGCCGAGGAGACCCTCGCGCCGCGCCTTGCGCTCGCGCTCGACCTGCGCGTCGAGGCCTCGCCTCAAGGCCGCCAGCGACTCCGGGGCGCCGCTCAGGACGTGCCGCGTGCGGGTGTTGAGCAGCGCGATGTAGACCTGCTGGTCTTGGGGCAGGCGGGCGTTGATCCCGTCGACCGCGCGGCGCAGGCGGCCGATGTCGAGCCCGGCGACGGAGGCCATCGGGGCGCCGCCCTCGGTGCCGAGGGCCTGTCCCAACCCCTGAAAGGACTGGGCCATGTGCAGGCCCTGCCATGTAAAGTATCGCACATATTCGACAAATCGGTTGATGTCGATGGCGCCCTTCGGGCTCTCGGCCACGAGCAGCGCCGGCATCATGCCCTGGGAGTGGCCGGTCAGCGCGACGATCGCGCCAGCCTCGAAGGCCCCTCGCAGCCCCTCGTGGTAGAGGGCCAGGTAGCGGGCGATCTGCGTGATGAAGATCAAAGGCTGGGAGATGACCGAGGAGGTCAGGGTGGCCTCGTCGGGCCGGGTCTCGGGGGCCTTGAGCCAGCCCATCAGATCGAAGCCGCGCGGGTAGAGCCCGCTCCAGCGAAACGGGCGCTCGCCCTCGACGAGCCCCGTGATGGCGGCGGCGGCGGCCTCGACCCAGGGCCGAACCGGCGCGCAATCCCGCATGATCCCGGCCAGCACCGGGAGGCAGCTCAAGCCCTGACCGGCGAAGGTCAGCGCGGCGCGCCCTCGACCCTGACTCAGCTCTCCCGCCAGAGAACGGCTCACCTGACCTGTCAGTCTGCCCGACACGCCCCTGGAGGGCTCAAGCCCCTTCTTGATGCCCTCGCCGGCAGTCTCGTCCTGGGTCATTGGCGTCTCCGATTTTCTGAATGGATCCCCATTTGATCGGGGTGAATGGGCTTGATGTGCGCCTGCAGTGACGCCGACTCGCCAGTCACCATTTTAACTAGACCGGCGAGTCTGTTACGGGTCGGCCGGGCTATATCAAAGGGCGCGGGGAGAGACAAGGAAAAACAGGGATCTGGCGCGCGTCAGGCGAGAGTCCGGCGCGCGTCCGGCGCGGCGCAGGGGGGCGGTCGAGGGGGCGCGCGCGTGTGACCGGCGGGTCATACCCAATCACAGACAAAGGGCTTGCTTTGTGGGCGAGGACAGGGGGATGGCCTGGGCCTGGGCGAGGCTGGTGCATCGCACCGCCCAGTGATGGCCCTGGCTCAGGGCGCCGCCTGGACCGCCCACAACGTGAGCCTCTCGGCTGTGGTCGGGTATCAGGTGTCCTGGAGGGCGCAGGCGGTGCGGACGAGATCGGAGAGGGCGTCGCGATCAGGGCAGGGGCCGCCGGGGGGGAGGTCGGCGTGGCGCTGGTGCTTGCCGCGGCCGGCCAGCAGGCCAGCGGGGTCGCGGAGCTCCGCGCCCCGGTAGAAGCCGATCCGGGCGCCGCCGCGCTTCTGGGGCTTGATGTAGCAGAAGAGGCCGCGGTGGTCGTACGCAACGACCTTCCACCCGCCGATGACGCGTTCGTCGGCGCCGGGGGCTGCTGCCAGGACAAGGGCGCGCAGAGTGTCGACGGCCTCGGCGGCGTCGAGGAAGGAGGACAGGAAGTCCCGCAGATCCTCGTCGGTGACGCGGGCGCCGTGGGCGAGCGTCGGCTCGTGGGCAGGCGCAGGGGGATCCTGGGAGGTGGGCTGCGGGGTCAGGCGAGCCGTCGGAGCCATGGTCGACATGGGCCGCAGGTGCTTGAGGGTGTCGCCCTTGGCGAAGTGGAGCTGGCGCAACCACCAGCCCAGGACGCTCATGACATTGCCGGCCATCTCCTGGGCGTCGGCGCGCTCGGGATCGGACAGATCCTGCATGAGCAGCCCGGTGTAGGCCCCGAAGATCGTGGCGGCGACGCCCCGCAGCTCGTCCTCGGAGACCTTGTTCTCCAGCAGCGGGCGCAAGATCTCGGCGATCGCCACGCGCGCTCGGCGGTAGAACTTGGCCAGCGCCTGCCGCAGCTCGGGCTCGTGCCGGGCCTGGATGGTGAACTCCAGCCAGAGGGGGATCTGCGCGCGACCTCGGTGGATCTCCCGCGCCAGCGAGCCGGTGATGGCCTCGATGTAGTTGTCCTGCTGAACCGCCTCCTCGAACTGCTCATAGAGCTCGTCCATGATCTGGCGCGTCCAGGTCTCCAGGATATCAATGAATATTTCCTGCTTGGACCCATAATGCCAGTAGAAGCTGCCCTTTGAGCTGTTGGCTCTCTGGCAGATCACTTCCACCGTGGTGTCGTGATAGCCTGAGTCGCGAAAGCTCCTGTAGGCCGCCTGCCGCAGCTGCTCGCGCTTCTGCTCGCCCTTGTGCTTGCGCGTCGTCATGGGCCACTCCTGCCTCGCAGACCGGCGAGTATGGTCTCTGGATTCGTGTCGGGCGACGGGCGCCGCGTGGTGCCTCGGGTCATAGAGCCTGCGTCGGTGGACTGTCAACCGCCCCTCGCGGTCGGGAGCTTGAACAAGCCGCCGCGCTAGGGCATTGTGTCGATGCTGGTGTTCAATGAAGGCCCACCAATCAGGGAGGTTTTTGTGGAAGAGCTTGATCTTCTTGAATCGCTTCTGTCTCGCGTCCCGCTCTTCAAGGCTCTGTCGCCCGAGGACATCTCGCTCGTCAAGGAGCACTTCGAGATGATCGAGGGCAGGGCCGGCGATCAGCTCTGCGTCGAGGGGCACGACGGCGAGGCGCTCTATGTCATCGAGTCCGGCCAGGTGCGGGTCCACAAGCTGACCGCGGCGGGCTTCGAGGAGGATGTGGCGGTGCTCGGCCCCGGCGACGTGATCGGGGAGATCGCGGCCCTGGACGGCCAGCCCTGCTCGGCCACCGCCACCGTGGTCGACAAGGCACTGTTCTTCAAGATGCCCATCGCCGCCTTCACCGTACTGCGCCTGCAAGCAAGCCCGGCCATCTACAAGGTCATCCGCAGCCTCTCGCTGACGCTCTGCGAGCGGATCCGCCTGATGAACAAGCGCACCCGCGAGCTCCAGGCCGACCCCGAGCGGGTCCGGCAGCTCATCCTGCGCCGACGCCGCCAGAAGGACCTCAGCAGCGTCGGCCTCGGCCTGATGGCCGTCCCCGCGCACACCTCCTCCTCGAAGGTCCCGGTCCGCCCCGCCCCCTCCCTCAAGCCCGTGCCCCGCAAGGGCAAGCGCGCCACCGCCTCGACCGCGCCGCAGCCGATCCTCGTCGGCGACTTCGACCCCCTGGCCCACCTCGACCCCATCCTGGCCCGCGTCGCCTTCCTGCGACAGCTCGGCCTGCTTCAGAGCCTGACCGACGCCGAGTTCGTCACCCTGGCCGGCCTGCTCGACGAGGAGAGCTTCGAAGACGGCGATGTGATCTGCCAGGAGGGCGCCAAGGCACAGGGCCTCTACATCCTGGCCTCCGGGCGCATCAACGTCTGCAAGCAGCTCGTCGGCGATCAAGCCCAGGTGCTCGCCACCCTGCGACCCGGCGCCATGGTCGGCGAGGTCTCCCTCATCGACGGCGGACGCCGCTCGGCCAGCTGCCTGGCCTCCGGCGAAACCACCCTCTTCACCCTCTCCTTCAGCGACTTCGAGCGCCTCTTCAGCACCAACAACCCCCTGGCCTTCCGCTTCATCGAGATCATCGGCATCGACCTGAGCCTTCGCCTCCGCACCGCCGACGACCAGTTCGCCGACATCTTCGATGAGGAGATGGAAGCCCCCAAGGTCATCCACAAGCTCGACCGCGTCCGCAAGACCCTCGACACCGGCGAGGTCAATCAGCCCAAGTTGCTGGAATCACTCAAGAAGCTCTTCGGGTTCGGGTAGGCTCGATCCCCCCCTCTCGCCTCATCGAGTCCAGATCGGGGAGGTCCACGCCATCTCCCGAATCACTCGCCGGACGCGATCTCACCGAGTCCAGATCGGGGAGGTCCACGCCATCTCCTGGATCACCCGCTGGACGCGATCGCCCTCGCACGACGCGGGCCGCTCAGGCCCCTCCAGCGACAGGCACAGCCGCCAGCTCCAACGGCAGCTCGGGTTCTCCACCACCCGCGCGTAGTAGAAGGCCGACGCCCCCTCCTCGTACTCCGGGTCCTCCCACACCGCGCACAGCGACGAGGCCCCCGCGCCCTGCGGCGCGCAAGTCTCCAGATCCACCCCCGCCTGCTCATCGCCCCCGCCCGCCACCTCAAAGACCTTGTAATGGAGCGCCTCGCCGTCGAGCCAGCCCTTGACGATCTGGATCTTCTGGAGCGCCGTCGCCTCAGGGTCCGGGTCCCGCAGCGCCGACACCAGGAAGCGCGGCGCCCCCGCCCCCGCGGGCCTCGGCGCCAGGACCCCCCCCATCGGCACGCCGCCCGCGTCGGCCTGCTCAAGCATGTCCGGCGCGTCGCACAGCTCCTCGCCCAGCGACCAGCCTCCGAAGAGCCGCACCGCGATCCGCGGCCCGCTCGTCGCCCAGGTCTCCCGACGCCGCAGCGCCTCGAAGATCGCGTCGCGCGTGTTCTCCTCGGCCCACACGCCCGCCAGCCCCCCAGGGTTGGTCACCAGCCCGAAGGGCAGGATCTGATCCTCCAGCCGCTTGTCGACCGCGACCTCCTGCGTCCCCGTGTGCCCCTTGTAATCGGCCTCGTCCACCGCGCCGGGCGTGCTGTTGTGCGTGTCCGTGCTCCCGATGAAGCCCAGCCGCGTCGGGTTGACCCCCAGCCTCGACTGCTGCCGCAGCCCTTCGAGCAGCGCCGGCCGCGCGCTGTCGTAGCGCGACACGCACCCCGCCGCCTGAATGCCCAGGAAGCCGACCTCGTCGCCGCAGTCCTCGAAGGGCGCCCCGCGCAGCTGCTCGAAGTCGCACAGCTCGTCCTCGGCGCCAAAGACCCCCGAGAGCCCGTTGTTGCACTCCGAGGCCCCCTTGTGCTGGATGATCTCGACCAGGGGCTCCATCCTGGCCCGCATCTCGGCCTGCGCCCTGCGCCCCTCGTCGTCCTCGGCGCCGGGGTAGATCGGCGCGAACATCCTGCCATTGCTCAGGTTCGAGTTGTGCGGGATCACCAGCGCGTCGCAGCCCTGGCCGGCGTCATTGCACGCCTCGGCCAGCTTCGACCACAGCCCCTCGGCCGTCGGCGCCTCGAAGTAGGAGATGGGCTGGTCGGGGACGACGTGGTTCCTGAAGATGACATTGCGGTGCAGGTTGCTGCCCAGCGTGTTGCCCGTCCACTCGTAGCCCACGAAGGTCGTCAGCGCGCACGCCGAGGATCGATCGTAGGCCCCCTCGGCGGCCTCCTGCACCCGATCCCACACCGTCCTGACCCCGGCCAGGCAGCCCTGCCCGTCCTCCCCGCACAGATCCTTGAGCCTCCCTGGCGCCAGCGCCGTCAAGGGCACCCCCCAGGCCGTGATCGCGCTCTGGCCGCCCTGCCGATAGGTCTGGCAGCGCGGCAGATCGAAACCCGGCGATCCCGGCGTGGTGCACTCGGACACCTCGGCCAGGTACTCCGCGTGGTCCGTGACCGCCACGAAGTCCAGCGGCCGCCTCAAGCGCACCTCCGTCGTCCCGCGCCCCTGCTCATCCAGCGGCGGCAGCGACACCGGCTCCCCGCGCGCGAAGCGGTAGGCCGCCGCCGGATCGGGCCGCGTCCCGTTGATGTAGGCGTCAAAGGAGTAGGACGTGTGGACGTGCAGATCGCCGAAGTAGGTGTTTCTCAAGGGGTTCTTGTCCAGACAAGGCTCCCGCTCGTCCTCCGCCGGGCCTGCGTCGGGTCTTCCCGCGTCAGGCTCTCCCACATCGGGCTCTCCCGCGTCGGGCGCCTCGGCCTGGGGCGACCTGATCGGCTCATCCTCGCCGCAGCCCGCAGCGCCGAGCACGGCGAGGATCATGAGCAAAGGCGAGCGTGCCGGGATCATCGCGGCCCTCCGGTTGAAGTCAGCGCGAGTGTACCACAACCTGCCTCCAGCACAGCCGAGCCAAGCGCCCGGCGAGGTCGGAGCGCCAAAGCGTCCCGGCTCAGTCAACGTCAACCCGCCTGGTGTTCTTCTCGGGGCCTGCGCGCTCAACTGCGAGCGCCTTCTGTGGGGGGTTGCCTGGGATCCTGGCCGAAGGCACGTTCAGCAAGTCCTCGGGTGACGACACGGGCGATGACACAGGCTCTCGAAGGTGGTGTGCGCTGAGGAGGCACGCTGAACATCTTTCGGAAATTCGCGGTGACGTTGAGTGTAGAGAGTGTTGTATACATGTGTGATTATCCTCCCACCGATGGAGCCGCCATGGGACTGTTCAGCCAGCTCTTCACGCTCTACGAGAAGGCGACGGGCGTGTTTGTCAGCGAGGAGCTCGACCTCGCGTTTGTGGAGTCGTGGCTCGCGTCGAGGACGGCGGCGCGCGATGACGTGCGCGAACGGCTGCTGAATCATCGACTTGATACGAGATCGTGGGATTTCTGGGGTGGATTGCTCATTGAGTCTGTCGTTTCGTCGCTTGTGTTCTGCATCGTGCTTGGCGTGGCGACGTCGCTGGTGTGGCCTTCGGTGAGCGGGTTCAGCGCTGCGGCGTTGGTGTGTACGCTGATCGTGGCGATCGCCGTAGCGATAAAGACCAGGTCCCACGTCGTCGCGGGACAGACCCTCGAGGCGGAGCTGCGTGCCGTGGAGGCCGAGTTCGAGGCGAGCGAGGAGCTCCGGCGGGCGACGCGCTTGATGAAGGCAGCTGAGGAGTACCGCCGCCTGGTGGGGCTTCACAAGGCCACGGCGTACGCCACATCGGCCGAGCGGAACCGCGCAGCGCTTGTGCTCCAGGAGCACCGGCGGGCGCTCCAGTTCGCCGCGACCGTCTTCGAGCACGGGCCGGAGGAGCCCAACGCCGAGCTCAAGGCGATCGTGGAGGAAGCGGAGCGGGCGGAGCTCATGGCGGCGGCGTGGCAGGAGGTCGAGGCGCTGTGCGACGGCAAGGATGCCCTGTGGCGTGAGCTCGAGAGCCTGGAGGCGCCTGTGGTGGCGGAGCAGCCCTCCTTCCTGAAACGTTGGGTGGGTTGACCGCGGCGCGCATTCTGGGCTGTCTCGGAGGTCCGCGCGGGGGTGCCGCGTCGGGGGTGACACTGGCGTGCCGCGTGGACTTCCCACGCTGAGCGAACCAAGCCCAAAAGTGTAAACCATTTAGTTTTCGTTTGTTTGTTGTTTTAAAAGTGTTTTAATTGATTTAATATCAATGGCTTTTCAGGCAGGCGAAGGCACGGATCACAGCGTCGGGAGGGTAGAGATGGCATCCGAGAGCGTGGAGCGGTTGGGTGAGCTTGGCTGGGCGGTGGTAGCGCAGCGTTGGCCTGCGCAGGTCTATCATGTGCCGGACAGCCCGAAGGGGGACATCGTGTGGTACGCCCGGAAGTCCTACTCCACCCAGTACGCCGAGGAGGTCGTGAGCCTGAACGTCCACGAAGACGGGGACGGGTTTCTTGTGATGAGCTCGGCGGAGTCCCGACTCTCCGGGCCCTACGATCAACGCGAGGGGCGCTGCGCGACGCTGGAGGAGGCGCAGAGGGTGGTCCTCCAGGTGTGCGAGCGCGAGGAGGCGGCGCGCTCCAGCGCGTAGGGCAGCCAGGTTTCGGACACTGACAGCTGGGCGCTCTTGAGGGTCCTGTCCAGGGGCGATGTGGGAGGCGCGTGTGGGGTTTTGGAGGCCAACGAGGCCAGCGATGCCGATGACAACGGGGTCGGGGTAAGCGCCCAGGCTATTGGACGCTGAAGAAGGTCTGGGGGCCGGCGCCGAGGCCGAGGCTTTCAAAGATCGGGCCGCAGTCGGCGTCTTCGAGGGTGCTCATGCAGCCGGGCGGGGTATCGGCGGCGTTGGCGTCGATGTCGGAGCCAGCCAGCAGCGCGGCGATGTCGACCTTGACGGTGTCGGCGTCGACGTCGAAGGCTGCCAGGGTGACTTCGGGGCGGTTGGGGTTGGCGCACCCAGTGACGGCGCCATCGCCGTTCATGTCGCAGCCCGAGCTGCCGAGGTGGAGGCGCAGCCCGTCGGGCAGGCCAGCGCTGCGCGCGTCGACGCGCAGGAACTTGTAGCCGCCGTTCCAACTCCAGAACATCGAGGAGAGGTTCAGCGGCGAGGGGGCCAGGGCGGCGTCGCCATGGTTGAGGTCGAAGGGCACGCCGAGGACGAAGCGGAGCCCCGTATAATCGCCCTCGGGCACCTCGCCCGTGATGCGCGTGTTGATCTCCGCCGTGCCGCTCTCGCAGCCCCCTGAGCCGTCTTCGAAGTCGAGCAGCGCGAGATCCTCGGTCTGGAAGGGGGTCTCTTGATCGAGCGCAACGGGGACCTCGGAGCCATCGGCGGCCACGAGCCGCACGTCGCTGATGTAGAGGCGGAAGTCCTGCAGGGTCAGGGTCGAGCTGGTCGCGCCGATCCCCTCGTAGCTCTGCCCGCAGCCGAAGGCCTGATCGCCGATCACCCCGGCGAAGTTGAGGGTCACCGCGCGGGTCTGCGCGTTGGGGTCGTCTGGAGAGCCCGCATCTTCGCCGCAGCCGGTCGAGGCCAGGAGCAGGCCGGCGAACGCGGCGATGAGTTGTAGGTTGCTGTTTTTAATCATAAATTTCACCAGTGATCTCGAATCGCAGCATCTCTGGAGCGGGATCACCTTTCCCCCTCGCTCGTTTGGGGCAGGAGTCTAGGGGCTCGCGGATCAGAGATCCAGCGCCAAGACGCACCCCACCCGAGGATCGCCCCCGCTCGACGAACGCCCCACGCTCCTCGCACCGCCCCCCACAAGGGGGGACGGGCTCGTCGGGTGGGGCTGGAAGCGCGGAGGGGCTGCGCCCGGTGGGCGCAGGCCGGCGGGCGGCCGACAGCGGATCGCTGGGGCGGATCAGCGCGTGGATGGAGGGCTTTGGGTTGGGATGAGGGCCTTGTCGTCAGGGACGCTCCCCAGGTGTCGACATCGGTTGTACGCTGGCCTGCGACCGAGAGGTCGCAGGCCGCCCCGCGCATCCAAGCCCCACCCGACGAGCCCGTCCCGAAGGGCGGTGCGAGGAGCGTGGGGCGATCGTGGGGTGGTCGTCGAGCGGGTGGTCAGTCTTCGTCGCCCCAGGAGCCGCCTTCCTCGATCGCGGCGTCGGGGTCCTCGGCGATCTCGGCGGCGGTGTCCTCATCGAGGCCGAGGGCCTCGGCGAAGGCGGCGAGGAAGTCCTCCTCCTTGCCCTTGATCTTGCCGTCGGCCTGGAGGACGACCAGCGCGAGCGCGTAGGCGGCGGCGCGCTCCTGGGGGGTGTTGAGGGCGCCGGCGATCTCCTCCATGGCGTCTTCGGCGTCGAGCCCGCCGATGTATTCGAGGCTCTCCTCCAGGCGCTTCGTGATGGCCTTGCGCTTGACCTTGACGCCGGGCAGCCCCTCGACGATCTCGAAGATGATGTCGGCCTCGTCGTCCTGGAGCTTGCCGTCGGCCAGGGTGGCCAGGCACATCGCCTTGATGAAGGCGTCAGAGCGGTCCTCAGGCGAGGTGGCGGAGTCGTCGGAGCGGTCGGCGCGGCGGGAGAAGGCGCTTTTGGGCTTGGAGTCGGACCCGCGCTCCTCGGCGCCGCGCTTGGTGGCCTGCTCGGTGGCCCGGGTGGCGGCGCCGTGGGCGGCGGCGGCGGCGCGGGCGGCCGCCTCCTTCTCCTGGGCGAGCTCGACCTGGACGTCGGCCCAGGCCCGCGTGATCACCTCGCGGGCGACGGTCTGGGCGCCGGTGTGGGCGAAGTAGTTCGTCGAGGCGTCCAGAGCGGCGGCCAGGTAGTCCAGGCCGCTGTCGGCCACGTTGACCACGCTCTTCATCTTGGAGACGACCAGATCCTGGGTCAGCCCCTTCTCCTGGACGAAGTTCGTGATGAAGGACGAGGACGACGACAGCGCGTTGGAGATGAAGCCCTTCTTCTCATCGGCGTTGGAGCCCGGCAGGTAGCCCGACAGCGCGCTGAAGAGCTGGTTGTTCGCGGAGATCCCCTCGACGTTCTGGATGATCTTGGTCATGAAGTCGGGGCCGAGCGGGATCAGGCCGTCGACGACGATCCAGGAGGCCAGCCGCATCAAGTCGGACTTGCCGTAATCGACCAGGCCGCGGGCGAAGTCGCCGAAGTTCTCCCTCGGGATCCCCTTCATGAACAAGAAGGCCACCACCTCGGCCACCAGCTTCAGGCCCGCGTCGATGGCCTGGGTGGTGTCGGCCTTGGGCGTCAACTTGTCCAGAAAGCTCAAGAAAGAGAAGCTCTGCCCGATCTTGCTGGCCATGGCCGTGGCCGCCACGACCTTGTCCATCGTGTCCACCATCGAGAAGACCTTGTAGGCCTTCTGGAAGCCCTCCGCATCCGAGGTGAAGAGCTCCTCGGCCCGGCGCGTGATCTGCGCCACGACGTCGGCCTCGCCCTGACCCGTCAAGCGCGTCACCATCGCGCCGAAGTTCGTGTCGTTGACCCACTCTCCAGGAACGACGAAGTCCAGAGTCTTGAGGGTCGTGACGGTGACGCCTGAGTCGGGAAGAGCGTTGATCAGATCGCGGATGGAGTTGTCAGCCATGGGTGAGCCTCTCGATTGGAAAAACGCGTTGAGAAACCGGACGGCACGATCTCTTCCAACCGATGACCGCTTGTCAAGGTCGGCGGCGTCTTGCCGCTTGACCCGCTCCGCGCTCCATCGCAGGCTGGGGGGGAGCGGCCTGATACCCGAGGGAGGGCGCGCTCGACACCGAAGGAGGCCACAGATGAGGGCGTCGAAGCACAGCGGTTGGATCCTGACACTGGCCTTGCTCGGCGCGGCCTGCGGCGACGAGGCGGCGCAACCCCCCGAGCCGCCTGCGCCCCAGGCCGACGTCGGCCCGAACAACTCTGGCGAACCCGAGCCGGGCGAACCCGAGCCGGAGCCGTCGCCGGAGCCCGAGCCTGTGCCCGAGCCCAACCCCGATCCCCAACCCGATCCCCAACCTGAGCCCACCCCTGAGCCTGAACCGGAGGCCCAGCCCTCGGAGCTGGAGCTGATCCCGATCGAGGTGCGCGGCCGGCTGGCCCGACCCGATGCCCAGATCTCCAGCCTCGCGTGGTTCGGCGACATCTTGATCGCGCTGCCGCGCCACCCCGTCCGCTTCACGGGTGAGGCGCGGGGCGTGGTCTTCTCGCTGCGACAGGATCAGATCCTGGGGCAGCTCCGAGGTCAGGTGCGCGATCCGCTGGTGACGACCGAGATCGCCTTCGACGCGCCTGAGCTTGAGGCGGCGATCGAGGGCTACGCGGGCTTCGAGGCCATCGCCTTTGACGGTTTTTCGGTCTTCTTGACGGTCAAGACGATCACCGAGGCCGGGGTGGGCGCGTCGCTGCTCAAGGGGGAATTGTCCAGAGATCTCAGGACGATGACGATCGACGTGGCCTCGGCGGTGGCGCTGCCGACGCGCCAGACCGCGCTGGAGATCGGTTACGAGGGGCTGGCGCGCTTCGGGCGAGAGATCGTCGCGCTGCCGGGGCTCAACGGCGCGGCCTTCTCGACGCCGGGCGAGCCGCTGGGCGTCTTTGACGGGGCGCTCATGCGGGTCGGCGAGCTGTCGATGGCGCCGCTGGAGCTTCGGTTGGCCGACGCCACCGAGCCGGAGCTGGACGGCAGCTTCTGGGTGATCAACCGGGGCGGCAGCGACGAGGAGGCGCTGAGGGTCGGCCCCGACCCGCTCGTGGAGCGCTACGGCGAGGTCGGCAGCCACGTCGGGACCGACGCCACGGAGCGGCTCGTGGCGATGCGGCGCGTCGAGGGGCGGATCGAGCTGGTCGACAGGCCGCCGATCCTGGTGCGGCTGGCCGATCGCAACCGGCGCTGGGAGGGGGTCGTCAAGCTGGGCGGCGAGGGCTTCTTGCTGATCACCAACGGCCAGCCGGGCGTGATCTTCGGCTTCGTCGGCCGCCTCTGAGCCCAGGGCATTGGCACCCGATCAACCCGCGAGCGAGCCGAGCCCGGCCTTCTTGCAGCCATGATTCTCGGCCTGGAGGTGATCTAAGGGGCCTTGAGCCAACCCTCAATTTCGTCCTTGTCTCTCTCGAAGGCCATCCTGCCCAGGTGCTCCAGGGAGTGGGCGGCGTCCTTGAGGTGATCGCGCTCAGCCTGGCTCAAGGGTCGACCGAGCGAGCGCTCCCACATCAACAGGACGAGGTGGAGCCCCTCCGCCCGACCTTGCTCAAGACCCTGCTCGAGACCCTGCACAAGGCCCCGTTCCAGACCCTGCTCGAGACCCTGCTCAAGACCCAACTCGAGACCCTGCTCGAGACCCTGCTCGAGACCCCGTTGGCGAGCCTCTGCTTCAAGATCAGGGATGTGGTTGGCCTCGTCCCGCAGCCTCTTGTCGATCATGAAGGCCTGGAAGCGCAGCACGTCTTCCTGGCTCATGTGGGCGAGCTTCTGCTCGGCTCTGCCAATGGGGGCGCCGAGGTTCTGGGCCTGCTTGTGGGTCATGGTGTGTCCGTTCTTGATGAAGTACAGCCACTTGTCTTCGTCGCTCCCCAGGTCTTCGAGGGCGAGGTTGAAGCGCGGCAACTCAAGGATGTGCAGCGAGAGGTGGTCCGTCAATCGACGCCCGGTGAGGTCGTCGGTGATGTGGAAGCTGTGGTGGAAGCTCCCATCCGCTCTGGTCGGGGAGGTCCAGTCCAGCAGGTGGATGCCGATGGTCGGCCGCAGCTCGGTGTAGAGGTGGCCCTGCTTGAGCTGGGCGGCGAAGAGCCTGGCCCAGTAATAGAGCGCCCGCTCAGCGTAGGCCGCCTTGCGCGAGAGCTGGACCTCGACGTTGTACTGGCGGCCGCGCTCATCGGTGGCGCACAGGTCCAGCAACGTCGTCTTGTTGTCCACAAACTGTCCGGGCAGGCGGGTCGGCGTGATCTCCACGGCGACCATCGGGGGCTGGTGGTCGGCCAGCAGGGCGTTGAGCAGGCTCAACAGCAGCTCTGGCTCGTGCTTGTCGCCAAAGAGGCTCAGGAAGACGACGTCGTACTTGGGTTCAAGTTTGGGCTTGAGGGTGTCTGGGGGCATGTCCTACCTGTACATTTGTCACACACGCGCATCCCTTCTCCCTCGCCCTGAACGTCTTTGCAAGTGTTTTCTGCCCGCCTTGCGATCCATCTTCGCGCATCACCGAGGACTTCCCTGGCGCCGCGCGCTCGACCGATGGCCGCCGAGCGCGGGCGGATCGTGTTGACCGGCATGAGAGGGTTTCAGCCTCCGCTCTCCCTCAGCGCTCAACCCCGACAACGCGGCCCTCGGGGTCGAGTTGATGCGATCGCCCTGGCTCTGAGCCCGCGCCCACCTCGCGTCAGCGCGCCAGCGGCGGCAGCAGATCCTCGACCAGCACGTCGACCGCCACCGGCTCGTCCTCGCCCTCGCGCGAGAAGACCAGCGCGCGCCGCTCGCCGGGCTGGCCGCGCAGCAGCCCCCGGACGGCGTCGAGGTCAACCTCCGACAGGCTCACGCCGTCGATCGACAGGAGCACGTCGCCGAGCCGGATGTCCTGCTCGGCCGCATCGCTGGGGCGCAAGACCATCTCGACCTTCAGGCCCTCCGGCCGCGCGGTCAGATCGATCCCCACGCGGTGCCACTCGCCAGCCGGCAGGTGGCTCTGATCGGGGTAGGGCCACAGGCCGAAGCGGCGACCGGGGCCGTCCACCTCCAGCAGGAAGTGGCGGTAATGCGGGTAGCCCAGGAAGCCCTCGACGAAGATCGCCGATCCCTCCAGCAAGGTCCGGATGTGGTGCTGATCCGGGATGACCACCACCCACTCCCCCTCGACCTCGACCTCACCGAGCTTCACCACCGGCAGGCGCGTGATGAAGGAGTCGTCCGAGCCGAAGTTCGTCGCCCACTTGTAGCCCTCAAGCCTCGGCAGCGGCTCCCCGTGGGCCGCCTCCACACGGGCGAAGAAGCTCTCGGTCACGATCGTCACCCCCGAGCCCGTGTCCGTCAGCAGCGGCAGCTCTATCGCCTCGCCTTGCGCGCCGTCGCCCAGCCCGATCACCGCGACCGGGAGCTCGTTCTGGAGTTCATAGGGCAGCGTGAATGGCTCCACCCCCTCCATCCCCGGCGGCGCCACGTCCGGCGCCCGATCGTAGATCCACGCCCGCAGATCCCGATAGTCGATGAAGGTGTAGAGCCCCTTGAGCGCCGACTGCCCGAAGAGCGCGTCGATGTTGACCCCGATGTACGCCTCGGCCTCGGACAGATCGCGGCCCTTGACGATCGCGCCGCAGAGCCTCGAGGTCGGCGTCTGGATCTCCTCCGCCGCAAAGAAGGCCACATCGCCGCCCGTCAGGTCCGAGTCGAACGAGAAGATCTGCGCCCCCGTGTCGATCAAATAGGCCAGCTCCCCGCGCTCGTCCCACGACCCGCGCACGATCGGCTGCCCGTCCAACGGCACCTCCAGCGGCGAGGCCACCTCGAAGAACCCCCCCTCGGGCTGCGCACACGCTGGCTCGGGCTCAGGTTCCGGCGCTGGCTCAGGCTCCGGGGCTGGCTCAGGCTCGGGCGTGGGCTCAGGTTCGGGCGTCGCTTCGGGCTCGGGCGTCGGCTCAGGTTCGCCAGCGTCGGGCGTCAGATCCACCGCAGGCGGATCTGCCGGCTGATCGTCGGTGCAAGAAGACACCGGCAGCACCAGCAGCACCCCCAGCAGCGCCAGCGCCCAACCGCGCCGCTGACCTCGCGGCGGCTCGCCAGCGCGCCGCCGCGCCGCCCCGTTGGTGTTGTCCATCTTGTTGTTCTTCAAGGGTTTGTTGCTCCTTTGGGCAGCTCCCGGCGCGCCGGGCGCGGGCGCCGCTGGCCCAGCTCGCGCCCACGAGCCAGATAGAGCATCGCGGCTGCGACACCCGATGTCCAGCGCCGGGTCCACCTGAGCCCCCGCGCGAACTTCCGCCTTGAGCGGGTGTTGCGCGGCGCAGGCGGAGGTCTACCCGAGCGCCCGCAAGAACTCCGGGATCTGCGCCGGCGGCGTGGGTGGAGGTCCACCCGAGCGCCCGCGAGAACTCCCTGAGGAGCAGGAGATCCGAGGCGCGGATCGGCTGGGCTACCCGAGCGCCCGCGTGAACTCCACGTGATCGTGGGCGCAGAAGAGCGTCACGTCGTCGCGGCGCTCCCGGGCGAGCTGTCGCAGCCGCGCCTGGTTCTGGCGCCGCGCGGCGCCTCGGTGCTGGACGACGGCCTGGAAGAGCTTGATCCCGAAGGGGACGTCCCCCTCCTCGGGCCGGACCTCGCCGCGGTGGAAGTACGCGTCGCCGCAGTGGACCAGCCAGCCCCCCCCGGTGTCGACGGCGATGGCGCTGTGCCCCGCGCTGTGGCCCACCACGGGCACGATCAGGATCTCCGGCGGCAGCCCCTTGATCTGTCGCACGCACTCGAAGCCGAACCAGGGCTCCCCCTCTGGCTCGTGGAGCTCAAAGCGCGCCCCCCTGGTGTGGTCCTTGATGTAGCGCGGCAGCTGAAGGCCGCCGCGCACCGCGGCCTCGTGCTCGGGCTTGTAGGCGTGGACCGTCGCGCCAGGGAAGTCGGGGATCCCGCCGGCGTGATCCAGGTCCAGGTGCGTCACCAGGATGTGGCGCACGTCCTCGGCCTTGAACCCCAGCTCCTCGACCTGTCGCACTGCACATTCGCGCTCAAGGAGCCTTGCGCGGCACGAGGCCACGAAGCCCACCCCAAGCCGCCTCGTGCCCTCGCGCACGTCGTCCAGGCCGAGCCCCGTGTCCACAAGGACGAGGCCACCGTCCGTCTCGATCAGCAGGCAATGGCAGACGAACTCCCGCACGATCCCAGGATCCGGCGCCCCGAAGGTGAGCCGCCCCCCGATGGGGCACATCGAGCCGCAGTTGAGGTGATGGATGCGCATTTCGACTGTCTCCCGTCTGATGTCATGCCCTTGATCTGAGCCGCACTTTACTCGCTTGAGCGCGCCATTGGGCCGTCGACTTCACCTTGAGGGGAAAAAATCTCCCCCGCGCAGCCCCGATGAGCCCACCCGGAGCCTGCGGTGCGGTCTTGTGATGGGTTAAAAATCATGCAATATCAATACTTTATGACGAAAGGCTCGGATCCGTATCCGAAGGGGTTTGTCACAGCTACGGAGCTGATGCGTCGAGATCGTCGGTTCGGCGCTGATGACGGACAAGGGGAGATCGTCGAGTCGACTTCGTTGGCGGTTACGTCGGGATCGGCGAGTCGACTTCGTTGATGGACACGTCGAGATCAACGAGTCGACTTCGTTGGTGGACACGTCGAGATCGCCGAGTCGACTTCGATGTCGGTCACGTCGGGATCGTCGAGTCGACTTCGTTGACGGACAAGGGGAGAGCGGCGAATCGACTTCGTTGACGGACAAGGGGGATCGGCGAGTCGACTTCGTTGATGAGCTCTGCACGTTGACGGTCCACCCGGGCTTGCGCCCGGGCCTTGGGTTTTGTCCTGGGTCGCCCCGCCATACGGCGGGGCTGGCGACGGAGTGTCAACGTGTGTGGGGCGTGTCACCCGTGTTGATCTCAAAGGAGAAGGAGAGGGGCTTGGAAGCAGACATCGTGCGGCCCTGAGAGGGTCTGTCGCCTGAAGGTTGATGCCCTATCGCCAGCCCCGCAGGGGCGTCCCGGGACAAAATGTAGGCCCGGGCGCAAGCCCGGGTGGACCGTCAACGTGCGGATCTCACCCACCGAAGCCGACCCGTCGATCTCGACGTGCCCGTCATCGAAGCCGACCCGCCGATCTTTCCTTGCCCGCCATCGAAGTCGACTCAACGATCTCGACGTTCCCGTCAACCATCAACTCGAGCTTCAGCGGGCCTTGTAGTGGAGCTTGTCGCAATGCCTCAGGATGTTGCGGCTCTTGACCCCGACCAGGCAGAAGGGGCAGGCGAGATAGCTTTCGGGCCCTTGAGCGCGCGCGAAGCGCTTGAGCTCCTCCCGATCCTGGCTGGGAGGGCGTGGGTAGGGGCCATGGTGGCGCACGGAGAGGTTCGAGACGAGCCGGGGGTTCAGGCCGATGAGGGTGAGGTGGCGGGCCTCGGGCGAGTAGAGGCCCGCCTTGATCTCGGGGAGCGGGTTGCCGCGGGCGGCCTCGGCGTGGCGGATCGCGGCCCAGAGCGCCTCGAAGGCGTCCAGCGGGAGGATCGGCCCCTCCACCTTGAGGGGCTGGGTGTTCTCGGGGATCGCGGACCAGGGCAAGGCGATGCGCGCCGCCCAGCGCACCTGGTGCTGGCTCAAGGTCAGCGACAGCCAGCCCGTCGAGTGGCTCTCGGGCCACAGCGCGAGATGGACGCCCGTCGGGTCGTTCAGGTCAGCCCGGAAGCGCGGTGCGTCGCCCGAGGGCGCGTACGCGACCTCGCCCTGCCGCAAGGAGAGGCGCCCGATCTCGGGGATGAGCCTCAGGAGCCGCCGCCACCACGAGACCGCGCGGGGATCCTGCCGCACCACCCACTCGAGGTCCACCAGGGTCGGCTCCATCGCCGGTCGCCTCACATCGCCCATGCACAGCGGCGCCGCGGCGCCCCTCCCGTCGCGAGCGGGCGCCTTGGGACTTGATCCGGCGCTCCAGTTGGGGGAACCTCGCGAGCCGGTCCAGGGAGGGGCGCGCGATGCAACGCTTTGATCTTGTGATCTTCGACTTCGACGGAACGCTGGCCGACACCGGCCCCGTGATCTGCGACAGCTTCGCGGCGGCGGTCCAGGGCACGGCGGCCGCCCGCGACGCGGCGGCCTTCCGATCCTGGCTGGGCCAGCCCCTTGAGCTCGTCCACGCCTTGCTCCAGGCCGAGGAGGCGGCCTTTGATCTGAGCGTCGCGGTCTTCGTGGCCCGCTACAAGAAGGCCTACCAGAGCGCCGACGGCGATCGCACCCGGCTCTTCCCCGCCGTGCGAGAGCTCCTCGGCGGCCTCCGCGCCCCTCTGGCCATCGCCAGCACCAGGCCCACGTCGGCCCTCATCCATCAAGCCCGCCACCTCGGCATTGACCACCACTTCTCCCACATCCAGGGCACCGACGGATTCGCCCACAAGCCCGATCCCGAGATCCTCCACCGCGTCTGGCGCGTGCTCTGCGCGCGGCCCGAGCGCACCCTCTTTATCGGGGACTCGACGATGGACATTCAAGCCGGCCGGGCCGCGGGCGTCACCACCGTCGGCGTCACCCACGGCGCCCACCCGCGCGAGGCGCTTCAGGCCGCCGGCGCCCACCACGTCATCGACACCTTCGAGGCGCTCGCGAGCCTGCCCTTCGGCCCCTGATACCAAACCACAGCCGAGAGACTCACTTTGTGGCCGGTCCAGGCGGCGGCCTGAGCCTTTGCCATCACTGGGCGGTGCGGTGCACCAGCCACGCTCAGGCCCAGGCCCAGGCCATCCCCCTGTCCTCGCCCACAATGCAAGCCCTTCGTCTGTGATTTGGTATGATCCGACAGCCGCCCTGCCAGCTCGCCGGCCCGCGAGGATCGCCCGCGCTGCCGCCGTCGCGACAACCCTGCGGCCGCCCGCGCGGGCGCCATCGAGCGACTGGCGCCTCACAGGTTGTCGTCCAGGATGTTGATCTCCAAGGTTTTTATCAGCATCAAGGCGGCGTGCTGGGTGTTGTCATTGCGGAGGTTGTTCTCCACGAGGCTGTGCCGGAAGCCGCCGCGCGCCAGCGCCGGGTTCTTGAGGTGGAAGCTGTTGGCCTCGGTGAACTGGAGCCTCAAGACGAAGCCGACCCCGCGCAGGATGGCCGCCTTGTAGCGGGCCGCCCTCGCCTCGTCGCCGGCCTGGGAGGCCACCGCGAAGGCGTCGTGGAGGCCCTCAAGGTAGGTCGCCGAGGCGATCGTCGGCTGCCGGCCTCGACCGAAGCCGCCGATCTTGTCCGGCCACGGCCCCTCGGTGATCTGGCTGTCGATGAGCCAGTCGTTCATCTCGAAGGTGTGCGCGGCGACCTCCGGGTCCTTCGTCGCCTCGAAGAGCAGCCGGTAGGTCTGCGAGTGCCAGCTGAGCATGGGCGTGTTCTTGTTCGCCCTCCAATAGTCTCTGTAGTGCGGGAAGGCCCGCTGGACCGCCTTGAGCAGCGCCACGTCGCCCGTCTTGCGGTGCAGCCGCATCAGCGCCAGCATCGCCTCGCCGGGGTAGAACTCCACGCCCGTATTCTTGTCGGACTCGAAGTGGGTGGCGAACTCCCCGCTGGCGCGCTGCTGCTTGAGGATCCCCCGCGCCAGCTCCCCCATGATCGCCACGCCGTCGGGGTAGGAGGGGCGGCCGAGCAGCGCCAGGATCGCGAAGGCGTTGTAGGCCAGCTTCGCCTTGCCGTCGACGGTGATGAAGGCGTCGCCCCGCGCCGCGGCAGGGCCGCTGGCCTCGGCGCTGGCAGGCCGCCGGACCAGGTGCGCTTCGCTCAGGTAGAGATCCAGGGTCTTGTCGACGGCGGCGGCCAGCGCGGCGTCCTCGGGCGCCTTGAGGTGCGCCATGATCTCCGTGATGGACCAGACCGAGGCCAGCTGCCGCACGTCGTTGTTGTCGTCGCTGTAGGCGTCCTCGCTGGGCATGTACTCGTAGCGCAGCCTCCCCGTCTTCGGGTCGATGTTGCTCTTGAACCAGCCCAGCCCCAGCTCAAGCCGGCGGCGCACCAGCGCCTCGGTCAAGGCCGGGTCGACGGCGGGGTTGGCCCGCACCTGTTCGAAGACCTCGCCGCCGCGCGGCTTGTGGAAGGTCAGCGCCCGATAGAGGTTGACCTCGACGCCTGCCCGCTCATGGCAATCCTTGCCGAGCCTGGCCTTCTTGCACAGGCGCCGCAGGGTCTTCTGGGCGGTGTAGTTCTTCGTGATCGGGACATCGGCCTTGAAGAAGGCGCGCTTGTCGCCCTCGCGCACCTCGATGGCGTGGATGCCCGGCTCGAAGGCCTTGAGGATCGCCTCCCCGCGCGCCCTGGCGGCCTCCTCGTCGACCCCCTGCGGCACGACGAGGGTCTGTCGATCGTGCAGGAAGGTCAGGTTGATGTCGGCGCGAGGGGCCTCGTCGGGCGTCATCGGGCCGCCGAAGCGCTTGTCCTTGATGGCCAGGAGCGTCGCGCTGCGCACGTCGTCGACCAGCTTGCCCTCGTCGCCCGACTGACAACCCCGCAGCCGCCCGTCGACGTAGATCGACACGAAGACCTGCTCGTACTCGAAGCCCGAGGCGACCGCCGGGGCGACCGGCTCGGCTGTACCCGCATCGGGCTTGACGGTATCGGGCTTGACGGGCTTGGAGTCGCGGGGCTTGGAGTCGCCCAGGCCGGGGGCGTCGGGCCTGGGTTCTTCCAGGCTGGGGGCGTCGCGCCCGGGTTCATCCGGGCTGGGAGCGTCGGGGCTGGGATCGCCCAGAACGGGCTCGTCGGGGCTGGGATCGCCCAGAACGGGACCGTCGGGGCTGGGCTTGATGGGCCTGGGCTGGCTTGCCAGGTGGGCGTCGACGAGGGCGAGCCCGTACTCGGCCAGGAGGGCGCGATCGCCGGTCGAGAGGGTCGTCGTCGAGGTCGGCGCGGGGTCGGGGGCCGCTGCGGTCGGGGCGTCGGCGGGTGGGGTGGCGTCGCAGCCGAGCGAGGCGATCAGGGCGAGCAGGAGCAGGGAGGTCTTCTTCATGGCGCGCTCCGGGTTGTCGGCCCTTGTTCTGGGGCCATCGGGGGGCCTTGTCCAGCGATGTTCGCGTCGAGCCAGTCGAGGGCGTCGTCGATCACCCATTGCATGGCCTCTCCGCCATGAATGTCCGAATGACCTATGTTGTCGAGGATATGGATCGCCTTGGGTTCGCGGGCGCGGTCGAAGGCGGCCTGCCCTTCGCTCAGGGGGACGAGGGCGTCGTCGCGGCCGTAGATCCAGAGGGCAGGGCGGGGGGCGATGAGGTGTGCGGCGGCCTCCGGGCAGAAGGCGACGATGTCGACCATGGATTCGAAGGAGAAGTCGGGGGTCCAGGCGGGGCAGGCGTCGGCGGCTTGTTGGAGTCGGTCGACCATGGCGGGGTCGCGGGCCATCATGCGGAGGGTGGACATGGGGGCGAGGGCGCCGGTGGCGTCGAAGTCGGCGCGGGCGCGTCGGGCGCGCTCCATGAAGGCGTCGAAGCCGGGGCCGAGGCGGAACTGTCGGGCGCAGTCCATGGGGCTGGCGACGGCGACGAGGGCGGCGATCCGGGGGTCTTCGGCGGCTGCTGCCAGGGCGATGGAGCCGCCGAAGCTCAGGCCGAGGGCGGCGATCCGGTGTTGGGGGGTGGAGGGCTCTGCGGCGAGGAAGCCGACGGCGGCCTTGAGGTCGTCGATCTGCTCGCGGGGGAGCAGCCGCCGCCTGGGGTGTCCGCCGCTGAGGCCGAAGCGGCGGAAGTCGAAGGTCAGCGCGAGGTAGCCGGCCTGGGCGACGTGGCGCGCGATCTCGGGCATCCAGATGGCCTTGATCAGGCCGAAGCCCTGGCAGAGGACGAGGGCGCCGCGCGGGGTCGAGGGCGGGCGCCAGAGATCACCGGCGAGCTCGACGCCCTGGCTCATGAAGCGGACTGGTTCCACGGGGGCTGGCTCCTGGGCACCGCGAGGCGCGCTGGGGCGCGGGCTGGTTCGAGGTCAGGTGCATCGGCGCTCGGGGCGGCCTGCCTGAGCGCGGCGACATCATCGGGCGTCGGCCCGCGCGGCACAAGGGCGGGGTCGGCAGTCCTCTCCAGGGTGGCAGGTGCAGTGGCCAGCGGAAGGCAGGTGTGGGTCGCGGAGGTCGTGTTGGAGGGGGGGGAGGGCTTTTCCATCAGGTTGGCCTGGGCTTTGCTTGAAGGGCAGCGAGCGTGAAAAAGGGTTGAAACTGGGGGGAGATGGAGATGATGCGTTGGGCGGGGATCTTGTCGTTGTTGGTGGTGGCGGCGGGTTGCGCGCAGGAGGTCGAGCCGACGCCGACGGAGGACGCGTCCGTGCCGGGGACGAAGGAGGAGGCGGCGCAGGCCACGCAGGAGGGCAAGGCGGACTTCTCCTTTGATCTGTGCCAGCGCAAGGGCTGGTACGGCGACGGCGCGTGCGACTGGTTCTGCCCGATGCGAGATCCGGACTGCGACGCGGCGCCGCTGGGGCCCGAGCCGCAGGGAGAGGCGACGCGCTTCCCGATCGTGCTGGCGCATGGCTTTGACGCGAGCCCGACGAACCGCTGGGGCTGGTTTGGCGTGGCCGAGGCGCTGGCGGCGGACGGCCACGAGGTCTATGTGGCCACCGTGCCGCCCTACAACTCGCCGGAGGTGCGGGCGGGCTTCCTGGCCGATGAGGTGGACACGGCGCTGGAGTTCTTCGGGGCGGAGAAGGTCAACATCATCGCGCACTCGATAGGGGGCCTGGACGGGCGCTTCTTGATCAGCTCGATGGGCTACGGCGACCGGATCGCCTCCTTGACGACGATCTCCTCGCCGCACAAGGGAAGCGCGGTGGCCGACGTGGGGCTCAAGCTGGTGCCAGGGGCCGCCGAGGCGGCGCTCAACGCGCTGGCGCGGGCCTGGGGTCGCTCGTTCAGCGACGCGGGCGACGAGGCGGACCTCTTCGCGGCGCTGGAGGCGCTGGCGGAGGCCAACGCGCCGGCCTTCAACGCGGAGAACCCGGACGACGAGCGGGTCTATTATCAGTCGTGGGCGGGGGTCAGCAGCGTCCTCGGGCTCCGGAACGACAAGGACAGGGTGGCCTGCGAGGGGATGATGCTGGAGAACCCGAAGGCCAGCGCCGACAAGATGGACGCGACGCTGATCCCGATGGCGGCCTTCGTGGCCCACGGCACGGCGCTGCTGCCCAACGACGGGCTGTCCACGGTCGAGAGCGCCAGGCACGGCAAGTTCCGCGGCTGCTTCCCCGCCGATCACCTCGACGAGGTCGGTCAGGTCAAGGACGTCGGCGCCGATCCGCACACGGGCTTTGACCATGTGCGCTTCTACCGCAACGTCGCCTTCGAACTCACGGCGCTGGGCTTCTGAGGCCCTCGGCGATCGCGGCGCGCTCAAGCGCCGCGTAGGGGTCGCCGCCCTCGTCGGCGATCCTGGCGATCGCGGCCATGAAGCGCGCCAGATCCTCCCCTTCGCGCTCAAAAATGACCTGAAACCACTGATGGTTGGAGTTGTAGGTGCGGAACTGCGCCAGCAGGGCGTTGTTCCACGCGCGGCGCGCGATCCACGCCTTGTAGAGCGCGGGCTCGTGGAAGCCGCCAGCGTCGACGAGGGCGGGGAGGGCGTCGAAGGCGGCGGCCTTGCGGTCGAGCTTCTCGGGGTCGGGGATGGAGGGGTCCTTGTAGAGGGCGTCGAGCTCGTCGTAGAGGACCTTGAGCAGCGCGATCCAGCGCTCGGCGTCCTGGGCGTCGCGCACCGAGGCGCGGAAGATCTCGGAGCTCTCGCCGTAGCGCGCGCGCAGGTAGCCGAAGGCGGCCTTCTGGCCGACGAAGCTGGCGAAGCTCTCGTTGAAGGCCACGCTGCCGGGGATCCAGACGGTGGCGTGGGTCAGCTCGTGCAGGACGGTGTCGATCAGGGTGTAGGGCGTCCAGGAGAGCATCGAGATCAGGACGGGGTCCTCGAACCAGCCCAGGGTGGAGTAGGCGCCGGCGGTGCGGAGGTAGACGTCGAGGCCCTCGGCGCGCAGGGCCTCGGCCTGCTCCATGGCGCGCTCCTCGTCGAAGAAGCCGAGGTAGGGGACTCGGCCGACGATGGGGAACCACCAGGTCTCGGGGGTGAAGGAGAGGGGATCGCAGGCCGACAGGTTCCAGATCGCGTGGTCCCAGCCGACGGCGAGCGTCTCGTAGTTGTCGCTGCCGGCCAGGCCGATCTCCACCCCGTAGCGCTTGACATCCTCGATGAGGTCGAGGGCCTCGGCCTGGGCTGGCTCCAGGGGACAGCTCTGGCGGACCTCGGCGATGGGGCGGCGCGACTGGAGCAGCGCCATCTGGGTCAGGCCGTTCTCCAGGACGTAGCCGACGCCGCAGCCGCTCAAGGTCAAGGCCGCCAGGGTCGCCAGCGTGGCCGGGTGCCGGGTCAGTCGTGAAAATATATACAGTGTTGTGTGGCCAGGTTGGTTCATGGGTGCGTCGAGGTGGGTTAAGAAGGCGGGCGTCTTTTTGCGTTCAGGACAGCTTTGGTCTTGAAGATTGCCTGAGAAAGTGTCTTGTGTCTTTGATGAAGCGCGCGATCGATTGCAGCAACGATCCCAGGGCGGGGCTCTGGATAGCTGTTTTCATCCCAGTGGGCGGTGTTGAGAGAGGGTACGCGTTCACGAGGGGAACGGTTGGTCAGGTTTCCAAAGGGACCTGATGGGCGCATGATGGGGGCATGAACGAGCAAGAACCAGCCGTGGCCTGCAAGGGGTGTCTTGAGCTTCAAGCCCAGGTGGCGCTGCTCCGAGCCCGCATTGACGACCTTGAGGAGCGCCTCGGGTTGGACTCCACCAACTCCTCCAAGCCACCTTCGACCGATCCTCCTGCCAAGGCCCGCCCACCTCGAAGTCGCAACCAAGAAAAGCGCCGCCGCAAGGCTGACCGTCGTGGCGGCCATCAGCGCCAGCTTCTGGCTCCCGAGCGCGTCACCTCCTTTGTGGCCTGCAAGCCGGCCACTTGTGCGTGCTGCGGCGAGCCCCTCGTCGGCGATGATCCCAGCCCTGAGCGCCATCAGACGGTCGAGATGCCACCGGTCGTGCCCCTAGTGACCGAGTTCCAAGTCCACACCCTTTGCTGTGGTGGCTGTGGGGCCAGCACCCGAGGCACGCTGCCGCATCAGGCCAAGGAGACTTTCGGCCCTCACCTTGTGGCCTTGGTCGCCTTGATGATCGGCACCTACCATCTGTCCCGGCGTCAGACCCAGGGGTTCCTGGGCGCCGTGATGAACATAGAGCTGTCCCTGGGCTCGATTCACAACCAGACTCTTGAGGTCGCAAAGGCCGTCGAGCAGCCTGTGGCCGAGGTGGCCGAGGCCATCAAGAGGGCCCCTGTGGTGCACTGTGACGAGTCGGGCTGGAAGCGCCAGCGAGGCTACCGGGTGCTGTGGGTGGCCGTCTGTGGGCTGATGGCCCACTTCAAGATCCAGACCGAGCGCAGCAAGGCGGCCTGCCAGACGATGGTGGGCGATGTGGTCGACAACCGCATCATCGTGTCGGACCGATACAGCGCCTACAAGTGGATATGGGACGCCAACCGTCAGGTATGCTGGGCTCACCTGGACAGGGACTTCCTTCTGATGAGCCAGGCCAAGGAGGAGTTGGCCAAAGAGACAGGGCAGGGGCTGCTGGGCTGTGCAGATGAGGTCTTCGAGGCTGCGGCCGCGCAGTCAGCCGGCGAACTCGATTGGGCAGTGTTCGTCGAGGGTATGTCGAAGGTCAGGCAGCGAGTCAGGGCCATAGCCAGCGGGGGCATGGCCAGCGCGCACAAGAAAACAGCGGCGGTGTGCAGGTTTATGGTCGAGCACGAGGAAGCGGTGTGGACCTTCGCACGGGTGGGTGGCGTGGAGGCGACGAACAACCGAGCCGAGCGAGCCATAAGGCCAGCGGTGCTTTGGAGACGGTCCTCGCAGGGAACAAGGACGGACGAGGGTGAGAAGTTCGTCGGGGCGATGCTGACGGTGACCGAAACGCTCAAGCTCCAAGGGCGGCAGGTGCTGTCGTGGTTGACCGAGGCGGTCGTGGCACAGCGCCAAGGCTCAGCACCTCCCTCGCTGCTCCCCCTGCCTACCTGAACTCATGCCACCCCCGTGAACGCGTAC
>SYOX01000241.1 GCA_005804885.1 Pseudomonadota bacterium
GGGCCGGATCAGCGCGTCGAAGTGGGCCTGTGGATTGGGGTTTTCACGCCCCCTGGTGTCGACCTGGGTCGTGCGCTGGCCTGCGACCGACAGGGCGCAGCCCACCTGAAATTCTAGCCCCACCCGACGAGCCCGTCCCCCGCAGGGGGGCGGTGCGAGGAGCGTGGGGCGGTGCGAGGAGCGTGGGGCGGTGCGAGGAGCGTGGGGCGCTCGACGAGGCGGTCGGCGCGGGCGGGCGCTCAAGGCGGGGCGGGACCGAAGGGGGCTTCGAGGACACCGCCGGAGGGCGTCGATCGGGGCAGGAAGCGATCGCGGGCCGGGTAGTCCTCCAGATCGAGGTAGGTGACGACCTTGATGAACGAGTTGACGATGTGCCGGGTGATGTCCACCCGCAGGATCGGCCTGTCAAAGCCGTAGGGCACGCCGCCGATCGTGAGATCAGGCTCAGGGAAGCTGTCCGTATCTCCCTCGCGCAGCTGTAGCGACTTCAAGAATCGCACGCCCAGCAGCGCGGCGGCCCGATAGCGCTCGGCCCGCTCGACGTCGCCGACCATCCGCGCCAGCCTGAAGGCGTCGATGGACGCCTCGACGCCGTACATCGACAAGGCGCCCGGGGTCGGCTGCCCATAGAGGATGAAGCCCCCCACCCACAAGGCCGGGACGTCATGGTGGGGCAGGATCTGCGCCTCGACGACGGGGTCCGTGACCATCCACACCAGATCCAGGATCCAGGGGGCCGGCCTGAGCGCGTAGAGCCCCGCCATCGGCTCGTTGTTCCACAGCGCGAAGAGCAGATCTCGCTCGTGGAGGCCCGTGTCGTAGAAGTAGCGCGCGCCGCGCTCCAGCGCGTCCAGGTAGCGCGGGTCGCCCGTGTGGGTGTAGACCGACCAGAGCGCCTGGATGAACTGCGATCCTGCGTGGAAGCCCTCGCGCTCAAAGCCGCCGTCCTCCCGCTGGATCGCCAGCAGCTCCGCCCCCAGCCGATCGATCTCGGTGTCCACGTCAAAGCCGTCGCCCCAGTCGCTGCGCCCGGTCGCCCGCGCGTGCAGGGTCAGCCCCAGCGCCCACAAGGCCACCGGAGAGCCCAGCGAGAGCGGCCTGTCCATGCGCTGCGCGATCCTGGCGTGCGACCATTGCGCCGCCACTCTGAACTCCTCGCGCCCTGTCACCTCGTACAGGTAGGACAGCGTGTAGGTCGACCCGCATTGCCGCGCGAGGCTGTCGTCGTCCGCCCAGGTCCCCGCCTCCGCGTCGTAGCGGTAGCCAAAGTTCCCGTCTGGCAGTTGGATGCGCAAGATGTAGTAGCCGCCCAGCGCCGCCGCGTAGATCAAGCCCGGATCGCCGCTGTCGCCGCCCTCCTGCGGCAGAGGCGGCGAGGGCTCGCCGTCCTGCGCGTCCAGCGACGCCCTCGGGGTCGCCTCGGCGCCGTAGACCGCCCTCGGGGGGTCCTCCACGACCAGCGGGCCGGGATCAGGGCGAGGCCCGGCCGCCTCTTCGACGCACCCCGACGCGCTGAGGCAGAGGACAAGGACGACGATAAACTCCTTCAACTGTTGTGTTTTTTCTCTCATCGCCCCCGGCCCCTCGCCGCGCAGCGGCGCGACTGCATCGCGCCGCCCGCTGGTCGCCCGCAGCCCGGCGTCGCGCCTGGCCGTCGACCACTGCGTTTCTTTCTAGCATCGGCCTGTGGCACATTCCAGGCTCGGGCGTGTCCTCGGGGCCCGCCCGGGTCTGTCACCAGTCGGCGCGCCCTTGCTCCGCCCGACAGCAGGACGATCCCCCATGCGGCTCACGCTCAAGATCTGGCGACAGGACGACGCGAAGGCGGCGGGGGGCCTGGAGTCGCACGAGGTGGACGAGGTCGACCCTGGCATGACGGTGCTCGACGTCCTCGACAAGGTCAACGCGGGGCTTCGGGGTCGGGGTGCGCGAGAGATCGCCTTCTCGCAGCAATGCCGCAAGGGCTCCTGCGGCCTGTGCGCGCTGGTCATCAACGGCGATCCCCACGGCCCGACGCCCGGCAAGGCCGCCTGTCAGGTGCAGATGAGGGCCTTTGACAACGGCTCGACGCTGGTCATCGAGCCCTGGCGGGCCGGCCCCTTCCCGCCCGTCCGCGACCTCATCGTCGATCGGGGGGCGCTCGGTCGAGTCCTTGAGGCCGGGCGAGTGCCCTCGACTGCGGCCTCGGCGGCGGCGGCCTCCGCGGGCTTCTGCATCGAGTGCGGGGCCTGCGTGGCGGCCTGCAAGAACGCCTCGGCGTCCCTCTTCGTCGGCGCCAAGCTCGCCGAGCACGCCTCGCGCCCTGAGCCCAGGCGCAGGGTGCTCTCCATGGTCGCCCGCATGGACGCCGAGGGCTTCGGGAGCTGCAGCGACGACGGCGCCTGCGAGGCCGCCTGCCCCAAGGGCGTCTCGGTGGGCGCCATCGCCGCCCTCAACCGCGCCTTCTTGAGCGCCGCCCTCCTCGGCCCGGAGCCTTGAGGGCATGCAGCCGACGCGCGGCTGATGCCGAGCGTTAGGCGGTCGCTGTCCTTGCCAAAGATCAATGACATCGCGATTTGATGATATCACCGCTAAATCGAGGAAATAACATCAAACGGCAGTTTCCCAGCCGGTGTTGCCCAGACGACGAAGTTTGCCTTCGTAAGGCCTGACATCGAGCCGTCCGACCTTGTCCATGGTGTCGATGTAGTCGCCCACGGGTTCCTTGGTCAATGCCATCAAACGGACGAGGCGGTCGGCCACCGGAGCCATGGACTGCGCTCCTGTCTCCCAACGCGACACCGTTTCAGGCGACACCCCGATGTGTTCTGCGAACTCTTTGGACGAATACCCCAGGTATTTGCGCAAAAATCGGATTTCTGAAGGAGCGAGACGCTCACGCTTGCGAACCAGCTCGTTGACCAAGGCGCGGTGGAGTCCTTCAGGATCAGGGACGTCCACCTCATGCGCGTCGCAACCCTGGCAACGCCACACCGTCAATCCTTGAAGGACCACCCCCGGCAGGGAGCGATAGGGGTAGTCCTCCTGGTGGGCTACCATATGGCCTGCGCACTGCACACACCGTTGTTTCCTCATCACTGCTTCCTCCACCCCGTTATCACGACGACAACCACGTTCTCATCTTGCTCAAACTCTACGACCAAGGCTACGCGAGGTGTTTGCACCCGATGTCGCCACCCTCCGTTTTCCCATTCGGCCTCCGCGACAACTCCCACACGAAGCACGTTGATGGCGTCGATCTCCTCCAGGTCGTCCTTTTCCAACTCGCGCAGGGCGTGGCTTGTAAAGCGCACCGTCCCTCCCTGACGCAACAGTTGACGAATCAGGCGGCCCGCCTCGTGGGCTCGCAGCGGTTCATCAATCACTTCGCCTCCCTGGCTCATCACGACTTGATGCCACGTCAAGTCTGCATGACGGAAGGTGGTACATATGTCCCTTCATGTCAAGAAGTCCCCTCTTGTCCCTTGCTCCTGGGCTCCATCCTCAGTTCATAGCCACCTCCAACACGTTCAACACGGGTCCCTTGCCCAGGCACCTATCTGTAGACTCCACTCGAACCGGTTCCATGATCCATGCCGCCGTGGCGGCTGTTTCCCAAATGCCTTCATTGTGGTCAAGGGGCCCGGCCCGAGGGGCGCCTTTGCGCCTCAGCGGCGCCCGCCATCAGCGAGCAAGGGCGGCCTCGACGATCTCGGCGGCCAGAAAGAGCGCTCCTTCGGCGCCGGGGGCGCACGCCAGCGAGACGCCGGGGACGAGGCCGCCGGGATCGGCCAGCGCGCGGGCAGGCACCGAGATGCAGGGCAGGTCGAGGGCGTTGTGCAGGAGCTGGCCGAGGTAGATCCGGCGCGTCCTGGGCGACATGAGCCGCCGCGCGAGGTCGCCGTGAGGCGGCGCCAGCTCACCCGTCGTCGGCATCACCAGGATCCCGTCGCTGCCGAGCCGCTCGTGCACCTGCGTGCGAAGCGCCATCAGCCGCCCCTCTGCCTGCTCGGCGCCGCGAAGCCAGGGGCGGCGGGCCGCCGCGCCAATCAGCAGCGCCAGCACGAAGGTCGTCACCGTCGGCCTCCCCCTCGCCTGCCTCCAAAGCTCCGCGGCGAGGTTGAGGGGGGTCGGGTCGTCGATGGCCGCGCGGGAGGCGCGCTCGACGTCCCGAAAGACCAGGTCCGCGTAATCCCAGGAGATCTGGTCGGCCTCGGGCAGCGCGAAGGCCTCGGGGATGGCGCCGCTGGCCTCCCGCGCCCGGGCGGCCGCGCGGGCGGCGTCGGCGACGCAGGGCTCGCGGGTGAGCGTCGGCAGGCCCTCGGGGATCAGCAGGCGAGGGGTGCGCGGGTGGAGGGGCGCAGGCGGGGTGTGGGCGATGACGCTGTAGAGGAGGCGGGCGTCGCGGACGGAGCGCGTCAGGGGTCCGAGGGCCAGGAAGCGGTCGCTGAAGAGATCGCCCATGTCGGGCAGGACGCCGTCCTTGTCGACGGCGGCGGCGGCGGGCTTGAAGCCGACGACCCCGCAGCAGTGGGCTGGGTATCGGATCGAGCCGCCGATGTCCGAGCCGATCCCGGCGGCGCTGGCGCCGCAGGCCACCGCCGCCGCCTCGCCGCCGCTGGAGCCGCCGGCGGTCCGGGTGGGGTCCAGGGGGTTGCGGGTCAGGCCGAAGCGCAGGTTGTCGCTCTCGGGGCCGATCGTCATCTCGGACATGTTGGTCCGTGCGATGGGGATCGCCCCGGCGGCCTCCAGGCGCCGGACCACCGCCGCCGATCGCGCCGCGGCGGGGACAGGGCGCGCGCGGGTCGAGCAGAAGGTCACGGGCAGGCCCTCGATCTGGATGTGCTCCTTGATCGTCACGGGCAGCCCGCTCAGAGGGCCTGGGCGAGGGGATCGGGCCATCGCCAGGGCGCGATCGGCCAGGATGCCGGTGGCGAAGTTGAACGCCGGGTTCAGGGCGTCGATCCGCTCCAGGTGGGCGCGCACGACCTGCTCGGCGCTGCGCTCGCCGCGCGCCATCGCCGCGAGGATGTCCGTGGCGTCCTCCACCTGCCCTCCCTCCAGATGCTGCCCTTGAAAATCACGGCGACATCGTCGCTACCGGGATTAGTCCGCCAACCCCTCCACCCTCGCCCGAGCAGACGACCTTTGGCCGATCAGACGTCAAAATCGCGGCGACAACGGTGTTAACGGCATCGATGACCGAGTCGGGGCGACGCCGCCTTCACAATGTTTGCCCTCTTGAACGACGGCGCCATCGCCGCCATCAGGCCCACCCCCTCAAATCGTGGCGCCCTTGCCACCATCACGGTCGAAAAATCGCGGCGACATCACGGCCTTCACGTTTGCCCCCTCAAATCGTGGTGGCAGCGCCACCATCGCGGTCGAATGAAAAACCGTGACGGCACCGCCCTCATCGCGGCCAAAAAATCGCGGCGGCATCGCCACCACCGCGGTCGAATCAATAAATGTGGCGACGTCGTCACCACCGTGATCGAATCAATATCGCGGCGACATCGCCCTCATCGCTCCGGGTTGGGCGGCGCGCGGTCAAACTGGCGCAAGAATAGTTCGTCTTTGAAGACGAGGCCAAGGAAGCGAAGCACGCTCCAGCGGGTCTGGGCGAAGGCCGAGCGCAGGCGCTCGGCGTCGAGCGGGTCGAGGGGCGTTGGCGCGACCTCGGGAGGGCCGCCGCGCCCGAGGAGGCCGACCCCGTCGCCCTGGGCGAAGCGGGTCCACCAGGTCGCTGCGCAGGTCGCGAAGGCGTCGCCGTCCACCTCGGGGTCGAGCATGAGGCGCGCCCAGTCGGCGGGGGTGGACATGGGGTGGCCGTGGTAGAAGCCCTGACACCATGGGGAGTCGGGGCTCAGGCAGCCGAGGTCGACCTCGGCGCTGGACTCGGCGGCGTGGGTGTCGGTGAGCATGGGGTTGAAGCAGCAACCGCCGGGCTGCGCCAGGGCCTCGCGGACCGACAGGCACTCTCCTTCGGGGTTGCAGCAGGGGGTCAGGGCCTCGGGGGTCACGTCGAGGGGGACCACGACGCAATGGCCGAGGGTGTTGCGGGGGTCTTCCACGTCGCGGATCGTCCGTCGAGGATCATAGAATCCATGTTCGTCGTATTTGACGAGGACCATCCGTCGAGGTGAGAGGGTGGTATGACAGGAGAAGCATTCATCTTCTTTGTAGCGGGCGAGCATGCGGAGGGAGGGGCCAGAGGGGTCGTCGGCGGGTGGGATGGCTGCGGGGTCCTGGCCGCAATGGTTGCAGCGGACGAAGCCGGGATCGGACGCGTCGGGGTAGAGGGCGCAGGAGAAGATCAGGTGGATGGCGGCCACGCGCTGGAAGCTGGTCACCTGGCCGTGGAGGTGGAGGAAGCCGGGCTGGGTCAGCGCTCCGGCGGCGACGCCGCCGTCGAGCGGGCAGGGGTCGGGGTCGAGGCCGATGAGGGCGCCGCTTGAGTCGAGGCGCTCGCGGACGCACTGATCGCTGGTGAGGATCTCGGTCCAGGGCCGATCCTGGGCGATGATCCACGCGGCGAGGTTGGCAGGGTCGTCGTGGTGGATGGTCAGCGGCTCGCCGGTCCTGGGGTGATTGGCGCGCAGCACCCGGCCATCGGAGCCGAAGTAGCGGCGCAGCCAGGCCCACAGGGAGGGGATCAGCGCGGGGTTCTGTGCGGGGTCGAGGGCGGCGTCGACGAGGGCCTCGTAGGCTGGCCTGCCCTCGCGCAGGACGCGCGCGGTCGCGTCGGGCGAGGGCGGGGCGCCGCCGAGGCGGTCGGCGAGGGCCTCCAGAGCGGCGACGTAGACCTCGTGATCGCGATCGGGGGCCGAAGCGTCGATGTCGCCGCGATCTGGGGGGGTTGTTTCAGGCGAGGAGCAGGACAGGCAGGTCGCGCCGAGCGCGGCTGTGAGCAGCGCGGCCGGGATCAGCGCCGCCGCGATCCTGACGATCTTGATGAGCGCGCCGCCATGATGTCGAGGGTCGGTGTCCACCGCGCTGGAGGCTCCCTGGCTTGATCCGCACGTCCAGACTGACAGAGGGCGGGGCAGGAAGCGAGCCTCAGTGGTTGTCCGTGGTTGTATTCAGGTTCGCTCAGGGAAGGCTCCAGGCCCCTTCGACGCGCGCCGACCCCCAGCGCTCCACGCTCGACGATCGCCCCACGCTCCTCGCACCGCCCCCGTTGGGGACGGGCTCGTCGGGTGGGGCTTGGATGCCCGCCGGCCTGCGCCCGTTGGGCGCAGGCCGGCGCGCGGGCCAGGGCGGATCGCGGGGCCGGATCAGCGCGTCGAAGTGGGCCTGTGGATTGGGGTTTTCACGCCCCCTGGTGTCGACCTGGGTCGTGCGCTGGCCTGCGACCGACAGGGCGCAGCCCACCTGAAATTCTAGCCCCACCCGACGAGCCCGTCCCCC
>SYOX01000034.1 GCA_005804885.1 Pseudomonadota bacterium
ACGTGGCGGTATTGACGGTGATGGCGCCGGTCTGCGTGCTGGCGCCGATGGTGATCAGGCTGAAGCCGTTGGCCAGCGCGGCAATGTCTGTGGCGGTGAGGTCCAGCGCGGCCGTGCCTTCCGCGCCGCCCAGCACACACACGCTCTTGATATCGCTTCGCCTTGGCATCGCGCCCTCCCGAGGATCTCCAATATTGATGCGCCTTTGCGCTCGATCAGCGCCCTCGCGCCTCGTCGACGGCGTCCAGGAAGCGGTGGAAGAGGTGATGGGCGTCGTGGGGGCCAGGGCAGGCCTCCGGGTGGTACTGGACGCTGAAGAGGCGCAGGCCAGGCGCCCGCAGCCCCTCGACGCTCTGGTCGTTGAGGTTGACGTGGGTCACCTCGACGCCCTCCGGCAGCGAGTCGGCCACCACCGTAAAGCCGTGGTTCTGGCTCGTGATCTCGATCTTGCCCGTCGTCCGATCCAGCACCGGGTGGTTGGCGCCCCTGTGCCCGAAGCGCATCTTCTCGACTCGCCCGCCCAGCGCCAGCGCCATGAGCTGGTGCCCCAGGCAGACGCCGAACATCGGGTAGCGGCCGACGAGCGCCCGGATCTCGGCGGCGACCTCGGGCAGGCTGGCCGGGTCGCCCGGCCCGTTGGAGAGGAAGACGCCGTCCGGCGCAAGCTTCTCGACGGCGCTGGCCGGGAAGGAGGGCGGCACCACGTCGATGCGGCACCCGAGCGCCGAGAGCTGCCGCAACATCCCCTCCTTGAGCCCGAAGTCGTAGGCCACGAGCCTGAGCGGCTCGCCCCGCGTCCGGCCGTGCTCGCGCGCCTCGATCACGTAGGGCCGCCCCGCGCCCGCGCGCCGCCCCAGATCCCACCCCGCGCCCTCGAACCACGCCCTGGCCCGGGCCGCCAGCGCCTCGCGCGCCGCGTCGCCCAGCGGCGCCTCGAAGTCCGTCGTCAGGATCGCCGCCTGCGCGCCCGCGCCCCGGATGTGCCGCACCAGCTCCCGCGTGTCGATCCCCTCGATCCCCACGCCGCCGTGCCTGGCCAGCCACGCCCCGACGCTGACCACCTGCCCGTGGTGCGAGGGCCGCCGGCACAGCTTCTTGACGATCAGCCCGGCCACCTGGGGCCGCCCGGACTCCCCGTCGCGCGGCTGGATCCCGTAATTGCCAATGTGCGGGTAGGTCATGGTGACCAGCTGGCACCTGTAGGACGGGTCCGTGAGCACCTCCTGGTAGCCCGTCATCGCGGTGTTGAAGACCAGCTCCCCGAAGGCCGTCCCCGCCGCGCCTATCGCCCCCCCCTCAAAGGCGAGCCCGTCGGCCAGCACCAGCGCCGCCGGCGTCCCGGCGGCCACCTCGGCGACCTCCTCCGCGCTCTGCCCCTCTTCGGCCCATGGCCTTCGCTCGCCCATCTCCCCCTCCTGATCGCTGCCCCCGGATCGCGCTGGCCGACCCGAGGCCCCTCCTCACCGCCCGCCCCGGACTCCAGCCCGGGCAGGGCCTCGCGCCCTCGATTTGCGGCCTCAGCCTCCAGCTGCGGCTTCGCCCTGATCACGTCGTACCGAGCAGGGCCTCCCTCGCGCCCTCGATCTGCAACAGCCGCGCGCGCCTTCGCCCGTCTATCGCCGCGGCCCGCGACCGGATTTGCTCGAGCGCGGCCCCGATGTCCACCACCGGCCTGCCCGTCGCGTCCGGCAGCGCCCCGGCGTCGAGCGCGTCGGCCACCTGCCGGTAGGCCTCCCTGAAGGGCACCCCCGCGATGACCAGCTCCAGCGCCTTGTGCGTCGCGTAGAGCTCGGGCGAGCAGGCCGACAAGGCCCTCTCGGCCTCCACCTCGACGCCGGGCAGGACGTGCGCCACCATCCGGACCATCGACCGCGCCGCGCCCGCGCCGCGGATCGTCGGCGCCTTGAGCAGCTGGAAGTCCCTGTGGTAGCCCGACGTCACCGACCCCGCCAGCGTCAACACCTCAAAGAGCGCCGCCTGCACGATCTTGGCGTGCCCCCGCACCAGCTCCATCACGTCGGGGTTGCGCTTCTGGGGCATGATCGAGCTGCCCGTCGTGAAGTTCACCGGCAGGCGCATGAAGCCGAAGGACGGGTGGACGTAGAGCACCACGTCCTGCGCCAGCCGCGCGCAGGTCGTCGACAGCTGGCACATCGCCGACAGGAGCGCCGCCTCCGCCTTCCCGCGCCCCCCCTGGACGGCCGTCGCCGGCTCGATCGGGCGAGAAAAACCCAGCAATTGCGCTGACATGGCGCGATCTATCGGCGCCAGCTCCGCCGGAATGCCGTAGCCCGCGGCGCTGCCGAGCGGGCAGGCGTCGGCGGCCTCGAAGGCGTGCAGCAGGGCCTCGGCGTCGTCCAGGAGCAGGGCCGCGTAGCCGGCGGCCCACTGGCCAAAGCTCGACGGCATGGCCGGCTGGAGGTGGGTCATCCCTGGCAGCGGCTCGCCCTGGTGGGCGGCGGCGAAGGCGGCGGCGACCCCGGCGGCCTCCAGCGCCTCGGCGCAGGCCCCGAGCGCCTGCTCGCGCAGCCACAGCGCGACGTCGGTGGCGATCTGGTCGGTGCGCGAGCGGGCGGTGTGGACGCGCTTGCCGGGCTCGCCGAGGGACTGGGTCAGCCGCCGCTCGATGGCGCTGTGGATGTCCTCGTCCTGGGGCTCCGGGGCCAGCTCCCCGGCCAGCGCCAGCGGGTAGAGGCCGCGCAGCGCGGCCGTCAGCGCCTCGGCCTCGTCGGGGCGCAGCAGGCCGGCGGCGGCCAGCACCTGGACGTGGGCCAGGTTCGTCAGCACGTCCTGGGCGGCGAAGTGGGCGTCGACGGCGCGGTCGTCGCCGACGGTGAAGTCGGCGATCTCGTCGTCCAGCGGCTTGCCCTTGTCCCAGAGGGTCTTCATCGGCGCCCTTCCAAATCTGGGGTGGAGATCGCCATCGGCGATCCATCGCGGCCGTCCAGGAGGGCGCGCACGCAGCCGGCGTAGACGGCCACGGCGCGCTCGACCTCCTCGACGGCGACGGACTCGTTGGCGGTGTGGGAGCGCGGGCTGTCGCCCGGGCCGATCTTGATCGCGTCGACGCCCTTGAGGAAGACCCAGTCGGACATCGTCGGCGAGCCGAAGAAGGACACCTCGGGGTGGGCCTCCTTCAGGCAGCGCGCCACGGGCGCCTCGGTGGAGGTCTCGACGGGGACGAGGCGCTGGGAGCGCACCCGGATCTCGGCCTCGGTGGCGGCGTCGATGAGGGCGACGAGCTCGTCGGGCGACCAGGCGGGGGTGTAGCGGATGTCGATGGTGTAGTCGCAGGCGTCGGGGATGACGTTGTGGCTTGAGCCGCCGCGCAGCACCGTCACGTTGGCGGTCGAGCGGCCCAGGAAGGGGTGGTCCCTGTCCAGGACCAGGGCGTCGAGGGCGATGAGGTCGCGCGCCGCGACGGTCAGGGCGTTGAGGCCGAGGTGGGCGCGGGCGGCGTGGGCGGTGCGGCCCCGCGCGGTGGCCTCCAGGATGAGCAGGCCGCCCTGGGCCACGGCGGCCTGGAGCGAGGTCGGCTCGCCGACGAGGGCCGCGTCGATCCGGCCGAGCTCGGGCAGGATCTCCTCGATGCCGGGGTCGGCGATCTCCTCGTTGCAGGTCGCCGCGAAGATCAGGGTGCCGCGATCGAGGCCCTCGCGGGCGATCTGGGCCGTGGCGCAGGCCATCGCGGCCACGGAGGCCTTGGCGTCGCCGGAGCCCAGGCCCACGAGGCGGCCCTCGACGATCGTCGGCTCCCAGGGGTCGGTCAGCCAGCCGTCGCGGGCCGGGACGGTGTCGAGGTGGGAGTTGAGCAGGAAGACGGGGCCGGGGCGCGCGCCCTGGACGGCGCAGATGACGTTGTTGCCCACGCGGCGCGCGTCCAGGCCCTGGTCGGCGAGCAGGTCGCGCAGGAAGCCGGCGACGCGGTCCTCCTGGCGGCTGACGCTCGGGATGGCGACGAGCCGTGAGAGCAGATCGACGGGGTTGAGGGGGTTCATCGCGCTGTCCTGAGGGCGAGCCCGCGGCGGGCCAGAGGAGGGGCTTGAAGGGGCGCCAAGGCGAGCTTCAGGGCTGGACCTCGTGCTTGTCGTTGACGATGAGGGTGCCGCTGCCCTCGTTGGTGAAGACCTCCAGGAGGATCGAGGAGGCCTGGAAGGCGCTGATGACGTGGATGCGGGGGACGCCGCCCTTGAGGGCCTTGAGGGCGGCGTTGATCTTGGGCTTCATGCCGCCGGCGATGACCCCGGCGGCGAGCATGCGCTCGACGTCGGCCACGTCGCAGTAGGACACGAGCGAGTCGAGGTCGGCGGCGTCCTCCAGGAGGCCGGAGCGGTCGGTCAGGAAGAAGAGCTTGTCGGCGCCGACGGCGATGGCGATGCGCTCGGCGATGGTGTCGGCGTTGACGTTGAGGATCCCGCCGGTGAGCGTCGAGGCCAGCGAGCAGACGACGGGGATGAAGCCGGCGTTGGTCAGCGTGTGCAGGACGTGGGGGTTGACGCTGACCACGTCGCCGACGTGGCCGAAGTCGACCTCCTGCGTCGAGCCGTCGGACTCCTGGACCTGCACCACGGGGCGGCGCGTGGCCTCGACCAGCCCGCCGTCGCCGCCCGAGAGGCCCACGGCCAGAGTGCCAAACTCGCGCAGCGCCGAGACAATCTCGACGTTGAGCTTGCCGCGAAAGAGCATCTTGGCCAGGTCCAGCGTCTCGTCGTTGGTGACCCGGCGGCCGCCGACGACCTGCTGGGGGACGCCGAGCTTGCGGGCCAGCTCGTTCATCTGGGGGCCGCCGCCGTGGACGACGATGACCTTGATGCCGACGTTGTGCAGCAGCGTGATGTCCTCGGCCAGCGCCAGCAGCGCGTGGCGCTCCTCGAAGACTCGCCCGCCGAGCTTGATCACGAAGGTCTTGCCGCGGTGGCGGCGGATGTAAGGCAGCGCCTGCTTGAGGTTGTTGACCCTGTCCATCTCAGCTCTCCTGGTGGGCGCCCTGGCCCAGCATCTCAATCAGCAGGGCCATCTGGCCCCACATGCGGTTGGCGGCCTGCTGCTGGACGACCGAAGCCGGCGAGTCCAGGACGGCGTCCTCGACCACGACGTTGCGGCGCACCGGCAGGCAGTGCATGAAGCGGGCGTCCTGGCCCATGGCCATGTGGCGGGCGCCCAGCGTCCATTGCTTGTGGCTGGCATTGCGGGCGCAGCCGGCGACCTTGTCCCCATAGTCCAGCGGCGATCCCCAGGCCTTGGCGTAGATGACCTTGGCGCCCTTGCAGGCCTCGTCCATGCTGTGGACGACCTTGAGGCTGCCGCCGGTGCTCGCGGCCAGATCGGCGGCCTGGGCCATCACGGGGGCGTGCAGCTCGTAGCCCTCGGGGTGGGCCAGCGTCACGTCCATGCCCATCCGGGCCGCCGCCAGCAGCGCCGAGTGCGGCACCGCCACGCCGCACATCCTCGGGTGCCAGGCCCACGAGAGCACGAAGGGCTGGCCCTGGGTCTGGCCCCCGAAGAGCTCGTGCAGGGTCATCGAGTCGGCCAGCGCCTGGCAGGGGTGGTGGCAGGCCGACTCCAGGCTGATGACCGGCACCCTGGCGTGGTCGGCCACCGCGTGTATCGGCCGATCCGCCATCTCGGCCGCAAAGTCCTCCATCTGCGAGAAGGCCCGCATCCCGATGACGTCGCTGTAGCTCGACAGCGCGCCGACCGCCTCGATGATGTGCTCGGCCTTGGCCCCGTCCATGATCACGCCCTTTTCGAACTCCATGTCCCAGGAGCCCGCGCCCGGCGACAGCGCCACCATGTGGCCGCCGAGCTTGTGCATGGCCGCCTCGAAGCTCGTCCGCGTCCGCAGCGAGGGGTTGAGGAAGATCGAGGTCATGACCTTGCCCGCCAGCGGGCGCTCGGCCATGTAGAGCGGCAGGTTCGCCTTGATGTCGATGGCGCTGGCGATCAGGCGCTTGAGCGTCGACTCGCCGCCCTCAAAGCCCGTGATGTACTGCGTCAGCGCCCCCTCAGGCTTGCCCTTGTTTGTTTGCATCTCCTTGAAACTCCTCAACATTATATCCAATCAGGGGAGGCTCGGGGGGGTCGTGAGCCCGGCGCGCGGGTCCAGCCCCAGCATCAGGTTCATGTTCTGGATGGCCTGGCCCGCGGCGCCCTTGATCATGTTGTCGATGGCGCAGGCCACCACCAGCTCGCCCTCCCCCTTGATCAGGCCCACGTCGGCGAAGTTCGACCCCACCACCCAGTTGAGCTCCGGCGAGCCCTGCCGCAGCCGCACGAAGGGCGTCCGCGCCGGATCGCCGTAGGCGGCCCACACGGCGGCCTCCAGCGCCGAGGGGTCCTCGCAGCGCATGTGGCACGTGGCGAAGATCCCGTGGGTCATCGGGGCCGAGGCCGGGATGAAGGACAGATCCGTGGTGGCCCCCAGCGCCGACAGGTGCCCGAGGATCTCGGGCACGTGCTGGTGCTCCAGGACCTTGTAGAGCTTGTAGTTCGTCGCCCGCTCGGGGTGGTGCGTGCCGCGCGCCGGGGTGTGGCCCGAGCCGGTGCTGCCCGTGGCCGCGAAGACCGTCACCTGCGGCGGCAGCAGCCCGGCGCTGGCCAGAGGCGAGAGCGCCAGGCCGATCGCGGTGGCGAAGCAGCCGGGGTTGGCCACGTGGCGCGACTCGGCCACCCTCGACCCGGCCCACTCCGTCAGGCCGTAGGTGAACTTCGACAGCAGCCCCGCGCAGGCGTGCTCCGTCTTGTAGTGCTTCTTGTAGAGCGCCGGATCGTTGAGCCGGAAGTCGCCCGACATGTCGACGACCCGCGCCCTGCCGACGGGCGCACCCCCGGCGTCAAAGAGCGAGGCGACCGCGTCCATGCTGGACCCGTGGGGCAGCGCCAGGAAGAGGACGTCGACGGCCTCGGCCAGCTCCGCCGGTCCCTGGTCGCCGAAGCGCAGCGACGTCAGCCCCGACAGGTGCGGGAAGGCCCCCGTGACGGGCTCGCCGACCTGGGAGCGGGAGGTGACGGCGGCCAGCTCCACCGACGGGTGGCCCAGCAGCAGGCGCACCAGATCGCCGCCGACGTAGCCCGCACCGCCGGCCACGGCGACCTTCACGCGCCCTCCGGCGCTCACCTCAGACGGCCACATTGCGCACCTCCTCGACGACCTCGCTGGGCCGCAGCGCCTGGCCGCGCAGCGCCGCCATCACCGCCTGCCCCAGCCGCTCGGCGTCGTCGCGGGCGTTGTGGGCGGGCGTGTCGAGCTGGCGCTCGATGTAGTTGCAGCCCACGCCGTTGTCCGTCGCCGGGCCGCTGAAGACGTCCACCCGGCGGCCCAGCCGCGCCTCAAAGAGCGACGCGGCCCCGAAGGCCCCGACCGGGTCGGAGGCGCAGCAGACGTGCACGGTCTGGCGCCCCATGATGTCGGGCTGCTCCAGGATCGGCATCACCCCGTACTCCCCCAGCAGCCCGTCGCCCAGCTCCGCGACGATGACATCGAGCGCATCAACGCTCGGCGCCGCCAGCGCCGACAGGACCGCGCGGGCGGCGCCCGGCGCCGTCGCCGCCGTCGTCGACGGGTAGCCCGCGTCGCAGAACGAGAGCGCCCGCGCGGCCCCGCAGTCCAGCATCGCCAGCGTGTCGCGCCTGAGCGCCACGCCCGTCAGCTTCGCCGCGCCGACCTTGAGCCCCTGCCGCGTCAGCCCGCGGACGATCTCGCAGGCCGCCAGCGTCTTGCCCGAGTTCATGCACGTCCCCGAGACGAAGACCACCGGCGGCGTCGCGCCGAGCGACGCCACGGGCTCGAGCGCCTTCATCTGGATGTGCGCCGCAACACCCTCCCTGGACTCCATCACCGGGAAGACCATCACCGCCCCGAGCACCTCCAGCCGCATCGGCGGCCCGACCATCGGGTTGAACGAGTCGCACAGCCCCACCACCCCGCCGAGGTTGAGCAGGTGCAGCATGTCGCCCACCGCGATGCGCTCCGGCACCCGCCCCGAGTACCCCTGGAGCGCCTTGCGCTCGCCGAGCACCCCCGTGATCACGTCCCCCGGGTAGATCTTCACCATCCTCCCCGCAGGATCCTCAAGTTGGTTGTAGACCTCCTTGCGATCGAGCACCCGCAGCGCCAGCACGTAACCGACCGACGCCTTGATCTGCTCGGTCAGCGACGCGCGGTGGCTCAGCTCCAGCCGCGAGGTGGCGCTGGCGATCTTGTCCAGGGTGATCCGCTTCATCATCGTCTCCCACACGGCCCGGGCTCGCCCGGACCGAAGCCTCAGGACACCACCTGCAAAGACTCGCCCGACTCGCCGCCTGCGCCCTCGGCCAGCGCCGCCGCCCGGTGCCGCGCCTGCATGGCCAGCAGCGACTGCGTCCCGAAGATCCGGCAATAGCCCCTGGCGTCCTCCGCCGACCACATCGCATTGCGCTCGCCGTACATCGTCCCGGCCCCCGCGTTCATCATCGAATAGGGCGAGCGCGCCCCCGTGACCGAGAGCCGCCCCTGCACCAGCTTCACCTTGACCTGGCCGCAGACCGGCTCCTGCGACGAGTCCATGAAGGCCTCCAGATCCCGCATGACCGGATCGAAGTACTGGGCCTCGTGCAGCAACATCCCGTAGAAGCTCGCCAATTGCTCCTTCCAGTGCCCCTGCCACCGGGTCAGCACCAGCTTCTCCAGCTCCCGGTGCGCCTCGATCAAGATCGCCGCCGCCGGCGCCTCGAAGGCAATGCGACCCTTGATCCCCAGGATCGTGTCGCCGACGTGGATGCCCCGGCCGACGCCGTGCGCCGCCCCCAGCGCGTTGAGCGCCCGCACCACCTCGACCCCGCCCATCGACACCCCGTCGATGGCCACCACCTCGCCCTTCTCGAAGGTCAGCACCACCTCCGCGCCCTCGGCCGGGGCCTGCTGCGGCGGCACCGTCCAGGCGTAGGCCGCGTCCGGCGGCACCTGCCAGCTGTCGTGCGTCTCCTTGCCCCCGATCGTCACCCCCCAGAGCCCCTCGTTGATCGAGTACTCCCGAGTCTCGACCGACACCGCGATCCCTCGCTCGGCCAGCCACGCCGCCGAAGCCTGCCGCGTCCAGCCCTCGTCCCGCACCGGGGCGACGATCGCCATCGTCGGGCACAGCGCCCGGATCGCCACGTCAAAGCGGATCTGATCGTTGCCCGCCCCCGTCGAGCCGTGCGCGATGGCCTCGGCGCCGACCTCGTGGGCGATCGCCGCCACCATCCGGGCCTGCACCACCCGCTCGGCGCCGACGCACAGCGGGTAGACCCCGCCGCGCCTCACATTGCCCTTGACCAGATAGCTGATGTGATCCCTGTACACCGCCTCGGTGCCCGAGACCGTGTGGTGCGCCACCGCCCCGAGCGACGCCGCCCGCGCCTCGATCGACGCCAGCGTCGCGGCGTCGAAGCCCCCCGTGTCCACCGTCACCGTCACCACGTCGAAGCCGAACTTCTCCTGGAGGTAGAGCAGACAGAAGGAGGTATCCAGACCCCCGGAGAAAGCCAGCACGACAGGTTTCTTCTTCACCCCAAGCCCCCATATCCCCAGCGGCCCGCTCGGCCGCCTCACCTTGAAAACATCGCCGCCTTCGCGGCCAGCCCCTCAATCCAGGTTCGCCACGGCCTTGAGCCGCCGCACGATGTCCCGGCACGCCTCCGCGCCCGACACCGCCACGAAGACCGTGTCGTCCCCCGCGATCGTCCCCACCAGCCCCGGCCAGCGCGCCGTATCCAGCTCGATCGCCAGCGTCTGCGCCGTGGCCGGCTTGCTCCGGATCACCACCAGGTGATCCCCGGCACGCTCCACGCTCGTCGCAAAGGCCCACATGTCCGGCCCCGACGGACCCGCCAGCACCTCCGGCGGCGCCACGTAGACCCCCTCGCGCTTGAGCAGGCCCAGATCCCGGATGTCCCGCGACACGCTCGACTGCGTCACCACCACGCCCTGATCCTCCAGCGCCTCGACCAGCTCCTCCTGCTTGCGGAAGTCGCGCCTCATCACCAGCTCGAGCAACAACCGGAGTCGATCCTCGCGCTCCATCCGCCTTCCCCCGCCCTCACCCTGCAGGTCGCTCTCCGCGCCGCTCACCAGGTCCATCACCCGCCCCCTCTCCACCTCCGACCCAGATTCCCGCCCGAAGCGAGCGGCTGCATATTATGCATGCGTCCATGCATGTCAACAGGAAACCGCGAGGCACCTCGATTTATCACCACACCGCACCGAAACCGAAGCCAACAAGCTCCAACGCTGACCATCGCACGCCAGCGGAGATCGCCCGCGCGATCGACGATCTCAAAAATATGCAAAACAAGATCGAAACTTATGCACCCGCTCGGCCCGAGTCCCGACGATCGCCCCACGCTCCTCGCACCGCCCCCTGTCCCGCACACTCCACCCCCTGTCCCCCTCCTCCCTCCGGAAGGAGGGGGGACGCTTGAATTACGGGCAAGGTGGGTCGGGGGGGGCTCGTTGGGTGGGCTCGATGATTCGGGGGGCGGGCCGCAGGAGCCATCGCCGGGATCAATGGCCGCCTGGGGCGGGTGGAGAGGTCGTCGGGGCGGGACTCGATCCACCCAGTCCGTCATACGAGCGTCCCCGAACCCCCTTGCCCGTAATACGAGCGTTCCCCCTCCTTGCGCAGCGAGGAGGGGGACAGGGGGTGGAGTGTGGGGACAGGGGGTGGAGTGTGGGGGTGGAGTGCAAGTGGGCCTGTGGATTGGGATTTCCACGCCCTTCTCCCCTCGCCCGCGCTGAGGTAGGATCCCGCGCCCAGGCGCCAGCCGCCGCCTCCTCAGGGCGCGGCCGCCGACCCACGGAGCCCGACGATGCCGCCGCCCGAAAAGCTCGCCGTCACCACCCACAAGAAGGCCGACGCGGCCACGACCCTGCGCGCCTCGGAGATCGCCGCGCGCCTCGGCGTGACCTTCGAAGCCCGCCGAGGCCGCTCCCTGGCCCGCCTCCAGCGCGAGGCCGCCGCCTCGATGCTCTACGTCCTTCAGCTTGAGCGCGACGAGATCGTCGACGGCGAACAGATCCTCTTCACCAACCCGGGGCGCTACACCCTCAAGATCCTCGACGGCGCCGCGCACCCCCTCGTGCGCGCCGCCGCCCCCCCGGGCGCCGCCCCCGTCGACCGCGTCATCGACGCCACCCTCGGCATGGCCGGCGACGCCCTCCACCTGGCCGGCGCCCTGAACGCCCAGATCGATGGCTTCGAGGCCAGCGCACCCCTGGCCGAGCTCCTGCGCGAGGGCCTCGCCCGCATGACCGCCGCCCGCCGCAAGTGGGCCGCCGCCGCCGCCCGCGTCCGCGTCCAGGCCGGCGACGCCGCCGACCTCCTGGCCGCCATGCCCCCCGCCAGCGCCCCCGTCGTCCTCCTCGACCCCATGTTCGACCGACCCCTCGGCGCACCCCCGGCCTTCGACCTCCTGCGGCGGCTGGCGCGCTCCGAACCCCTCGACCTCTCCCTCCTCGACGCCGCCTGCCGCGTCGCCACCCGCCGCGTCGTCCTCAAGATCCCCGGCGCCTCCCCCGTGCCCCGCCTCCCCGGCCAGCGCGAGCACTTCAACCGCCGCGTCCGCGGCCAGGCCGTCGACTACCTCATCATCGAGCGCGAGCTCCCCCCCGACGGCTCCATGAGCCAGCCCTGACGCGAAGGCTCCGTTGGGTGGGCACGTCGATGGCGGGGTCGGCATCGTTGGGTGGACACGCGGTCCTTTCGGGGACCGACGGGTTTGCCGCTGTCGCGGCTGCACCGCGCGGCTACTCTGTTTCGCCCCTCCGGGGCTCCAATTACCGAGCCGCCCCTTTGGGGCGGGAAGGGATGGGACAACGCACGGACGGACCCAATCGGCCGATGAGCAACTCTGCATCTCGTCGCTGCAAATCACCTCGCCCCTTCAAGATCACGAGGGGGATAAGCACTTTAGAGCCCCGGCAGGGGCGAGACGCCGTCGGCATGATCGTAGCCGCGGGTGCAGCCGGACCCGATCAGGGGCCGGCAAACCCGTCGGTCTCCACGCGAGGACCAGCCGTAGAACATCGGCGGTCGCCGTGTTAATGATGGGGGGCCGCTGGCCCCTCTCGTCGAGGTGGGCCAGACGGCGCCCCTCACGACGGAGAGATCGGACGGTGGGATCGCGCAAGAGCTTCGGGATGATGATCATGGCGCTGGGCCTGGCCGGGGGCCTCGTGGCCGCGCTGGGCTTGCTGGGCGCCGACCTGAGCCCGGACGCCACCTGGCTGCGCGAGCTCTCGGCCCAGGCCTGGTTCAAGCCCCTGATGATCGCCCTGCTCGGCGCCGCCGCGCTCTCCCTCGTCGTCACGGTCTGGCAGATGATCGCCGCGCGCCTTGAGCGCCCCGCCCCCGCGACCTCCTACGTCCGAAAGTCCGACCTCAAGGTCCGCCCCAACGAGCCCATCAGCCGCCTGCCGGCCTACCGCGACGTCCTGCGCGAGCTCTGCCTCCAGAAGTCGCTCAGCGCCATCGACCTGGTCAACCACCTGCTCTCGGCCGGCCTCTCCCTCGGCGCCAGCGACATCCACCTGTCGCCCGGCGCCAACGGCACCCGGACCAACCTGCGCATCCACGGCCTGCTCTACGACATGGGGACCCTGCCCGAGGAGATCCACCCCTTCGTCGTCAGCCGCATCAAGGTCGTCTCCGATCTGGCCATCTTCAAGAAGAACACCCCCCAGGACGGCCGCATCCGCCTGGAGGACGAGCGCTACACCGCCCGCGTCTCCGTCCTGCCCACCAACCACGGCGAGAAGGTCGTCATGCGGCTGGCCTCGCAGCACGGCGGCCTCTACGACATCGAGCACCTGGGCATGAGCGCCGAGGTCCTCGATCTGCTCAAGGCCCTGCTCAACCGCAACCAGGGCGTCATCATCCTCACCGGCCCCACCGGCAGCGGCAAGACCACCACCATGTACGCCTGCCTCCAGCACATCAACGCCACCCGCGGCAAGAGCGTCAACATCGTCACCCTCGAGGACCCCATCGAGTTCGACTTCCCCTCCTTCAGCCAGACCCAGGTCGAGGTCGCGCAGGGCCTCTCCTTCGCCGTCGGCCTGCGCTCCATCCTGCGCCAGGACCCCGACGTCATCATGGTCGGCGAGATCCGCGACGAGGAGACCGCCTCCAACGCCATGCGCGCCGCCATGACCGGACACCTCATCTTCACCACCGTCCACGCCGACAGCGCCGCCGGCGTCTTCAACCGCATCGTCCAGATCGGCATCGAGCCCGTCCACCTCGCCTCCGCCGTCTGCGCCGTCATCTCACAGCGCCTCTCTCAGCGCCTCTGCTCCCATTGCCGTCACGAGGCCCCCATCACCCCCACCCAGCGGCGACAGCTTGAGCTCCTCAACCTCCCCAGCCTGCCCGAAGGCCCCTTCTTCGCCTCCTCCGGCTGCGACGAGTGCCTCGGCATGGGCTTCACCGGCCTGACCTCCCTCTACGAGATGCTCGTCGTCACCAACCCCATCCGCGACCTCATCACCCAGGGCATCCCCGCCCACAAGCTCCACCACGCCGCCGCCGCCCTCGGCATGACCACCCTGCTCGACGACGGCCTCGCCAAGGCTCGCCTCGGCGAAGTCTCCCTCGACGAAGTCCTGCGCGTCGTCACCATCTGATCGAATGGATGAAAAATGAATAAATACGAACACCTGCTCATGATCCGCATGTCGGGCACCATCAGCACCAAGGCCGAACAGACCCGCCAGCAGTTCACCGCCCAGATCGTCCGCAACATCAAGGACGCCCTCAAGAGCGCCAACATCCCCTTCCTCATCCAGCGCACCCGCATCCGCCTCTACGTCGAGACCCCCGATCTGGCCGCCATCCCGGTCCTGTCGCGGGTCTTCGGCATCCAGGCCATCGCCAGGGTCCAGCGCCGCCCCTTCGAAACGCTGGAGGACGTCGTGGCTGCGGGCTTTGAGCTCTACAAGGACGCCGTCGTCGGGCGCACCTTCGGCATCAGCCCCAAGCGCAGCGGCGACCGCAACAAGATCAACTTCAACTCCGGCAAGGTCTCCGTCGCGCTGGGCCAGGCCCTCAAGCCGCTCAGCGCGGGCGTCGACCTGACCCACCCGGACGTGTGGCTCCACGTCGAGCTGCACCCCGGCCGCGCCTTCTTCTACACCGACGAGGTCGCCGGACCCGCCGGCCTCCCGCTGGGCGTCGAGGGCCGCGCCCTGTCGCTGATCTCGGGCGGCTTCGACTCCCCCGTGGCCTCGTGGATGATGCTCAACCGCGGGATCAACCTCGACTACGTCTTCTTCAACCTCGGCGGCACCGCGCACCGCCGCGACGTCCTCCAGGTCCTCGACGTCCTGGCCGGCCGCTGGAGCGCCGGCGGCAGGCCCAGGCTCTACGAGGTCGACCTGCGCCCCATGATCGAGCACTTCCGACAGTGCGTCCCCGAGCGCTTCTGGCAGGTCATCCTCAAGCGCCTCATGATGCGCGGCGCCACCCGGATCGCCGACAAGATGGGGCACCTCGCCCTTGTCACCGGCGAGGCCGTCGGGCAGGTGTCCTCACAGACGCTTCACAACCTGGTGACGATCGACCGCGCCACCGAGGCGCTCATCATGCGGCCGCTGATCGCCAGCCACAAGGACGACATCGTCGAGTTCTCCAAGCGCGTCGGCACCCACGACATCTCCGCCGGCGCCCAGGAGTACTGCGCCCTGACCCCCAACAAGCCGGCCACCCGCATGACCCCGGCCCAGGCCGTCGAGGCCGAGGCCGACATCGACTTCACGCTCCTGGACGCCGCCGTCGACGCCGCCATCATCTACAACCTGCGCGACCTCGACCCCGAAAAACTCGACCTCGACACCCCCTCCCTCGACCACATCCCCGAGGGCGCCGCCCTCGTCGACCTGCGCGACCAGCGCGCCTTCGCCAACTGGCACTGGCCAGGCGCCGCCCACATGGACTACTTCGACGCCCTCAAGAACTGGCGCGAGCTGGACAAGAAGCGCACCTGGGTCCTCGTCTGCGAGGTCGGCCTCAAGAGCGCCGGCCTGGCCGAGGCCATGCGCCGCGCTGGCTACGACGCCTACAGCTTCAAGGGCGGCGCCCCGCGCCTCATCAAGCGCGCCGCGGAGCTCACCGACCCCCTGCTCGCCGATCTCTTCTCCCCCGTCGCCCTGGACTGACCCTCCGGGCCGCGCCCGCGCCGACCGACCTCAACCGCGACGCAGGCCCTCCAGAGCGCACCCGGAGCGCGTGGCCGCAGTGAAGATCGCCACGACGGCGGGCCTTCGGCGCTACTGCGCCGAGCCCTTGGCCTCCTCGCGGGCCTTGTAGGCGGCCAGCTGCTCCGGGGTCGCCTCCGGCTGGCTGTCCTTCCAGACGCCGTAGGGCATCCCGTAGACGATCTCGCGCGCCTCGGGGTCCGTCAGCGCCACCCCGCGCTCGTCCGCAGCGGCCCGGTACCACTTCGACAGGCAGTTGCGGCAGAAGTCGGCCAGGATCATCAGGTCGATGTTCTGCACCTCTGGGTGCTCCTGGAGGTGCTGCACGAAGCGGCGAAAGACGGCGGCCTCGATCTCGGTGCGGGTCTGATCGTCCATGGGGTCCTCCGGTTTCAGGCCAGCGCCGAAGCGCCATGCCCATTCATTTCAACAAGTTACAACACAACGACGGCGCCATCGATGGGCCTCGGGGGCCGCCGATGGCCGAGGGCGCTACAGGGGATCGGCGCAGCAGCGAAAGCCGGTCTCGTAGAAGCGGAAGGGATCGGCGTGGGTGGTCACGCGGCTCTGGCAGGTGCGGCTCTCGGCCCAGTAGCGGCCGCGCAGCGCCCCGGTGAAGCTGCCGCCGTCGCCGCCGTCGCGGCGCTTCGTCCACTCCTCGACATTGCCGACGAGGTCGTAGACGCCCTCGACGGAGCGGCAGGCGGCGGCGGCCCCCGAGGGCGTGGCCTGGTAGAGGCTGTCGACGTGATCGGCGGCGGTCGCCGCCGCGCCGCCGCGCGCGCGCGCCTCGGCGAGCTGGGCCTCGTAGGAGTCCAGGCCCGCGCCCGAGGCGCTGGCCGGCCAGCCGTTGAGCTGCGACTGGCTGTAGACTCGCCATGTCTTGTTGTCGGTGCAGTCGCCGGGCCGGTGGGCATTGCCGTAGGGGTAGGCGCGCCCATCGACGCCTTCGCACGCTCTGGACCACTCGTCGTCGAAGCACAGGCGCCGGGCGCGGCCCTGGCACCAGCGATCGGCGTCGATGAGCGAGATCATGATCATCGGCCGCGCGCCCTCGACGTTGGGCGCCTCGAAGCGATCCATGCAAAAATCATCAACAAGGACCATGCCTTCCGGGCACGGCCCCGTGTCGGGCTCGACCTCGGGCTCCGGGGAAGGCTCGGGGGAGGGCTCGGGCTCGACGGGGGGGACCGGCTCGGGTTCAGGAGGGGCCGGCTCGGGCTCGGGAGGGGCCGGCTCGGGTTCAGGAGGGGGCTCTGGCTCGGGCGTCTCCCCTTCGGGGTCGAGGCAGCGGCCGTCGAGGCAGCGCTGGCCGAAGGCCCGACAGCTGGTGCTCACGCGCGCGGAGCCATCGGCGAGGCACTCGACGACGACGTCCTCGACGCAGCGGGGGGGATCGGCGGGGTCGCACCCGGCCTCGCCGCCCTCCTCGTCGGGTGCGCCGCAGGCGCTCAGGAGCACCAGGGCGAGCGGCGCGGCGAAGATCCGCGCCCGGCGAGGAGGCGGCGAGGGCTTCATGATCAGGCGGCCTCTTCCTTGCGGGCGTTCTCGCGTATGCGCTCGGCGCGGGACTTCATCCGCATGTTGAGCAGGTCGATGAGCAGGGCGAAGCCCATCGAGAAGTAGACGTAGCCCTTCTGGATGTGCTGATCGAAGCCCTCGGCGATGAGCAGGGTGCCGATCATGACCAGGAAGGAGAGGGCCAGGATGCGGATGCTGGCGTGCTTCTGGACGAAGTCGCCGATGGGGCCAGCGCCGAGCATCATGACGACGACGGCCGCGAGCACGGCGACGATCATGATGATGAGCTTGGAGGCGTCGCCGACGATCCCGACGGCCGTGATGACGGAGTCGAGGGAGAAGACGACGTCGAGCAGGACGACCTGGAAGAGGAAGGCGGCCATCGCGGCCTTGCCGACGCGCGTGTCGATCACGCCGGACTTCTCCATCTCCTTGGGCTGGTGCTCGGCGGGGCGCTCGACGTTCTCGTAGATCTCATGGACGGCCTTGCCCAGCAGGAAGAGGCCGCCGAAGACGAGGATGAGGTCCTTGCCCGACATCGCCCGGTTCAGCACGGGCAGAGTAAAGAGCGGCTCGCTCAGGGTCATGACCCAGGAGATCGCGAAGAGCAGCCCGATGCGGCTGATGAGCGCGACGGCCAGGCCCATCTGGCGGGCGAAGCGCTGTTTCTCCTTGGGGAGCTTGCCGGCCAGGATGGTGATGAAGATGACGTTGTCGATGCCCAGGACGATCTCCAGGGCCGCAAGCGTCAGCAGGCTCGGGAGGTTCTGGGGGTCGAAGAGGGGGGCGAAGTCGAGCATGGGTCCTGGTTCCTCTCTGTGAAGTTGAAGGCGGAGAGCGCCGCGGTGATCTTGGATGGGCGCGGCGCAGGTTGCAAGCGCGATCGCAAAGGTCTGGCTGCGCGACCTTGACAGAGGAGTCGCCGCAAAGCCATCGTATCGGCGCCGTCCCGGCCTCCTTAAGAAGAACCGTCGGCCCTCGGAGTCAGGAATGACAAGATGCTCTCGCCTCGCCGCGCTCTCGACCCTCGCGCTCGGCCTGTTGTTGACTCAACAGGCCGAGGCCCAGAAGAGCGGCGCCGAGGTGGCCGATCTGATCGACCTGGGCGCCGAGTACCGCGTGCGCCTGCAGCACGTCGACCCCTTTGAGCTCAGCGGTGAGGAGGTGACGACCAGCACATGGGCCGAGCAGCGGCTGCGGCTGGATCTGTCGCTCAAGCACGACGTGATCCGTATCGTCACGCAGCTTGACGTCCTGGACGGGGTGGTCTTCGGCGACAACGGCGTCTTCGGCCAGGACCCCTCGCCGATCTCGGGCGTCAGCATCGCCACCAAGCGGCCCAACAACACGAAGCTCGCCGTCGGGCTGCCCGAGGGCGCCGACCCGCTGAACCCGGACAGCTACGTGCCGGTGCTCGTCGGCGCCGACCCCATCGAGGTGAACCTGGCTTACGGCGAGGTGCTCACGCCCGTGGGGATCTTGCGGGTGGGGAGACAGCCGCTGGCCTACGGGGACAACCTGGCCAGCCACGAGGGCACCCGGCTCAACCGCTGGGGCGTGAGCGAGTTCGGCGACATCGCCGACCGCTTCCTCTTCGCCACCAAGCTCAGCGAGATCTACGGGGTGCTGGTCGACGGCCCCAACCACGTCCCCGACGTGTCCCAGGACAACGGCCTGATCATGGGCCTCTTCCACGACTGGCACAACACGGACAAGATCTTCTCGGCCCAGGACGACCTGGCCCAGGTCGGCCTCAACTTGCAATACCGCGCCCGCAAGGCCGACTGGTTCGGGCTCAAGTGGCAGGACGTGCGCTTCGCCGGCAATGTCGTCCACCTGTCGGACGAGAAGTTCGCCTCGGACGTCTTGAGCTTCCCGCTGCGCACCGACGGCAAGGTCGGCGACCTGACCTGGAGCGCCCAGGTCGTGACCATCAACGGCGAGAGCCGCGAGATCTCCGAGGGCTTCGCGGCGCTCTCTGGCCGACAGGCCCGCGTCCAGAAGATCGAGGGCCTCGGCGCCTTCGCGCGCCTGGACTATGAGCTCTCGCCCGTCACGCTGACGATGGAGTTCGACTACGCCAGCGGCGACGACGACCCCAGGCCCGAGACCCCCATCACCTCCTTCAGCTTCTCGCGCGACTTCAACGTCGGCCTGCTGCTCTTCGAGCGCATCCTGGCCTTCGAGTCGGCCCGCTCCGTCGGCGTCGGCATCGAGAACCTCTCCTCGCTCAACGCCGACTCCTTCCCCCTGACCGAGGTGCAGAGCGACGGCCGCTTCAACAACGCCATTGCGCTCTTCCCCCAGGTCAAGTTCGACTTGCTGCCCCAGGGCCACGACCACAGCCTGCACCTGCGCCTTGGGGTCCTCTTCGCCTGGCCCGAGGCCGAGGGAGGCGTGGTCGACCCCATCCTGACGGCGCTGGCCGAGGACGGCAATGAGATCACCGACGACGCGGTCAACTTCCACGGCGGAAAGCCCGGCAGTTATTATGGAACCGAGGTCGACGCGCAGCTCCAGTGGGGCATCAAGGACCGCTTCTTCTGGACCCTGGAGGGCGCCTTCCTCCAACCCGGCAGCTCACTGCAGGACGAGCACGGCGACGCCGTGCCGGCCTTCCTCGTCGAGAGCAGGTTCACCTATGTGTACTGAACGACCCCTCGCGCGGCGGCTCGCGCTCGCCTTGATCGCCTTCGGCCTCACCTCGACCGCGGCCTGCGTCTACGACCCGCCGCCCGGGATCCAGCTCGACCCGCCCCCGGCGGGGACCTTCACCACCGGCGATCCGCTCGTGTTGAGCTTCTCCGAGCCCATCGACCCGACCACGCTCAAGATCCGCATCTGGCCCGATCTGCGCGACATCGAGGGCGAGCTGCCCCCTGGCACCACGCCGCTGCTGACCGACTGCTCTCTGGGCGCCGACTGCGGCACCACCGAGATGCAGGTTGACCCGGACGGCCTCGGGGCGCAGATCCTGCTCGACCCGGAGGATCTGGGCCAGCCCGACGTGCCCCTGCTGCTGGAGATCCAGCCCGGCCTCAGCGACCTCGACGGCCGCAAGACCGGCGCGCCGGCCCTCTTCGACTTCCAGTTCAAGCCCGCCGCCGGCGTCAACGACGAGCCGGTCGCCTTCGACAACGGCCACTACGTCATCCTGAGCATCATCGAGGATCCCCTGCCGGCCATCCTGACCCTCTCGACCCACATCATCGTCAACGAAGACGGCCTCTTCGCGCTGGCCGGCGGCGAGGTGGACAACATCGATGGCTCGGCCAAGAACACCGCCAACCCCGATGAGCTCTTCCTTGACACCACCGAGGACGGCTTCGCCATCTTCGCCATCGGACAGGTCTCCGCCCGCGAGGGCGAGCGCTTCATCGAGAGCGAACCCTTCGACGTCAACATCAAGATCGGGCCCGTCGGCCTGACCCTGCGGGACGTGCGCATCTCCGGCAAGATCAACAAGAATCCCGACACGGACAAGGACCAGATCGGCGGCACGCTCTCCTTCGCGGGCCTCGTCCTCAACAGCGGCGACAGCAGCTTCGACTACCCCGCCGGCACCACCACCTTCAGCGCCGACTTCATCCCCGAGGACAAGCTCCTCGAAGGCAGCCCCGATCTGTGCGTCGACCTGTGCGGCGCCGTCGCCGCCCAATGCGACCCCCCCGCCAACTTCCCCCCCGAGGGCATCTGCCCCTGATCGCCGCCCCAGGCGCCAGAGACTTTTGCCTCCGGCCCCGGCCATCTGCTAACGTCCCCTCATGAGATGGTTTCGGTACAGTCGAAGGTGAGCCCCACGATGAAAAGCCCCCACACTCTGCTCCTCGTCGCCCTCTTCGGCGCGACGGCCTGCACCTCGACCGCCGAGTTCCCCAACGTCGACTTCGGCGACGTGCCCGAGGGGCAGCCCGAGGGTCAGCCCGAGGGACAGCCCGAGGGGCAACCCGAAGGCCAGCCCGAAGGCCAGCCCGAGGTCAACCCGGAGCCCGAAGGCCCCGGACCCGACACCCCCCCGGATCACGGCTTCGACGAGGCCCTCTTCGCCGCCTCCCTCTCGCCCGTCATGACGACAAGCTGCGGCGCGGCCAACACCTGCCACGGCAAGCCGGCCAACTTCACCCAGGACTTCGAGTTCGTCCGCAACGGCGCCGGCCCGGACCTGACCGCCAACATCGTCGAGATCGCCACCTACATCGACCTGAACAACCCCTCCGGCAGCGAGATCCTCTCGCGCAGCCGCGACAACCACAAGTTCATCGTCCTCGACGACGCCGCCTTCTGCACCCTCTTCGACTGGATCTACACCGCCCTGCCCGACCCCGCCCCCGCCTGCACCCCTCCCTGATCGGCTCCCCGCCGCCGAGCCCCTTCGAAGAGGCTCACGGCGCCCTCAGGCTCGACCCGCCCTCGCCCCTCACATCATCGAGAGCATCACCACCCGGTAATGTGGGTCGTAGGCCTGCGAGAAGACCTCCGAGTGGTGCACCGCCGGCAAGCCCTCCGCCACCTTCTCCTTGAGCAGCGCGTCGAACTCCTCCATCGCCACCGGCGACCCGCCCGGCCAGGCCGCCAGCGCCCCGCGCATCGCCCCGAGCGTCGCCGCGAGCGCCTGAAGATCCGGCTCCCCGAGCAGCTCCTGCGTCTTGAACATCCCGTCCACCAGCCGCTCCAGCGCGCCGCCGCTCCGCAGGTAGGGCCGCAAGTGCACCCGCGCCATCTCCACCTCAGGGTGGATCACCTCCACCACCTCCTCCCAATCCCTGCTCTCCTGATCCAGCCTCGCCGACTCCTCATGCAAGACCCCCAGCACGAGGTGTCGCGGACCCAACAGGTGCCCTGGCCCCAGGATCGCCTGGTGGGCCAGCTTGTACAGATCCTCGACCCCCACCTCCGCGTGGCGCTCGAACATCCCCTGGAGCAGCTCTGCGACCTCCTCCCCCGTCAACGCCCTCACCTGCCCGCCCATCCGCCCCTCCCGATCAGGTCTGTTTTTATCTTCAAGATCAACACTTTACACGACTCGCCTTCAAGAACAACGCCTCGCACGATCAACCTCGGACGCTCGGCCGCACAGATCCGGCGGCAGGTCAGCCGCCCGCCAGCGCACCCGGCGGCGGCGCGATCGGCCCGCCCTCGACGACGGGGCGATCTGGCCGCGCGCCTCGTCACGGCGGGATCGGCCTGCCCTCGACGACGGGGCGATCCCGTCGCGCCCCGCCTCATGGCGCGGGCGCCAGCATGTGCCGGCGAAACGCGGCCCACTCGCCCTCGTCCATCTCCCAGGCGCTGTAGAGCGCCGCGCCTTGATAGTGCGCTGGCGCGCCGCTGTCGAGCAGGCCTGCGTGGATCCCGAGCAGCGCGCTGTCGACCTTCTCGACCGAGGCCAGGTGGTGGACGCCCTCGTCGTCGTAGGTCGGCACGCCGATGAGGATCTCGGCCTCGTCGCTGGCCTGCAAGACCCCGCGGGTCCAGGACGCGACCTGCGCCTGATAGAGCTTCGGGTGCACCAGCCCCGTGTTGTAGGCCATCACCGCGATCTGATCGCTGCGCGCGGCCACCTCGGCGAAGTAGCCGTACTCCCAGCCCGTCTTGGGCAGCGGCAGGCTCAGCGGCGGCGGGTGGGCCGACACCGACAGCACCTTGCCCTCGGGCAGCGCCGCCCGGACGGCCTCCAGCACCTCCAGAAAGGCCGCGCTGCCCGAGGGCACCGGCTCGATGTTGATGTGGACGCCGGCCAGCCGCGGGTGCGCCCGCAGCAGGTCCGCAATGGAGCCCGCGAAGCGCCGCCGCCACCCTTCGCGCTCCGGGTGGGCCTGATGGCCCCACGCGCCCCCCACCCACGGCATCACCCGCAGCCCCTCGGTGGCGTCGAGCAGCCGCTCGACCTGCGCCCCGTCGACCGGCGCGATGTCCCCCTGGGGCGAGCTGGGACACAGGTGCGGGTACACGTCCGCGATCCGGTGATCCCGCAGCCTCGACGCCATCGCCTCGATGCGCTCAACGCTCCGGAACTCCTCAGGATCCTTGGCATATTGCTCAAACCACCCGTCATCCCCGAGCCACCCGTGCCCGATCCAGATCGCGTGCCTCCCCTTGTCGTGGCGGCCGTCGCGCACGTCGGCCCCTGGCGACCAGAGCGCCAGCGCCGCCGCGCCGCACAGCACCAGCGCCGCCACGGCCACCCCGACCGCCGCGACCGCCCGCCGGCCTCGACCCACGCTCGCCATCGCCCCTCCCCGCGCCCGCTGGGCCGCGCTCGACCCACGCCGTGATCGCCCCGACCTCCCATCGACCCTGCGCCCGTATTTTGATACACCCGCTGCGATTGAGCTACCCTCTTGACCGGATCGGAGATCGGCGAGGCCGCTCAGACGAGCGGCGAGAGGTTGGAGGCGGCGCTCAGAAGGTCGAGGGCGCGGCCCGGGGGCGCAGCGAGGGGGGGCAGGACGTTGGAGATGCTGGAGATGTTGGCGCGCGGCCGCTCGCTTGAGCGGCGGGCGGGCTGTCCTCGGGGAGCCCTTCGACCGATCGATCTGCGCGGGCGCGCTCAAGCCGCGGGGTGCCTCGCGCTGGCCTTGATCTTCGCTGGCGCGCTGTTGGGGTGCGGTGACGCGCCGCCTTCGGCCGGCGACGGGGCCGGGCTCCCCGACGCGGGCGCCGAGGACGTGGGCGCCGCCGACGGCGGAGCGCCGGAGGGGTCGGAGGACGCCGGACAGGACGGCGCGACGCCCGACGCGGACGAGCCCGAGCCCGATCGGGATGTGGGGATGGGGGACGCCGAGCCGGAGGGCGGTGAGCCGGAGGCGCCGGTGGATCCGCGCTGCGCCTTCTCGGAGCCGGGCGACGCGGACAAGGATCGGGTGGTGTTGCTGGGGCACACCTTCGGGGCGCAGGTCGGCGAGTCCTTGACCGAGATCCGCGCGCTGACGCTGACGGCGGCCGGGGAGCTGATCGACGAGGGGGCGCGGCTGGACGTGGGCTTCAAGGTGTCGCGGATCGCCTTCGTGCCCTCGGGCGAGGTGGCGCTGGTGCTGGGTCAGCGCGATGAGCTGGCCTCGGTGCGGGTCAGCGGCGCGCTGGATCTGGAGGTCATCGATCGGGCGACGCTGCCCTCGGGCGATCTGGTGGATCTGGTGGTGGCCGAGGAGGGTCGGCTGATCTTCGTGGTGGGCAGCAATGTGGCCGAGACCAGCGGGGTGTCCTCGATCCGGGTGGACTGCGAGGGCAAGCTGGAGGTCGTGCCGGGGGCCTTCCTCAACATCCGGCTGGCGCAGTCGATGGCGCCCTTGCCCGAGGGTCGGCGCGCGGTGCTGCTCGGCGGGCAGGCGGTCTTCGAGCCCGTGGACGAGGACGATCTGCGCCTGCTGGAGCGCGACGGGCCGGGCTGGCGCCAGGAGGCCGCCTTTGACGTCTTCGGGGACTTCGTCAGCGCCGATCGCGTCGGCCTGTCGCCGGACGGCGCGCTGCTGCTGGTGCCCAACGGCTCGCCCTTCTCCGAGGAGGGCGCCCAGGTGGCGGTCGTGGCGGTCGAGGGCGACGCGCTGCGCGAGGTCGATCGCCTCGGCGACCTGCCCGACGTGCGCGAGGCGCGCTTTGACCGCGGGGGGCAGACGGCGATCCTGACGCTCGGGGAGCCAGGGCGCGTGGTGGTGCTGGCCATCGACGGCCAGGAGGTCCGCGTCGCGCAGACGCTCACCCGGATCGGCCTCGCCGGCCAGATCGCCGCCGTCGAGCGCGGCGCCCTGGACGGCACGCTGCTCTTGCCCTCGGTCGACGTCCAGGAGGGCTCCAACGTCGCCCAGCTGAGGGTCGAAGGCCCCGGACAGGTCGCCGATCTGGGCCAGCTGCCGCTGGGCGAGGGCGGCCCGAACATCCCGACCGCCATCGGGGTCCAGCCTTGAGGTCGCGGCGGGACAGATGACGGGATCCTTCGAAGAGGACGAGGAGACGCGGGGCGACGCGCGATGGGCGCCGCTCTTCCACCACGGCGTCGGCGCCGCGGGGGCGCCTGGGAGGGCGAGGCTGGCGGGCTGGGCGCGGGCTCAGGTCACGGACGTGGTGACCTTGCAGCGCCGGGAGGAGATGGCGCCGTGGCTGGAGGGCGCTTGCGCCGAGGCCGGGTTGCGCTGGCACCACTTCCCGCTCTCGGGCAGGCGTCTGGAGGCCGCTGGCGACCGGTCGTCGGTAGCGCGCCTGATCGCCTGGACCTTGCAGATGGAGCAGGCGACGGAGCCCGCCCGGATCATGGTCCACTGCGCGGCGGGCCTGCACCGGACGGGGGTCGCGCTCTACGTCATGATGCGGTGCGCCGGCTTGTCCCCCGAGGACGCCCTGGACAACATCCGACGCGCCCGACCGCTGACCGCCGACGAGCTCCACCGGACCACGCGCCGCGGCGGCCGGCTGGTGGACCTCGCCGAGGCGCTCTTCGCCGACGCCTCCCCCGACGCCCCTGAGGGCGCCTGAGGGAGCCTGGAGGGGAGCAGCAAATCAGCAGGCTTGGGAGCCGCGAGGCGACCTTGCCGCCGCGCGGCGACGGCCTGGACAGGAGCATGGGTCGACACGCTCAGTGAAGGTCGCTACATTGAACGGAGATCCTCGCAACAGGGTACCATGAGCACTCAGGACACTAAAGACATCCCGCGCTGGTTCGAGCCGGGGACGATCATCGACGAGCGCTTCCAGATCGTCGACCTGATCGGCAGCGGGGGCGTCGCACGGGTCTACCGCTGCATCCAGCTCGACATCGGCCGCGAGGTCGCCCTCAAGGTCGTCTCGCCCGACACCAGCCGAAGCGCCCGCCAGATGAGCGAGCGCCGCCTCGTCAACGAGGCGCTGACCACCGCCCGCATCCACCACCCCAACGTGATCAACATCCGGGGGATGGGCGAGCAGATCCGAGCGACCCTCAAGGACGGCACCCGAGATATCTACGACCGGCCCTACATCGCCATGGAGTACCTGCGCGGGCACTCGCTGGCCGACGAACTGGCGCTGTCCGGGCCGATGTCCCCGGCCCGCGCGCTGCCCCTCTTCCTCAAGGTCATCGACGCCCTGGCCACCGCCCACAAGCTGGGGATCGTCCACAAGGACATCAAGCCCGACAACCTCTTCTTGACCTCACCCGGCCAGCCCCGCAGCGCTCTGATCGTGCTGGACTTCGGCATCGCGCGGGCCGAGGAGATCTTCACCATCGACGGCTCGGTGCCCTGCACCGTCAACTACGTCGCGCCCGAGTACATCGAGAGCCACATCGTCACCCCGGCCATCGACGTCTACCAGATCGCCCTCGTCCTCGTCGAGGCGCTGACCGGCCACCCTGTCGTCGACTCCGACTACGTCACCCACTGCATCGCCATGCACATCCAGGGCCGCCTCGTCATCCCCGACAACATCCTCAGCTCCCCCCTCGGCCCCATCCTCAAGCGCGCTCTGGAGCGCAACCACACCCTGCGGATTCAGGACTGCGGCGCCCTCTACGACCAGCTCGCCCAGATCGACCCGAGCGCCATCCACCTCGGCGACGAGGAGATGGAGGACGACCTCTTCTTCGGCGACGAGGAAGAGCCGAACGGGCAACCGACCCTCGAAGAGTCCCTCTACAAGCGCTGATCCCGCCCGCGAGCCCTCCATGACGACCCTCCTCCTTCGCGCCGCGCGCCCGCTGTGCGCGATCTACGCCGCCGCCCTCTTCGTCGCCACGCACATCCCCGTCGCGCAGCTGCCGCCGCTGCACACCTCCGACAAGCTCCTCCACTTCGGCGCCTACGCGATCTTTGGCCTCCTGCTGGCCGCCGCCTGGGATCCCGGCCGCGCGCCAGCCCGCCGCGCGCTGATGAGCGCCCTCGGCGCCCTGGCCCTCTTCGCCGCCCTCGACGAGCTGCTGCAGATCCCCGTCGGCCGCCACGGCGACCCCTGGGACTGGCTGGCCGACGTGGCCGGCGCCGCCGCCGGGCTGATCGCCGCCCGCGCCCTGCTCGCCCGCTGGCGCGCCCGCGCGACGGGCGACCGAGGCGCCCTCGATCGATAGAGCCCCGGCGAGCTCACCTCGCCCCAAGCGCCTCCAGCGACAAGACGACGGGCGCGTCGTCCAGCGGCGACGGGCGGGCGAGCAGGGCGAAGAAGTCGCGGCGCTGGGGCGAGAGGTAGCGACGGGGTGGGCCGTCGGTCATGGCGGGGTGGAGGCGGGCCTCGCAGCTCTGGCCGTCGTCCAGAACGCGCAGCGCCTCGAAGCGGGTGTGGAAGGCGTTCAGGTCCAGGTGCATCCCGCGCGCGCAGCCCGCCACGATCATCGCGCGGCCCAGGCTCTCGGCCTGGCCCCGCAGGGTCCAGAGGTAGATCAGCGTGAAGGGCGGGCGCACGCACAGCCCCGAGCGCCGTGTGGCGCTGTGGCCGATCGTCTCGCGGCGGCCATCGGCGACGAGCCACAGGTCCGGGTTGATCGCCCCATCCTCCACAAGAAGTTGAAGGTTCTGGCGCAGATCCACGACATCGACGCCCTCGCCCGGGCCTTGCCACGACCCCATCCACAGGCGCCCGCGCGGCCCCGTAGCCAGCGTCGCGGCGCCCTTGAGCGGCTCCAGCAGGGTGGCGCGCTGGTGGACGAGGCCGAAGCCCCCGTGCTGTCGCTGGAAGCCGCCGTTGAAGGCCGCCACCAGCGCGCCGAGATCGCCCTGGGGGATCGCGCCGCCCGCTGGGCCGCCCGCGCTGCCCTCGGGGCCGCCCGCGTCGCCCGGCATCAGGCGCAGCTCAAGGCGGCGCATGTCCATGGCGACGAGGCTGACCTCGACGTCGGGGCGGCGGGGATCGACGCGCAGGTCCGCGCGCACCATCGCGCCTTCGCGCGGCGCGGCGCCCTGCGGGCAGGGCGCGTCGAAGGCCTCCCAGCGCCCCTCGTGGGGGAAGGCCGCCGAGGGGGGCAGGGCCAGGGTCAGGGGCGCTGGCGGCCACAGGATCTCCAGGCCAGGGCGAGGGGGGGAGAGGCGGGGGGCGCCGGGGTCGTGGAGATCGACGGAGTCGTCGTTGTGATCGACGGGGTCGTCGAGGAGTTCGAAGGCGGCCTGCTCGATCCGGTGCATGCGGCCGAAGCCGATCACGGCGCGCGCGGCGTCGACGAGGGGGGGGAGCCAGAGGTGGGCGGTCGGCGGGGCCAGCGCCGCCAGGGCGGCGGTCGCCAGCGCCAGCGCGAGGAGGCGGCGAGGCCAGCGGCGGGCTGGGGGGTCCGTCATGGGGCCACCGGGGGGGCGGCCAAACCTAATGAGCGCGGACAGAGAGAGGCCAGACAGCGCAACAAGGAGCCGACATGACCACGCACGCCCTCAAGCTCAACGCACACCTCGACGTCGACGGCATCGAGATCGCCAAGGAGACCAGCGCCCACCTCGTCGTGCGGATCGACCCGGTCGGCGTCGGGGTCGAGGCCGACCGGCCGGCGCTGTCGGTGATCTTCGCGCTGGACGTCTCCGGCTCGATGAGCGGGCCGCCGCTGGAGCACGTGGTCCAGGCCGTCGGCAAGCTGGTCGAGCTGCTCGACCCGGCGGACAGGGTCGGCGTCGTGGCCTTCTCCGACGGCGCCGCCGAGGTCTGCCCGCTGCACGCCCTGGACGCCGAGACTCGCCAGCTCATCAAGCGCCGGGTCCGGCGGCTGGAGACCCAGGGCTGCACCTCGATCGAGGCGGGCCTGCGCGCCGCCGCCGGGATGCTGCCTCGGCGGGCCGAGGGCGAGCGCCAGATCGTGCTGCTGCTGAGCGACGGCGCCCCGAACGTCGGGATCAGCGACATCGACGGGCTCGCGGGCCTCGTCGCCGCGATGAGGCCCGACGTGACGGTCTCGACGCTGGGCTTCGGCCCTCACCACAACGAGGACATCCTGGCCGCGATCGCCGCGGCGGGCGCCGGCCAGTACGCCACCATCGCCGCCCCGCTGGAGTGCGACTACGAGTTCGCCCGCGCCCTGGGCGCCCAGGGCGACGTCGTGGCTGACGGCATCGAGCTGACCATCAAGCCCGAGGATGGGGTCGAGATCGACGCCCTGCTGAGCCACCAGCGCACCCGCATCACCGCCGGGGGGCTCCTGGTCAGCCTGCCCGACGCGATGGAGGGACGCCCGCAGTTCGTCGTCGCCCGCCTCACCCTCAAGGCGCCGCGCGCCGCCGGCCCCTGGGAGGCGCTGGAGGTGGGCCTGAGCTACAGGATCGCGGGGCAGCGCCGCGCGCTGTCGACCGAGGCGAGGCTGGTCGTGCCGGTGCGGCACCAGCCTGGGCGCTTGATCCCCGAGCGCCACGGCCGAGTGCTGCTGGCCGAGGCCGAGCGCGCCCGCCAGGAGGCCCGCGCCCTGGCCGACCGGGGCCACTTCGACGGCGCCGCCGCCGTGCTGCGCAAGATCATCGCGCGGATCGAGGCCGCCGAGGGCTTTCGAGCCGGGGACGGCTCGGATCTCTCCGAGGCCGTCGAGCAGCTCATCGACGAGGCCATGGCCTACGAGCGCCGGCCCAGCCAGGAGGAGTACAAGGACTTCCGCCGGGTCTCGCTCGGCGTCGACATGCAGAGCGGCGGCCTGCACGGCTCCGACCGCGCGCTCACCTCGGCCAAGGGGCAGGCCATCCACGTCGGCACGATGATGGCGGGCGGCGCGCTGCCCGTCGCCTTCCTCCTCGTCCGCGTCCCCGGCGCCCCTGAGCGGCTCGTCGCGCTGGATGGCCCCGAGATCTCGATCGGCCGCACCCCGCACAACGACGTCGTCATCCCCCAGGTCAGCTTCTCCAAGCGCCAGCTCCGGATCATCGGCCACGGCGGCCGCTACATCCTGACCGACCTCAAGAGCACCAACGGCACCGCCCTCAACGGGCAGCGGCTCAGCGCGCCGGCCATCCTGACCCACGGCGACCTGATCCAGGTCGGCGACACCGCGATGGAGTACCGCGAGCGCTGATCCGCCCCGCCCAGGCTGCGATCGGCGCGCCACGACGCGCCCACCACGGCTCAGAGGAAGCGCCTGGCCCACTTGATCTTGTTCTCGGTCAGCGGCGGGTAGCGCAGCGGGGGATCGACGCGGGTCGAGCGCAGCAGCACCCCCCGCCGGTGGCTGAAGGTGTCGAAGGACGCCCGCCCGTGGTAGGCCCCCATGCCGCTGGCGCCCACACCGCCGAAGGGCAGCTCCGGCACCGCGATGTGCATCAAGGTGTCGTTGACGCACACCCCGCCCGACGAGGTGCGCTCCACGATCTCGGTCCACGCGGCCTTGTCGCTGGAGAAGACGTAGAGCGCCAGCGGCTTGGGCCGCGCGTTGATGATCTCGACGGCCTCGCCAAGCCGCCCGATCTTGATCACCGGCAGGATCGGCCCGAAGATCTCGTCGGCCATCACTGGCGAGTCCAGCGCCACGCCCGTCAGGATCGTCGGCGCGATGTAGCGCGCCGCCTCGTCGATCTGGCCGCCGCAGGCCACCTCCCCCGAGCCCATCAGCGCCGACAGCCGCCTCACATGCCGCTCGTTCACGATCCGCCCGTAGTCCGTGCACGCCTTCGGGTCCTCGCCGTAGAACTCCCGCACGACGGCGGCCAACCGCTCCACCAGCGCGTCGTGGATCTCCGCGTGCGCCAACACATAATCGGGCGCGATGCAGGTCTGGCCGCAGTTGGTGTACTTGCCACAGACGATCCGCCGGGCCGCCACCTCCAGAT
>SYOX01000242.1 GCA_005804885.1 Pseudomonadota bacterium
CTGCGCGTCCTCGACTCGCTCCAGCTCACCGCCCACCACAAGGTCGCCACCCCGGCCAACTGGAAGGACGGCGACGACTGCATCGTGGTGCCCTCGATCGCCACCGAGGACATCCCGGCCCTCTTCCCCAAGGGTCACACCGTCATCAAGCCCTACTTGCGCACCACCCCCCAACCCAATAAATAATGGCCTTCGCGCCCATGCGCGCGAAGGAGGCCAGCCCATGCGAATCCTGCACACGATGCTCCGGGTCGTCGATCTGGAGCGATCGATCGACTTCTACACTCGGGTCATGGGCATGACCTTGCTGCGGCGGCGAGACAACGAGCCCTACCGCTACACCCTGGCCTTCGTCGGCTACGGGCCGGAGTCCGAGGGCGCCGTCCTTGAGCTGACCTGGAACTGGGACACCGATCGCTACACGCTCGGGGACGCCTACGGCCACATCGCCATCGGCGTCGAGGACGCCGCGGCCGCCTGCGAGCGCGTCCGCGCCGCCGGCGGCCAGGTCACCCGCGAGGCCGGCCCGGTCAAGGGCGGCTCCACGATCATCGCCTTCGTCGTCGACCCCGATGGCTACAAGATCGAGCTGATCCAGGGCCGCGAATGACCCCACCCTCGCTGCGCGCGACGGCCGCCCTGGTCCTGCTCCTGTGCGGCGCCTGCCGCCCCGATCCCGTCGCCGGGGCCCTCGTGATCAACGACACCGACACCCCGATCACCTTCGCCATCGCCGATGGCCGCTCGCCCTATGGCCCATGGACCGCCGATCCCGGCGCCGACAACATGGCCATCGGCCCGCCCGGCAGGGCCGACCTGACGATCACCTTCGCCGACGGCACCACCCGGACCCTCCCGGTCGACTTCGCCCTCGACCACATCGTCATCGTCGCCGCTCGCCCTGACACCTGCCTCGCCCTGGTCAACTACACCCGCCAGTACGGCGGCGACGGGCAGGTCGAGATCCTCGCCCTCACCGGACCGGGCCGCCTCGGCGCCGTCGAGTACCTCCAGGGCAGCTACCTCGGCCCCAACGCGAAGCTCCCCATCCGGCGCGTCGACGACCACAGGTGCGTCGAGCGCTTCACCCCCATCCCCTGTGAGCTGCGCGACGACGAGGACAAGCTCGCCCGCCACCTCTACAGCCTCGACTGACACCATCGACGCCCGCGCGCCGTCAGGCCGCGCCAGGACGCCCGCGCATTTCCCCGCGAGAGATCGGATCGCCCAGCCCCGAGGCGGGCTCAACGCGCCAGGACGCCCGCGCCGGCTTGCCCTGGCGAGATCCCCGCGTCTGGCCGCGGCGTCAGCCCGATGGTATCGTGCCCTCGACGGTGAGGGCGCGCAGGCGGAGAGGCATGAGCAGACAATCCTTGGAGATCCGGGTCTCGAACTCGCTCGGCGGCGTCGACGCCGAGGCCTGGGATGCGCTCGTCGGCGAGGGATCGCCCTTTCTGGAGTACGCGTGGTTGCGGGGGCTGGAGGTGACGGGGTGCGTCGAGCCTGAGGAGGGCTGGCTGCCGCAGATCATGACGGCCTGGCGAGGGGAGAGGTTGGTGGGCGCCATCCCGCTCTACGTCAAGGGGCACAGCCGCGGCGAGTTCGTCTACGACTGGTCCTGGGCCAACCTCGCCGCCCAGCTCCGCGTGCCCTACTACCCCAAGCTCATCGCCGCGTCGCCCTTCACCCCCGTCACGGGCGACAGGCTCCTGGTCCACCCTGACCTGGAGGCGGCCGAGCGCGCCCAGATCCTCGACGCGCTCATCGGCGCAGCGCTCAACTGGGCCAGGGAGACCGGCGTGGCCGGCCTCCACTTCCTCTTCGTGGCCGAGTGGCAGGCCGAGGTGCTCAGGTCGCGCGGCCTGATGATCCGCCTGAGCTACCAGTTCCACTGGAAGAACCCCGGCTACACCAGCTTCGAGGACTTCCTGGGCCGCTTCCGCGCGCACAGGAGGACCCAGATCCGCAGGGAAATCAGAGGCTTGCAGGACGCCAAGGTCCGCCTGGAGTTCCTCAGCGGCCAGGAGATCCAGCCGGCCCACGTCGACGCCGTGCGCCACTTCTACAAGGCGACCTGCGAGAAGTTCGGGCCGTGGACCGACCAGTACCTCAAGGACGCCTTCTTTGATCACGTCCGGGTCGCCTTCGCCCACCGCACCCAGCTCGTCCTGGCCCTGGACGCCGACGACAGGCCCGTCGCCGGCACCTTCAGCCTCATCAAGGGCGACCGCCTCTACGGCCGCTACTGGGGCTGCGACGAGGACATCCCCTTCTTGCACTTCAACGCCTGCTACTACGCCCCCATCGAGCGCGCCATCGCCCTGGGCGTCAAGGTCTACGAGCCCGGCGCCGGCGGCCACCACAAGCTCGCCCGCGGCTTCGAGCCGACCCTGACCCACAGCGCCCACTGGCTGGCCGACCCTCGCCTTGCCGACCTGCTGGAGCGCCACCTGCACAAGGAGCGCGCCGCCGTCATCGCTGAGGTCGAGGCCATGAGCAAGGGGCTCCCCTTCAAGGTCAACCCTGACCCATGACCTGGACGACGACCTTGCGCCCCGAGCGGCGCCGCCGGTGCTCCCACAGGAAGATCCCCTGCCACGTCCCCAACGCGAGCCGCCCCCCCATCACCGGCACCCCGAGGCTCGTGGCCGTCAGCGCGCCCTTGATGTGCGCCGGCATGTCGTCCAGACCCTCCTCCGTGTGCGTGTAGTCGGGATCCCCCTCCGGCACGAGCTTGTCCAGGAAGTTCTCCAGATCACGGCGCACCGAGGGGTCCGCGTTCTCCTGGATGATCAAGCTTGCCGAGGTGTGCCTCACGAAGACCGTGCACAGCCCCTCGCTCACCTTGGAGTCCGCCACGCACCGGGCCACTTGCGCCGTGATCTCCACCAGGCCCTTGCCGGCCCCCTCCACCTCGAACTCCTCCAGGTGTTGCCTCATCCCCGCCCCTCCTTCGTCGCCCCCGCGCTCGCAGGACGCCTGTGACCCTCGCGCCGGCTTCGGCGCGCCCGAGGCCCGATCATAGCGCACATCTGGCCTCGCCGCGCTGATCATCTCTGGGCGCCCGAAGGCCGCGCTTGAATCGACCACGCCCCTGTGCTCTATAATGAGCGCGCCCCAATGCAGCCCGAGCCCGAGAGGATCGACGATGACCTTCTTTCAAAATCCCCCACGGCTTGAGAACACCTGGGCGCTTGATCCCTCGCTCCAGTTGCACCTGGAGCGGCTGCTCGGCGCCGAGATGCTGGCCGAGCTGACGCCCTCGCTGGACCGGATGGGGATGATGGCCGCCGGGGAGCTTCTGGAGCTGGCCGAGCACGCAGAGAACAACCCCCCCAGGCTCGTGCAGTACGGACCTTACGGCCACCGGATCGATCGCATCGAGACGCCGTCGAGCTGGAAGGCGATGGGCCGGGTCGCCGCCGAGGCCGGGATCGTCGCCATCCCCCACGAGCGGCGACACGGGTGGCGCTCGCGCCTGCACCAGCTCGCGCTGCTGCACCTCTACACGCCCTCCTCAGCCGAGTTCTCATGCCCGCTGGCCATGAGCGACGGCGCCGTCACGGCCCTGCGGCGCTACGCCGCCGGCCAGCCCTTCGCCGATCGGGCCGTCGCCCGCCTGATGTCCCGCGATCCCGATCAGGCCTGGACCAGCGGCCAGTGGATGACCGAGAAGGAGGGCGGCTCGGACGTGGGGCGCTCCAGCACCGTGGCCCGCTTCGAAGGCGGCGTCTGGAGGCTCTACGGGACCAAGTACTTCACCTCCGCGACCACCTCGGAGTGCACCCTGACCCTGGCTCGCCCCGAGGGCGCCCCCGAGGGCAGCCGCGGCCTGTCGCTCTTCTACCTGGAGCCCTGGGGGGCCGAGGGTCAGGCCAACGGCCTGACCGTGCGCCGCCTCAAGGACAAGCTCGGCACCCGCGCGCTGCCGACCGCCGAGTTGGAGCTTGACGGCGCCCTGGCCGAGCCCGTCGGCGATCTCGACGGGGGCCTGCGCAAGATCGCCTCGGTGCTCAACGTCGCCCGCTACTTCAACACCTCGGCCGCCATCTCGTCCATGGCGCGCAGCACCATGATGTCCCGCGCCTACGCCCGCGTCCGGGAGGCCTTCGGCCACCCCCTCGACGCCCTCCCCCTCCACGTCGAGACCCTCGCCGACATGCAGGTCCAGTACGAGGCCGGCCTGGCCGTCGGCGTCCGCCTGGCCGAGCTGCTCGGCAAGGTGGAGTGCGGCGAGGCCACCGAGATCGAGCAGGGCACCTGGCGGCTGCTGACCCCGCTGGCCAAGCTCGGCACCGGCAAGCAGTGCGTCGCCGTCGCCAGCGAGGCCCTCGAAGCCTTCGGCGGCGCCGGCTACGTCGAGGACACCGGCCTGCCGCGCCTCCTGCGCGACGCCCAGGTGCTGCCGATCTGGGAGGGCACCACGAACGTCCTGAGCCTCGACGCCCTGCGCGCCATCGCCCGCGAGGACGCTCTGGAGGCCCTCCTGGCCGACCTGCGCGCTCGCCTCGCGCCCTGCACCCACCCGCTGCTGCGCGCCTCCGTCGCCGCCGTCCAGCAGGCCGCCGTCGAGATCGCCCGCTTCGCCGCCGCCCTCGGCGACGATCCCGCAGGCGCCCAGTGCGGCGCCCGCACCTTCGCCCTGTCCCTCTACCGCACCTACGCCGCCGCCCTGCTCTGCGAGGCCGCCCAGTGGGAGATCCTCCACCGACCCTCCCGACGCCTCCTGACTTCGACCCGCCGCTGGATCGACGCCGGCCTCACCCGCCTCCTGCACCACGACCCCAGCCGCCTCGACGACAGCCTCGCCCTTATCGGATAAGGGCTCGCCGGGTGACGGCACCGCTCGCTCCAACCACCCAACCGATGGAGATCACTGGGGTCTCTTCACCCCATGGATGGATCTGGCGCGCCCATCAACAGGGTTGATTGAGATCAACGAGGTCTATTGACCCTATGGATGACCCTCCCACGATCACGAGGGGGCTCGTTGGACGAGCGCGTGCGCTCCCGCTGGCGTGGGGATCTCACGCGAGGGGCACGTCGAGATGGATGGGGTGGCTCTGTTGAAATGCAACGAAGTCGAGCGAGCGGGGGGGGGTCAGGGGGCGGCGCGGAAGCCGTCGATCTCGGCCTTGGGGAAGGCGGAGGCGGAGTTGGGCTCGCCGGGGCTGGCGATGATGACGGTCCTGAAGTCCTCGTTGACGTTGGCGCCGCCTTCGGTGGCGGAGCACTGGCGCCACGCGTCGCGCTTGGAGCCGTCCTGGGCCGGGTGGATGCGCTCCATGGAGAAGTTGCGCATGACGCCGTCCTGGCCGGACTGTCGGCCGCCGGTGAATGGGGGGCCGCCGTCACCGGCGACGTCGATGACATTGCCGCGCGGATCGAGGAGCTGGATGGAGAAGCTGGCGTTGTGCAGGTTCAGGCGCAGGAAGCGCTGATCGTTGGCGGTGTTCATGACGAAGTCGGGGTTCCGGAAGGCGCTGTCGGTGCCCTGCGGCACGACGTCGCTGAAGGGGCTCAGGTTGTGATCGACGATCAGGAAGCGCTCGTAGGGGCCGATGATCGTGCCGGGGTAGAGGCCCATGACGAAGTCGTCGCGGGTGCCGATGGTCCACATGGACAGGTCGATGGGCTGGTCGGTGGTGTTGATCAGCTCGATGAACTCGTCGTTGGAGACGTCGTCGCCGCCGAAGTCGCTGGAGTCATTGCGGCCATTCCAGCCGTCCCAGTGGATCTCGTTGAAGAGGACGTCGCCCTTGTTGATGGTGCCGCCGGGGCCGGCGAAGTCGACGCCGATGCGCTTGCCCCGCACCCAGAGGGTTTCGAAGAACGCGTCGGTCAGGGTGCCGGCGCGCTCGCCGTGCAGGACGAGGAAGGTCTCGTCGTTGGCGACGGTGGCCGAGGAGGACCAGTTGAAGGAGCCGGTCAGCGCCTTGGCGTTGGGGGTGCCGGCGTCGATGACCATGGTCTTGGAGTGCAGGCGGCCGCCGCCGGCCTGGTAGTCGCCGGGCAGGTTGCTGTTGTCGTTGCCGTCCAGGCGCAGATCCAGGCCGAAGAGCAGCATCCGGTAGACCTCGTGGTAGGGGCCGTTGCTGTGAAGCTGGCTCTTGTCGACGACGCCCCGGACCTCCTTGCGCACGAAGACCTCCTCGCAGGCGACGCGGGTCTGGCACTCGGCCGCCTGATCGCCGGAGAGCTGGCCTCGGGTGGCCGGGTCGCAGCACTGGTTGTACTGGGAGAACTCGAGGTGCTTGGCGACGAAGGCCGAGCCGACCTGATCCTTGGTGAAGGCGAAGATCATGAAGTGAATCGTCCGTTGAGCCTCCTGGATGTACTGGAGGATGCGGGCCATGGGGTCCTCCTGGGGGGAGAAGAAGACCTCAACGCCGGTGTCGCCGACCTGATAGAATTCGCCGTTGTCGATGTTGTGCTTCGAGGCGCCGAAGCGGCCGGCGAACATCTGCTCGAACTCGGCCGTGAAGTCGGCCGCGATGGCGGGCGAGTCGATGATGACGTAGTTGTTGTTGTTGCGGTTGTAGTCGGTCGAGGTGATGTTGCCGGTGCCGGTGATCGTGAAGCGGTCGTCGACGATGAAGAACTTGTGGTGCATGATGTGGTACTGGTTGCCGACCATCATGGGGACGTTCAGGGCGTCCATGACGAGGTAGCCCTCGGTGCCGCTGGCCATGTGTCGGCCGTCGCCGACGAAGCGCAGCCGGACGCCGCGGTGGTAGGCCCGGACCATGGCGTCGATGATCTCGTCGCGGGAGAAGCCCATGATCGCGAAGTCGATCGTGGACTGCGCCCGGTCGATGAGCTGGATGGTCATGTCGTCCATCTCGTTGTCGACGCCGTTCTGATCGCGGGTGCCGGTGTTGTTGAAGATGATCCGGACGCGGCCGCTGCTGGCCTGCTCCAGATCGGCCGGGTCGAGCTCGCCGACGCAGCCGGGCAGGGCCGACAGGGCGCAGAGCGCCGCCAGCGCGAAGAGCGGCGCGCTCATCAGGGACATCGGGTGCTGGCGATGATCGGACATGCTCTCACTCCCCCTGGTTGAACAGGAACTCGAAGAGGTTGATGAAGCGGTCGACGTTGGGCTCGGGCGCCACGGCCGTGCGGGTCAGCGTCCACATGTTGGCGTCGGAGAAGGCGTCGGCGGGCCTGGCCTCGGTGCCGTCGCCGTTGTTGTTGAAGGAGATCGACTCCAGGATCGGCTCGCTGAGCACGTAGACGCGGGTCTTGTAGCGCGCTTTGTTGATGGGCGAGGGCTCGGCGTCGATGATGACCATGTTGAGGTGGACGCCGGAGGTCAGGCGCAGGTCGGGCAGGGTGTCGTCGCCCTGGCCCTCCCGGATGCCGTCGAAGAGCGTGCGGATGTTGTCGACACGGCTGAAGGGCACGTCGCGGTTCTCGCGGTTGACCACCACCCCGACCTTGAAGCCGTTCTCGGCCTTGTAGCGCAGCGCGTCGGCGACGAAGGTGTTGGTGAAGGACTCGGTGACGACGAAGACGGACGCGCGCGCCCCGTAGATGTCGTCGATCAGGCGCTTCATCAGGCGCTCCTGGGGGCCGAAGAAGACCTCCAGGTCGCCGATGTCGTTGGGGTAGTGGGTGCGGCTGTTGGTGTTGGTCTTGAGCGGGCCGTTGAAGGCGCTCAGGGTGGTGGCGAACATGCCGCCGTACATCTGGTTGAACTCGTCGCCGAAGTCCTTGGCGATGTCCTCGCTGATGGCGTCAAAGCCGATCTGCGCGACCGGGCGGCCCTCGTCGATGAAGCCGCCGGTCAGGTTGTAGACCCGCACGTCGTCGGCGATGACGAAGTTGTGGGTCATCAGGTTCTGATCGCCGCTGCGGGCCACCTCCGTCGTCGGCGCGGGGCTGTAGCTCAGCGCGCCGTCTCCAAAAACCACCGGGGGCAGCCCGTCGCCGTTGTCCTTGAGGCCCGCGCCGGGGTCCGTCAGCAGCCTGAAGCCGCTCTGCTCGCGCCTGTCGACGTCGCCGACCACCCGCACGTCCACGCCTCGCCGCTGGGCGTCGATGAGGGACTGGGCCACGGCCTGGGACTCCAGATCCTCGAAGGCGACCTGGAGGCGCACCCGGGCCGAGGCGATCACCGCGATCACCTCCTGCTCGACCTGGGCGTTGGTCAGGACATTGCCGCCGGGCCCCACCCCGAGCGCGCCGACCAGCGCCGGATCGCCGGTCGTCACCGTCCCGAAGCGGTTGAAGAGCTCCCCCTTGTCCGGGGCCTGGCCCTCGCAGCCCGCCAGCGACGCGATCACCGCGACCGCCGATGCGCCCAGGAGCTTGATCTTGTTGTTGAAATTGGAAGACCGCATCTCCACCTCCCTCCTACTCGAAGCTGCCCGAGGACGTGTTGCCGCTGTAGTCGGGGCTGTTGGCCTTGCCCGGGGAGGCGAAGGTGAAGAGCTTGAAGCCCTCCGCGACGAACTCGCCGCGCTCGGCGTGGCCGGGGTCGAAGTCGTTGTACGAGTAGCTGTGCCAGGAGGACTCGCCGCCGCCGCCGTTGGAGAAGAGCTGCTGGATGCGCTCCATCGAGCGGACGGTGACCAGATCGAAGCTGCCGGCGAAGACCTCCTGCTCGACGCTGCCGGCCGGCTCGATGAGCCGGTCGTCGACGTCGCGCAGGGTGATCTCGAAGAAGTCGCGCGGGATCTTCAGGTCGGGGATGAGGTAGTCGACGTTGCGGAAGGCGCCCGTGTTCTTTGCGGCGATGAGCACGTACTCGTTGGGCTGGAAGGGCTGGCCGCCGACGCGCGGCGGGATGACGTAGGTCACTCTGGGGCGCTCGTCGCGGGACAGGTTGGCGTGCGCGGGGTGGTTCGAGCCGGCCTCGATGATGAGCTGCCAGCCGGTCAGGTGGATGGGCCGGGGGTGCTTGTTCTGAAGCTCGATGAAGATGTCGCCCGGATCGTGGACCCCGTCGTCGGTGACGCTGCCGGCCCAGTTGATCTCGGTGATCAGCACGTTGCCGCGCTCCCCGTTGGAGGTGAAGCCGTCCTGCTCGGTCCCGGCCCTGTAGCCGACGCCCTGGCCACGCTCGTCGCCGATCGGCCCGCCGGTGCAGGCTGGCAGGAGGGCCGCCGCCAGCGCCGCGCCCATCAGCCACCGCTTGAGATTCCCTGGCCTGATCGTGTCCATCGTGTCCTTGCTCCCGCTGCCCAGCTCTTTGACCCTCATGGCCTGGCGCCACGAGGCCCCGAGGGCCAACGACGGCCCTTCGAAGGTGACCGACACCCCGCTGCCACACCCACGATACTGCCTCAGGCCTCCGAGGGCCAACGGCGGCCCTTAAAAGGTGACCGACACCCCGCCCGTCAGGGCCCAGAAGGTCTCGGGGGTCGGGCTGCCGAGGGCGGAGCCGGCGACCTTGTTGATCTCAATCTCGTAGAACTCGCCGGGCAAGAAGACGCCGTAGACCAGGAAGGCCTCAAGCTCCTTGTTGAGCTGCTGGTTGAGCTGAACGTCGATCTCGGTGCCGAGGCCCTTGCCCAGCCGCGTCTCGGCGAAGAACTCCTCGCGGCTGTAGCCGAAGGGCGGGTCGATGTTGTCGAGGTTGTTCGGGTCCAGGAAGGTCGAGCCGGTGTCGGAGAGCAGCCACAGGTCGGCCCGCAGGCTCGTGCCGATCATCGTCACGCCCAGGCCGCCGTGGATGATCTGCGTGCCCGAGGCGCGCTCGATGTCGTGGGGAGAGAAGGTGACGCCGCTGCTGCTGGTGTGGGCCGCGGGGTACCAGCCTGCGTAGCGACCCAGGTTCAGGCCGCCGAGCCGGCGGCCCTTGAAGCCGACGAAGCCGCGCTCGAACTCCAGGCCGTCGGAGGCGTAGTCGGGGCCGTCGAAGCTGTAGAAGTCGCCGGCGAGGTCGAGGCTGAAGTCCTCGGTGACCTTGAAGGAGACCTCCAGGCCGGCGCCGAAGGCGTTGCCCGAGATCTCGACGTCGCGGGCGACGACCTCCTTGCGGTCGATGCCCTGGGACTTGGCGAACTCGCCGAAGAGGCGAAGCTCAAGGCCGCTGTCCTCGGGCTTGAGGGTGTAGGAGAGGCGCGCGCCGAAGAGGTTGACGAAGTCGTTGTCGGAGAAGTTGCCCAGGGTGCCGCCGAAGCTCACGTCCGCGCCCGAGTCGCCCACCGGGCCGCCGCCGATGTCGGCGTGGAAGACGTAGGCCTTGACATCAAGACCATCGACAATCTTGTCGTTCTCGTAGATCGCCCCGGAGCGCAGGGTGTAGCTGTCGCCCCGGAGGCCGAAGATCGTCTCCCGGCCGCTGATGTAGCGGGCGAAGGCCGCGTCGGGGAAGTCGTGGTTGGTGAAGTAGTCCATCGCCAGCACCCGCAGCGCGCCGCCGGCGCCGAAGTCCGCCGTGACCACCAGGGCGTCGAGGATGTCGTCGAAGATGTAGTCGCGCGGCACCCCACCGATCGTGAAGGGCTGGCGGCCGGCCGAGAAGGTCAGCGTGAAGTTCTCGCTCTTGATCGGCGTGTACAGGATCGTCAAATTCGAGAAGGCCAGCGCCCCCGACAGCTCCGCCTCGCCGCCGATCTGATCCTCGCCCCACAGGCCGTTGTGTCCCAGGCCCACGTTGACCCGGACCTCGTCGTTGACCTGATAGCCCACGAAGGCGCTGATCGAGGAGTAGGCGAAGTTGTGCACGTCGTCCGAGTCGATGATGGACTGGTCGCTGCTCTCGTCCAGCAGGCGCAGATCGAGGTTGTCGTAGGCGTGGAACTCGCTGCGCAGCGTGAACTCCGTCTCCAGCGCCGCGGGCTTGTCCGGGTCCGCGCTGCCTGAGCCCGCCTCGGGGTTGCCCACCGACAGACCTCCGCCAGACTGCGCCTGCGCGAGGCTGGCCGCTGACATCCACGTCAGCACCAGGGAGGCGCTCACAGCAAGGGATCCGGGGATTGCTCGTCTCATGCCACCCTCCAATCGGTACTCAACTGATGCTCTGGCTGCGCCGCCGCGCACTCTGCCGCCTGTGTCCGCAGACCTCGGGCAAATTGCCCTCGGGCAGATTGCCCTCGGGCAGATTGTCCTCGGGCAAATTGCCCTTGCTCTTACACGAGGAAGCCCGCCGCGTTCAAGCCCGGGGCCGACGATCGGCCGCCTTTGTTTCGATGGGTCGGCGCCGTGAGCGGGCACACCGATCCCGACGGGTGGGTGTTGTCGGCGGGCGCGCCGACCCATGGCGCTCAACGCGCCCAACCAGCCCGTCGGTCATCTCCGAACCCGAAGAGAGGGGTTCAGTCCAGCTCCTGGACCTGACCCAGATCCAGCAGCCACATGGCGCGATCGAAGTTGTTGACGACGGGGCCTCGAATCTGCAAACGAGCGCCAACACTGGGGAAAAAGCCGCGACGCTGGAGCTCGGAGTCGACGCCCACCATCCAGCACTTCGGCAGCGCGTCGTTGGACACCGAGGTGCCGCCCAGGCGCAGGCAGGCCTCGGCGCAGGCGTCCCCGCAGACCAGCGCGGACTCGCAAGGGCCTTGCTGGCAGGCGAACTCGCAGGAGCGGACGCACTGGAGCGCCTCGCCCTGGAAGGTCTGGCCGCCGACGCCGACGGGAATGGGCGTGCTGGTCAGGACCAGGGAGCCGAAGTTATCGTTGGTGGGCTGGATGTGGACGAAGCCCTCGATCTGCTTGACGCGCGAGGCGTCGGCGGCCGTGAAGGGCTCGGACTTTTTCTCGAAGAAGATGGGCTTGATGACCTGCCCGCCCTCGATGGCCTGGGGGGCCGGCTCGATGTCGGAGAGCAGGATCGCGCGGGTGTCCAGATCCCGGCCGAAGGTCAACATCAGCGCGTTGACCTTGACCTTGACCCGATCGCCGTAGGACCAGGGCGTCACGCGGCTGTCGCGCAGCACCACGATCCCGCCCGTGTCGTCCTCCAGCGTGAACGAGCCGTAATGGCGCTCGTCCTGGCCGCAGACCGTCACCTTCATGTACTGGCGAGGGTAGATGGTGACGACGGCCTCGATCTCGATGGGGAGCTCGTTGACGACCCTCGGGCTGCCGCCGCGGCACTGGAAGGCGCCAGGGCCGTCGAAGACCCCGGGTGCCGCGAAGATGTCGGGGTCGTTGAAGCCGGCCTCCTCGGTGGGGAAGAGCGCGATCAGATCCGCGATCCCCTTCTGACCCGGCCTGGGCAGGCCGTAGCCGGCGCCATCGCGGCGCTCTCTGTAATCGATCTGGGCGGCCGCCGGCTCCGGCGCGTCGCCGGTGCCCCAGATCTCCTCGCCGGAGAGCGGATCCTCGCGAGGATCGACGCAGGCCCCGAGGGCGAGCGCCGCGCCCAACGCCAGGATGATGCCTATCGCTCTGATTGCCCTTGGTCGCATGGCTCACCCCGCTGTCGTCGTTCCGTCGAGTCGCGCGCCAGACCGCGCCGCTGAAGTCTACGCAGGAGCCGCGCAGACTTCAAACATCAAGGCGAGGTCTGGCCGCGAAGGTCGGGCCTTACTGCATGTTGCTGTCGGCCAACCAGGTGAAGTTGCCCACGTCGAGCTGGGCCTGGCCGTTGAAGACCCCGACGGGGCCGACGAAGGTGACGCAGGAGCCCTGGCTCATGTCGATGAACATGCTCGGGCGGCTGCGCAGGATCACGTCGGTGGCGCCGCCGAAGTCGAACTGGTAGCAGAGGCTGGGATCGCCGCAGGCCGTGCCGGCGTCCACGAGCGTGCCGGTGACGCGGATGAGCTTGTTGACGTCGGTGGTGTTGATGGCGCCGCCGGTGCGGTCGTCGATGAAGACGGGGTTGTTCTCGCTGACCAGCGACCAGGAGCCCTCGGCGACGCCGGTGATCTCGGGGATGCCGCGGAAGTTGGAGATCTGGGTGACGTTGACGCTGACCTTCTGGCCGACCTTGATGTTGAAAGGCGTGTGGTTGGCGACCCCTTCGGCGAAGAAGAAGACCTTGACGGCGCAGTTGGCGTCCGCGAGCCAGAACTCGCGGTTGGCGCGGGGGACGGGCTGGTTGGCCGAGTTGAAGGACGAGGCCACCACCGTCGCCCCGGTCACCTGCAGGTTCACCGGCAGATCGACGCTGTCCATGCCCTCGCCCAGCATCGGGATCTGGCCGCAGAGCGCGCCGAGGCCCGCGTCGTTGGTGAAGGGGGTGAAGCTCGGCACGCCGCCGTTGGGGTTGGGCACGTCGCCGTCCTCGCCCGGGAAGACCTGGCCGACGTAGGTCAGGTTCTCCAGGCAGTCGCCGTTGGGGCCGGGGTTGCCCTCGGGCTGACCCTCGGGCTGGCCTTCCGGCTGGCCTTCCGGCTGAGCCTCGGGCTGGCCCTCAGGCTGGCCCTCGGGTTGACCCTCGGGCTGACCCTCAGGCTGACCCTCAGGCTGCCCCTCGGGCTGCGCCTCGGGCTGGCCCTCGGGCTCGGGGGTGCCGGCCGGATCGGCGGCGTCGTCCGCGCATCCGACGGCAAAGAGCCCGAGGGCGGACAAGGAGAGGATCAGGGCGAGGCGAAGCAGCGAGTTCTTCATGGCTTGGCTCGGGGCTGGGGTCCTGGTGATCAACGCCCTCTGGGCGTCTGGCAGTCGGGGTGTCTGTCTAGCCCAAGCGCTCGGCAGGGTCAACCAGGCGCTGTCGATCCCCGACACGTCGCCCTCCCCCCGCGCCCCTCCGACAAGGCGCCGATCGCGATCGACTTGTCCTTCGCTCGTCGGTCGCCGCAAGGACCGCGTGTCCAACCATCGGAGTCGACTTCGTTGACGGGCACGTCAGGATCGACGAGTCGACTTCGTTGACGGTCACGTCGGGATCGGCGAGTCGACTTCGGTGGTGGACAAGGGGAGATCGGCGAGTCGACTTCGTTGACGGTCACGTCGGAATCGGCGCGTCGACTTCGTTGATGGGCAAGGAGAGATCGGCGAGTCGACTTCGTTGACGGACAAGGAGGGATCATCGAGTCGACTTCGTTGACGGACAAGGAGGGATCATCGAATCGACTTCGTTGGTGGGCACGTCGAGATCAACGAGTCGACTTCGTTGTCGGTCACGTCGAGATCGGCGAGTCGACTTCGACGACGCACACGTCGGGATCGGGGAGTCGACTTCGTTGTCGGTCACGTCGGGATCGGCGAGTCGACTTCGTTGATGCGATCTGCACGTTGACGGTCCACCCGGGCTCACTCGGCGACCCCTTCGGGGCCGCCATCGCCGCCCGGGCCTTGGGTTTTGTCCTGGGTCGCCCCGCCATCCGGCGGGGCTGGCGACGGGGTGTCAGCCTTCGTGGGGCGTGTCCCCAGGGTCGAGTTCACAGCAGAAGGAAAGGGGCAGACATCGAGCGACCTTGAGAGGGTCTGTCCCTCGATTGTTGAAGGCCCGTCGCCAGCCCCGCAGGGGCGTCCCTGGACAAAATGTAGGCCCGGGCGCAAGCCCGGGTGGACCGTCAACGTGCAGATCGCACCATCGAAGTCGACTCGCCGCTCTCCCCTTGTCCGTCATCGAAGTCGACTCGCCGATCTCCCCTTGCCCGTAATACGAGCGTCCCTCCCTCTTGCGAAGCGGAGGCAGTGCCTCTCGGGGGAGGACAGGAGGGGGAGTGGACCGTCAACGTGCAGATCACATCAACGAAGTCGACCCGCCGATCCCGAAGTGTCCGTCATCTCTGCTGATTCGCCGATCTCTCCGTGTCCTGCAACGAAGTCGACCCGCCGATCCCCCTTGTGCGTTCAGGGGGCCAGGACGACCGTGCGGACGGGCCGGAAGCCGACGTCGTAGCGGCGATCCTTGGGGTTGTGCTTGTCGCGCGAGGCCGCCCGGCAAAGCTGGGCGGGATCGGCGAAGTTGCCCCCGCGGTGCAGGCGGTTGCCGTCCCCGCCGATGCCCGTCGGATCGACGGTCTCTGGCGGGACCGCGCTCCCGTGCCGATCCCAGACCCACTCGTCGACATTGCCGAGCATGTCGTACAGGCCCCAGGCGTTGGGCAGCTTCCCCCCCACCGGCTGGGGTCGAGCCTGAGGGCCAGGCACGGTGGCGTTGGGGCAGTACCAGCCGATGGGATCGAGCGCGGGATCGCGAGACTCGGGGGTGCAGCCTGTCGCGATCGTCAGATCGCCGCCGTAGGTCATCGTCGCGGTGACGGCGCGGGCGGCGTACTCCCATTCGGCCTCCGTCGGCAGCCGCCAACCGTTGCAGTCCAGGTCCAGCTCCACGTCGGCCGTACAGTCAAACCTGTCGTTGCACGTCGTGTCTCCCAGATCGCAGCCCGTCCCGACGGCCCCGACGCAGCCGACCGGCTCAAAGCAGCGCGTCAGCCCGTCCCTGTCCGAGAGCCGGTTGAGGTACTCCCAGACGTCCCACCAGTTGACCCGCTCGACCGGGCACGCGTCGCACCCCTCGATCAACGAGGGGTCCGTCCCCATGACCTCCCGCCACTGCGCCTGGGTCACCTCGGTCTCTTGAATGATGAAGTGCCGCGTCAAGGTGATGTCCCGCCGCACCTCCTCATTGGCGATCCGACCCGGCTCGTTGGCCAGCGATCCCATCGCGAAGACCCCCGGCTCGACGAGGACGAAGTTCTCGGCGCAGACCACCGCACAAATCGCCGCCTCGGGGCCGTCGCAGACCACCCGACCCAGACCACAAGGGTCGCAGGGCAACCCCGGCGTCATGTCCAGCACCCCGCACCCTCCGCACAGGTTGACCAGCTCCTCCCCCCCCTCACCCACGCACTCCAGCCCCTCGCCGCCCCCGGCGCAAACGAGCCGACCCGAATCGCACAACCCGCAGGGATCTCCCGGGGCTCCCTGCAGCGGGGCACACCCCCCGCAGGCGTTGGCCTCGGTGGCGCCATTGCAGATCGTCGCGTCCGGGGTCGCGCAGATGAAGGTCCCGTCCTGGCAGGCGCCGCAGGGCGCCAGCGGCTCATTCTCAAGCTCGCCGCAGCCGCCGCAGTCGTTGACGGCGATCCCCTCGCAGACCAGCGTCTCAAGCCCCCGACACTCGAAGATCCCAAGGCAAGCCAGCTGCCCGCACTGCCCCCCTGGCTCGCCGGGCAAGGGCGCGCACCCGCCGCAGGCGTTGAGCGCCTCCTGGCCCAGATCGCCGACACACTCCAGCGCCTCTCGATCCCCCCGACAGGTCAGGCGACCTGATCCGCACGTCCCGCACGCGTCTCCTGGCGCGCCCTCCAGCTCATCGCAGCCCCCGCACGCGTTGAGCGCGTCTTGACCCGGATCCGCCGCGCAGGCCAGCCCGCCCGCGTCGTCGCAAGCCAGGACGCCCAGCCCGCACGTCCCGCAGGCGTCCCCCTGCGCCCCGACCAGCACCCCGCACCCGCCGCAGGCGTTGAGCGCCTCCTGACCCAGATCGCCGACACACTCCAGCGCCTCTCGATCCCCCCGACAGGTCAGGCGACCTGATCCGCACGTCCCGCACGCGTCTCCCGGCGAGCCCTCCAGATCGTCGCAGCCCCCGCACGCGTTGAGGACACCCGGACCCAGATCTCTCCCGCAGACCAGCTCGCCCGCGCCATCGCAGGTCAGCGCGCCCAGCCCGCACGTCCCGCAGGCGTCCCCCTGTGACCCGACCAGCACCCCGCACCCGCCGCAGGCGTTGAGCGCCTCCTGGCCCAGATCGCCGCTGCACTCCAGCGCCTCCCTGTCTCCCCGACAGACCAGGCGCCCTGAGTCGCACGACCCGCACGCGTCTCCCGGCGCGCCCTCCAGATCATCGCAGCCCCCGCACGCGTTGGGCGGACAAGATCCCTTGCCCGGCACGAAGCGCTCCCCGTCGATCCCGACGGCGCTGTTGCACGACGACAGGCCCAGGGCCGCCAGAGCGAGACAGGAAGAGAGCGCCCAGCAGAGCGCTCCGGACACACCAGGGGGGGTTTGGTTCATGAAACGCGCCCGCCACCTCATCTTCAGGGTGCCATCACCGAGGGTCAGACTAAAGGGTCGCGCGGTGGCGCGCAAACCTCACCCCGACCCTGGCCGAAGCACCGCCCTCTGAAGGCGCACCCCTCCGCCTCACACATCTCCAAGGTGCGAGGCCTGCCTTCGTGGGTCTGGCGCGGCCAGCGGTGGCCCTGGCGACCCTCGGCGAGCCGACGCGCCAGCCCCGGCAGGCCGCCTCGAAACTCCTCCAGATCGTCCAGGTCGCCGTGGACGAACTCGATCCCGGCGCCCGGCTCCTTGAGGAACACGACGCCCCCCGACCAGCCCTCGCCCCCTCGACCGAAGAGCATCTGGGCCGCCAGCGCGTAGGTCTTGAGCTGGAAGAGGTGGGGGCCGAGGCCCTCGGCCGGACGGCGGCTGAACTTGTAATCCAGCACCGCGCAGCCGCCGCCCTCGTCCTGAACCACCAGATCGATCTGCCCCCGGAGCGTGACCGCCGCTCGATCGTCGCCCACCCGCACCAGGAAGGGCACCTCGCGGGCCAGCCGGCCCTGGCGCTGCGCCGCAGCCAGCATCGACAAAGACCCGGATTCATTCAAGAATCCAGCCAGCGCCGAGGTCACCTCGGCGATCTCGCCCTCCCCCATCCAGATGTCGTGGGCGTGCAGCTGCTCGCGCAGCAGCCGCGCCCGGCCCGCCGCGCTTGAGCGCTCGTAGAGGTCAAAGTCCAGCCGCTCCAGCGCCGCGTGCGCGACCGTGCCTTGATCCAGGATCGCCACGCTCCCCTCGCTGCCGGCCTGATCCCACTCGCGGGCGTCGTCGGCCCCGCGATCCTCGTCGCGCAAGCCCTCGATATACCACAGGTAATAGCGGTGAGGGCAGCGGTGCAGGTCCCCGAGCTGGGTCACCGCGACCGTGGGACAGGAGCGCGCAGGGGCCTCCCCATGGCCGAAGCTGCGCGCCATCGCCGCCTCCCACCCCGACGAGCCCTCCGTCGCCCCTGTGGCCTCGCCGTCGATCGAGCGCGACGAGGCCACCTCGGCGCCCACGCCCGGCGCCATCAGCTCCCCCAGGAAGCGCTCGCGGCTATGCGCCAGGATCACCGGATCGTCCAGCGCCACGAGGGTCTGCAAGGTCGTCAGCGGGTTCTCCTTGAGCACCTCGCTGCGGCCGCCGTCCTCCCCCAGCGCCATGCCCTGCCCCGAGAGCCACGCCCTGTCCCGCGCCCGCGTCAGCGCCACGTAGACCAGCCGTCGCTCCTCGGCGTCCTCCCTGGCCTTGGCCGCCTCTCTGAGCGCGTCGTAGGACTCCGTCTTCAGATCGGCCAGCGGCTGGCCCATGTGCCGCACGCGCATCCTGGCCTGGAGGCCGTGGCCCCGCTCGTAGATCACCGGCTCGGAGCTCAGCCGTCGGCCCGTCATCGCGTGCAGCTCCGGCACGACCACGAGGGGAAACTCAAGGCCCTTGGACTGGTGCACCGTCATGATCCGCACCACGTCGGCGCTCTCCTCGACCACCTGCCCCTCGGGCTCGCGGGGCTCGCGCTCGATCAGGCCGCTCAGGCGCCGCTCGAAGCCCCACAGGTGGCCGTGGGTCGAGCGCTCGTAGGCCTCGGCCAGCTCGATGAGCTTCTCCACGTTGCCGATCTTCTGCCGACCTCGAAAGGTCCCCGCCAGCTTCTCCCGGTAGCGCGTCAGCTCCACCAGCGACTCCAGCAGCCCCCCCGGCCCCAGCCTGTCGGCCTCCGCCATCAAGCGGCGGGTGATGGCCGCAAAGGCCCCGAGCCCCTCCAGATCCGCCTCGGAGATCCCCTCCTTGGCCCCGGCCTCCACCTCCAGCACCGCCTGGAGCGACAGCGGCTTGCGCTCGCGGCCTCTGGACAGCCGCTGAAGCCAGATCAAGCCCTCGTCGCTGATCAAGAAGAGCGGCGACCTCAGGACAGCCACCAGCGCGATCCCGTCCTCAGGATCGATCAGCAGCTTGAGGGCCTGGTGCAGATCGCGGATCTCGGGGCAGCCGTAGAACCCTCGGCCCTTGACGACGAAGTAGGGGATCTGGCGCCGCTGCAGCGCGTCCTGGAAGGCCGACAGGTTGCGAAACTGGCGCATCAGGATCGCCACGTCGCCCCACCTGCGCCCCCCCTGCACCTGAAGCTCGATCCAGCGGGCCACCGCCGCGGCCTCCACCTCCGGGGGCGACTTCGGCGCCACCGCCAGATACTCCACCGACGGGCCCTGGTCGCCCTCCCTGTGCGCGATCAACACGTCATCCAGTTCGAAGCGCACCGTGGCGACCTCGTCGCCCAAATCCTTGATCCCGAGCACCTCCTTGAACCAGCGGTTTCCGAAGGCGATCAGCCCCGGCAGCGAGCGGCGGTTGACCTGAAGCGCGTGCGAGCTGGCGACCTTCAGCTCCTTGCACAGGCGCTCGGTGACGCTCAGGTAGACCGCCACGTCGGCGCCGCGGAAGTTGTAGATCGACTGCTTCGGGTCCCCGACCAGGAAGAGCCTGTCCGGCGCCAGCGTCACCTTGTCGAGCGCCTGCTCGCCGGCCCGCACGCCCACCTCGTCGCCGATGGCCTCCCCGAGCATCACCACGATGTCGAGCTGGACATCGTTGGTGTCCTGGAACTCGTCAACGAGCAGCATCTCGAAGCGCCGCTTGAGGTTGCGCCGCACCTCCAGAGCGCCGCGCAGCGTGTCCCGGGCCAGGATGAGCAGATCGGTGAAGTCCACCACCCCCATGGAGCGCTTCCGCTTCGAATAGCGGCGCTCAACCTCCTGTAGAATATCAAGAAAATCCGATCGCAGGAGCACCGCCGCGTGCTGGAGCATTTTTTCCAGGTATTGATCCTGGAAGGTCGGCAGGCTGAAGATCTGGAACTGCCGGCTGCGGCCCAGGATCTGGGCCTGCCTGGCCCGCTTGCGGATCGGGCGGACGTAGCGCACCACGGCGTCGAGGTGATCGCCGAGCGCCTCGGGGGCCAGCGCCTCGACCTCGGCCGCCAGCCCCTCGGCCTGCGCCGCGAAGGCCCTCAGATCCGCCAGGAGCGCCCTGTCGGCGGGGCCGCCGCGCGCCATCGCCTTCGGATCCAGCTTGCCCCAGAGGCCGAGCAGGATGGCGCGCTGGGTCTTGAGCTCGTGCAGCCTGCGGCGGTGCTCGGCCGCCAGCACCTCGGGCTCGGGTCGGGGGTGCCGGGCGATGAGCGCCTCGGCGCTCAGCCCGTCCTCCCTCATGCGCCGGAGCACCTTGCCGACGAAGTCGATCAGCGCCGCGCCGTGGGCGCCGTCGCGGATCGGCAGCACGCGCAGCGCCCGAAGGCAGGCGCCGTCGCCGCGGGCGAGGCGCTCGTAGATGACGTTCTCGACCGTCTCGGACAGCAGCGTCTCGGACAGCAGCTCGTCGGCCAGCCCGAAGCCCGGCTCCACCCCGGCCTCCACGGGGTACTCCCGCAGGATCTGGGCGCAGAAGCCGTGGAAGGTCGTGATCGCCATCGCGCCCAGATCCCGGTGCACCCGCCGCCAGTGCTCCGCGTCGGGCAGCGGCAGCCCCGACGCCTCCGCGCTGCCGCACAGCAGCGCGTCGCCGGCGGGATCCTCGGCCAGCGACGCGACCTTGTCGCGCACCCGGGACTGCATCTCCGCCGCGGCCTTCTCCGTGAAGGTGATCGCGCAGATCCGCCCCGGGATCACCGGCGCCCGACCCCGCCCCAGCCCCGCCAGCAGGTGCACGACGGTGGCCACCAGGCTGTAGGTCTTCCCCGTCCCGGCGCTGGCCCGCACGATCGCATTGCGGCCCTCTCGCACCAGCGCCTCCAGCCGCCGGCCGTGCTCGATAATCTCATCTCTCACCCCTCGCCCTCCGGCCAGGTCCCGCGACGGCAGACCGGGTGCAGGTCACAGTGCCCGCAGTCGCGGGTCGCGAAGGGGTAGCTGCCCAGCCGCATCCGCACGATCTGCGCCGCGATCTCCTCCCGCGCCCGACGCACCTCATCCTCTTCGAAGCCGATGCCGCCGACCTCCCCCACCAGGGGCCGCGTCGTCTTGCCCTCCATCAAGCTCTCGTAGCGCGCCGTGACCATCACCTCGCCCTTGAGCGCCCCCCGACGCTGAAGCGCCGGCACCAGCCCCTCGGCCACGGCCAGCATCGAGAGCGACAGGCCAAAGTCCGTCGTCAAAAGCCGCCGCTCATCCAGCCGCCGCTCGTAGCTCGACAGCGCCGAGGCCCCATACTCGATCAACTCCAGCTTGTCCTGCCCCAGTGACTCCCCAAGCAGCACCCTGTCGACGCGGCCCGCCAGGTTCACCACCAGCCCGGCGGCCAGCTCCACCCTCAACGTCTCTCGCCCCGGCGCCAGACCCGCCGCCCTTACCCCGAAGGGCTCGGCCCCGTAGCGCCAGGGCAGCGCCACCTGACGGCTGGGCGTGACATCCTGCTCCCGGGCGATGAGCTGGTGCACCAGCGCCTCGCACTCCCTTCGGACCTGCGCCCACAAGAGCGGGTGCGCGCGCGAGCTGAGCTCTTCGAGCCCCTCCATCTCCTCGGCCATGGCCGCCAGCGCCACCCCCAGCGCCTCGGCCTGCCGCGCCTCGTCGGCGCCGCCGAGCGGGAGCAGGCCCGAGCCCTCCAGCGCCTCGTAGGCCACCTCAAGGAGCCGATGGACGGCCTGGTGGCGATCGAGCGCCGAGACGTCCTGCGTCACCTGCCGCGTCGTCCGAAGCCCCAGGAGCCGATCAAACATGAAGCGCTGCGGGCAGATACCGAAGGCGTTGAGCGCCCCGGCCGTCAGCGGCGCCCGCCCGTCGAAGCCCAGCGCCTCGCTCAGCCAGGCCCCGTGGACCTCCCCCACCTCGCCGCACCACGCCGCCAGCGGCTCGGCCTCCAGGGCGGCGTGCGCCTCGTGGATCGCCACCGCGCTCATGCGGTGGCGCGCCCGCTCGACCTGCGCGGCCCGATCGATGGACCCCATCGGCACCCCGGCGACCGCCAGCCGCTGGCCTATCGCGGCCAGCGCCGCCGAGGGCGCCCCGATCACGATCCCATCCCCGCGCGCCGTCAACTGATAGCGACAGACCAGCTCCCAGGGCGAGGCGCAGGCTGCCGCGGGGGGCACGGGGTCGAGGACCTCCTGCTCGACGACCTGGGCCAGGTGCGCCTCGGGCACGCGGCGCAGGACCTCGTCGACGAAGACCGACTGGACGCTGGAGCGCCCCGAGCCGTCGAGCGTCGAGCAGGTCAAGGTCAGCGTCTCCTGCGCCGCCGAGAGCCCGAAGATGAAGAGCAGCACCTCCTCGGACTGCCGCGCGGGCACCGGCGCCCCCCCGCCGCCCTCGTCCTGCTCGTAGGGGAGACACTGCAGCGGGAAGGACATGCGCAGCTCGTCGCGCCCGTGGAGCCGCCGCCGCGCAGCCTCGAAGCGCCCGAAGGCCAGCCTGTCCTCGTCGATGAGCAGCGGCCTGGAGCGCAAGGTGGCCGGGAAGCTGCCCTGGTTGAGCCCCGGGATGATCACGTGCGGCACCGAGGCCCCCGCCAGGTGCTTGATCGGCAGGATCCGCACGCTGCCGCCGCGGGCGCCGCCCTGCTGGAGCGTCAGCTCGCCCAGCGTGTGGGTCAGGATCTCGTAGAAGTCGCCCAAGGTCACCAGCGACCCCTCGTCGACCTCGACGGGAGGCGGCCTGGAGACGCCGTCGGAGACGCCGTCGGAGACATCGTCGATCCGATCGACGCCGTCGGCACGATCGACGCCGTCGGCACGATCGACGCCGTCGGCACGATCGACGCCGTCGGCACGATCAACGCCCTCGGACAGATCGTCGAGCACCAGATCAATCAGCCGCTGCGCCCGCTGATCCCGCGCGGTGACCGCGAGGAGCCTCGACCCGACCCGGTCGAGCCCGGGCTGCTCCGGCGACCCCTCCGCCCCCCGAGCCGCCCTCTTGCTGACCTCCAGCGTGCTCAGGAGCGCCCTCAAGCCCCTGGCGTGCTCCGAAACCAGCCGACGGCGCATCGGCAGGTGCTCGCCTATCGTCCACCGCAGCCACAGCACCCTGTCGCACAGATCCAGGATCCGCAGCACCTCCGGGTGCGCCTCCAGCGCGATCGCGTCCTCGGGCAAGGACGCCCCCTCGCGCTCTCGCCGGACCCTGGCCCGCTCCAGGCGCCGCGTCATCAGGCCGCGCAGGGCCTCCAGCCGCTCCTCGTAGGCGCTGCGCCCCGATCCCGTCGCCGACAGATCGTCCCGCACACCGGCGTCTCTGAGCAGGCGCGCCAGCGCCAGCGCGCGCCCCGCCGTCCGCCCCCCCGCCAGCCGGCTCGACATCACCTCGATGAAGGGCTCGCGAGGGAAGTTGTCCAGCACCAGCCGCACCACCGACATCAACAGCCGCGCCGGAGAGGAGGAGAGCAGCGGCACCCCGCGCCGGCAATGCCAGGGCACCCCGTAGGCGTCCAGCGCCACGCACAGCTCATCGAGCCCCTCGTCGAGCGCCCTGGGCGCGATGACGATCTCGTCCGGCGTCGCCCCCGAGGCGATCAGATCCCTGACCCGACGCGCCACCGCCCGCGCCTGACGCCTCGGCCCGGGCGCCTTGATCACCCGCAGCACCTCCGGCCCCAGCCCCTCGATCTGCGCGCCACCTCGCGACGTCCCCCCCAGCCCCGCCAGATCCGCCGCCGACCACACCGACTCGGCCAGCCTCGGCAGCGGACCCGACCAGGCCGTCGTGTCGCTCGTCTGCCAGCGCAGCGTCAGCGACTCCCCCTCCAGGGACTCGATCTGCCGCAGGATGGGCTCCAGGTAATGAAAAATGCTTGGCCGATCAAAGTCATAGGGCAGATGGATCTCGACGCTGTCCTCCGCCCGGCCCTGGCCTTCGGCCTTGAGGCGGCGGGCCAGCTCCCGCGCGATGTCCACCCGGATCGGGCTCCAGTCGTAGATGTCCAGGAAGCGCACCTGCGGCCGGCGCAGCGCCACGGGCAGCGAGACGCGGTGATCCTTGAGCGCGTCGAGCGCCACCCGCAGCACCAGCCCCTCGTCCAGCAGCCCCGCGCCCGCCAGCGCCTCCTCGTAGAGCGCGAAGAGGCGCCCGAGCTCCGACATCCGATGCGCCCGCGTTCTGTCCCCCTCGGCGCCCTGCTGGACGCTCCAGACCACGAACTCCTGGAGCACCCCGGCGCTCGCATTGCCCTCGCGGCACTCCTTGAAGAAGTCCAGCAAGGCCGTCACGAAGCCGCCGCGACGCGACACCTCCGCGTAGACCCCCCCCTCGGTCGCTGCGGCCTGCCGCGCCACCCCCCTGGCGATCGACCGCAGCTCGATCGAGCTGGCCCTGCGCCGCCCCGCGTACCAGACGCCGAGGCCCTCCTGGCGCGCGACGCGCAGCGCGTGGTCACACAAGAGCCCGATGAGCTCATGGAGGAGCTTGACGCCGTCGGCGCCCACCGCCCCCGCGCCGCCCTCCAGGCGGCGCAGCAGCGCCTCCTCGGCCCGGTCAAAGACCGCGTAGACGTCCAGGGGCTCCGCCCGGCGATCCAAAGGGCGACGACCGCCCGTCGAGAAGAGATCGAGTTGCGTCAAAAAGGACATTCAGAGCAGGCTCCGCACACACACGCAGACCCACCCAGCTTGTACCGGAACACCCTTTCAGGTCAAGCCCCTTGCGCGCTCCTCCGAAAATCAGGGCGGCGAGGGCCGGTGGGCGGGCCTGCGCCCGGCGCGGCTCAGGGAGGGCCGTGCTGGACGAAGAGGTGCTTGCGGTAGAAGCGCAGCTCATCGATCGACTCGAGGATGTCGTCGAGCGCCTTGTGGGTCTTGGCCTTCGAGGGGGGGTAGAAGGCCGGGGGGTACCACCGATAGACGAGCTCCTTGATGCTGGAGACGTCGATGTTGCGGTAGTGCAGGTAGTCGTTGAGCGCCGGCATGTACTTGATCAGGAAGCGCCTGTCTTGCCAGATCGTGTTCCCGCACAGGGGCGCGGCCCCCTGCGAGACCCACTGCTTGACGAAGTCCAGCGTCTGGGCCTCGACCTCGGCCATCGACAGTTTGGACTGGCGCACCCGGTCGATCAGCCCGCTGCGGGTGTGGTGGCGGGTGTTCCAGTCGTCCATCGCCTCCAGCAGCTCTTCGCTCTGGTGGATGGCCAGCACCGGGCCCTGAGCGACGATCTGGAGATCGGAGTCGGTCACGACGGTCGCGATCTCGATGATCGAGCAGACCTCTGCGTCCAGCCCGGTCATCTCGAGATCGATCCAGACAAGGCGGTCATCCTCTGAGCCCATCGGCCCCTCCAGGCTGGGCGCGCGCGCCCCCTTCTCAAGGGACGTCACCGCGCCCCGCGAAGCTCACCACCTAACACGTCCCACCCCGGTTTGAAACAAAGAACCGGGGCGGGACCCGAGGCCTCAGCGCCCACACTCGCCGACGTGATCCAGCGCTGCGCCCGCCGCGCTGCGCTCGCAGTCATTGCCGTAGGTCACGTTGTCGCAGCCGCACACCGGGGCGCGCAGGTCCGGGCAGATCCTCGGCCGCACCTCACACACCCCCGCGCGCTCCCTGACGTCGCAAGTCCCGGCCTCGAACTCGCAAAAACGCTCCCGACTGCCGCAGTCCGCGTTGGCCCTGCAGACCTCCCCAGGCTCCTCGCAAGCCCCACGGTGCGCGACCGACACGCCCGCCTGGAACGCGAGGCAGGGGTTGTTGTAGGTCACCCCGTCGCAACCGCAGATCGGCTCGACGGTGTCCGGGCACGACCTCGGGGTCGGGGCGCACTGCCCGCTGCGGTCGATCACGTCGCACGTGCCCGCCTCGAAGCGGCAGAACTGACCCTCGGCGCACTGCGCCGCCTCCTGACAGGCCACCGGCTCGATGATGCAGGCCCCCTCGCGATCCACCGAGATCCCGCGCGAGGCCGCGAGGCACTCGTTGCGGTAGGTCCGACCGTCGCAACCGCACACCGGCGCCTCGACGTCATCGCACGCCATCGGGCGCGCCTCGCACTCCCCGCGCTCCGCCCCGCACACGCCCACCGGGAAGGCGCAATACTGGCTGAAGGCGCAATCCAGATCGCCCTCGCAGCCCACCGGCGGATCGACCTCACACGAGCCGCGGTGCAGCAGGCAGGTCCCCGACGACCGCCTCAGGCAGTCATTGCTGAAGGTCTGACCGTCGCACCCGCACACCGGCGCAAGCTCCCGCGTGCAGACCGTGGGGCGCTCGGCGCACAGGCCCGCGCCGCACGCGTCACCCTGGCACTCGCAGAACTCGCCATCAGCGCAATCCTCGACCCCCTCACAAGCCACCGGAGGCTCGCCCTCGCACGCCCCCTCGCGATCAACAGCGACGCCGAGCTGGAGAGCCTCGCAGGCGCTGTTGTAAGTCTGACCGTCGCAGCCGCACACCGGCAGGATCACCGGGGGACACACCTCCGGCCGCAGGACGCACACGCCGCCCCGATCGACGTCCCGACACGTCCCGTCCTCAAACTGGCAGACCTGACCCCGCCCGCACTGCGACGTCTCCCTGCAGCGCGTCGGCGGGTCCTCGTCGCAACCCCCTCTGCGCTCAAGCGAGATCCCCTGCGCGGCCGCCTCGCAGTCATTGCCGTAGGTCAACCCGTCGCAACCGCACACCGGCGCCTCAACGTCATCGCACGCCATCGGGCGCGCCTCGCACGCCCCGCGCTCCGCCCCGCACACGCCCACCGGGAAGGCGCAATACTGGCTGAAGGCGCAATCCAGATCGCCCTCGCAACCCTCCGGCGGATCGACGTCGCACTCGCCCTCATGAGCCAACGACACCCCGGCCCGCTGGCGCTCGCAGTCATTGCCGTAGGTCGCCCCGTCGCAACCGCACACCGGCGCAAGCTCTCGCGTGCAACCCTCGGGGCGCGGCGCGCAGAGCCCGCCCCGCTCCTCGTCGCCACAAGCGCCCGCCTCGAAGTCACAGAACTCGAACTCGCCGCACTGGCGGTTGCCGCGGCAGCGCTCGACGGGCTCCTCGCACAGAACCCCCTCGGCGAGGCACACCCCGGCGCCCTGCCGCTCGCAATCATTGCTGTAGATCCGACCGTCGCACCCGCACACCGGGTCAAAGACGTCGGGGCAAGCCTCCGGGAGCAACACGCACTGCCCACCTCCGCACGCCTCCCCCACACACTCGCAGAACTCACCATCACCACAGTCTTCACTGGTCTCACAGTCGACCGGCGGGCCGTCGCAAGGCCCCTCGTGCGCGATGGACACGCCCACCGACGCCGCCGCGCAGGGGTTGCCGTGGGTTTCTCCGTCGCACCCGCAGACGAGCTCCTCCTGCTCCGTGCAGACCTCGGGCAGCGCCTCGCAAACGCCCTCCCCGCCGCACTCGCCCAGCACAAAGGCGCAGAACTCGCCCTCGGCACACTCCGAACTCTCCCGACAGCCCCCCGGGTCGTTGTTGGGATCGTTGTTGGGATCGTTGTTCGGCTCGTTGTTGGGATCGTTGTTGGGATCGTTGTTGCCCGGATCGTTGTTGGGATCGTTGTTGCCAGGGTCGTTGTTGCCAGGGTCGTTGTTCTGATCGTCGACCTGCGCCTCGCCGCCCTCCACATCATCCAGGCAGGCGCTGACCGCAGCCAATCCCACGCAAAGACCCACCACGACACAGATTTTGAGCATCCGCTCGACGAAAGACCCTCTTGATGCAGCCATGTCCCTCCCTCACCTTCCAAAGAAGTTCCCCGCGATGCCTTGAGACTACATCATGACGCGCGATTTGGCACAGTCAAAGGACGATCATGCCGACAGCGTCTCATGCCAACGGCGTCTCATGTTCCACGAGCGCCCCACGCTCCTCGCACCGCCCGTTGGGCGGGCTCGTCGGGTGGGGCTTGAAATCCAGGGTGGGCTGCGCCCTGGCGGTCGCAGGCCCCCGCACGACCCAAGTCGACACGACAGGCTGCGTCCTTGTCACGATGCCCTGTCCAAACCCAGTGGCGCAGCCAAAGCGGCGATCCGACCCTGCGATCTGCTGTCGGCCGCCCGCTGGCCTGCGCCCAGCGGGCGCAGCCCACCCCGCGCATTCAAGCCCCACCCGACGAGCCCGCCCAACGGGCGGTGCGAGGAGCGTGGGGCGCTCGCGGTGCGTGGGGCGTTCGTGGGGCGTTGGGGGGCGGCCCGATCGTGACCTGCGGGGCGTCGGGACCTTCACCAAGCGAACCTGCCGACGGCGACCGATCCCCAGGGCGTATCGCGCCTTAAAAGGAGATCTGACCCAGCAGGGCCGCCTCGAAGAAATCGGGAGACGCGGCATCGAGGCCCGGGAAGACATCGAAGGAGGCCACGACCGCCAGCGCCGTGAAGTGGGCGTCGGCCTGGAGCCGAAGGCCCTGATCAAGGCGAGGGGCGAGCCGAAAAGGGGCGCCGAGGCCCAAGGAGAGGCTGGGGATGACGTAGACCTGGGGGGAGGCCAGCTTGAAGGTGGGGGTCAGAGTGAGCGCGCCCGACAGGTCGAGGTCGGCGCTCAACTCGATCAAGAGCCACTCCGGCGCCGCGATCTCCCAGCCGGCGCGCGCCCGCAAACCCCCGCCGCGCCCGAAAACCCAGCCGGCGCCCACCAGCGGCCCGCCGTGGGAGAGCTCGGCGGCCGGCAGGGTGAAGCTCAACGAGAGGCGAGCGCCAGCCTGCGCGTCGGTCAACAGCACCATCGCCTCGCCGCGCCGCTCCCACGGCGTGCGCTCGCCGATCTTGTGAAACGCGCCCGGATCGCCCACGCCGCCGCGAAAGCCCCACTCGGCAGGGAAGGTCACGCGGACCTCGATGGGCCCGGTCCCGCCCCAGGTGCGGATGGGCGCCAGGAGGTAGTCCACGTCAAAGGTCTCGGGCCTGGGCGCGCCGCCGAGCCATCGGTGCCGCGCCCGCGCGGGCTTGAGCAGGTGGCCCTCGGGCCTGAAGAAGCGGCCCGCGTCGACGACACCGCGCACCACCACCTCCCGGCGCTGCCGCGGCGCGACCTCCAGCTCGAAGCCCCAGTGGCGCCGATCCGCCGCCGCGATCGCGTCAGGGAGCTGCCCCTCGACCACCGCGAGGCCCGTCTGGGCCGCCGCCACCCTCGCGTCGAGCCGCGCCCGCTCCCCGGACGTCAGCTCCCGCCCGGCGACCACGCCGTCAACCTCGATCACCACGCCGCGGGTCCGAATGCCGTAGAAGGCCGCCGCGACCGCCTCGACCCCCTCGGTCGGGTTCTCGATCCGGTAGCGCGCCTCGAAGGCGCACGCGACGCCCTCGTCGCCATCACCAGCGCGCCGGCAATCGAAGGAGAGCACCTCGCCAAGAACCCGCAGCGGCGTCTCTTCGAAGGCGTCAGGGCCGCCCAGCTCCGCAGGGGCTCGCCGGGACGCCGCGATGTTGGCCGACGCCGGCGCGGAGGCCGCCAGCGATCCAGACGCCGCGACGAGGAGAGGGAGCAGCGCGCGCCAGGCGCGGCGCCGGGGTAGCTCGGCCCGCTGCCCCAGAACCAGAGCGCCCGCCCGCCCCGCCGAGGGCTCGGCGCGCCGACCCGAGCCCCCGACGACGGACAACGCAGACCTCACGCGCCGCCCCCAGGCGCAGACAACAGGCGGCTCTGCAGCGCCTCGATCTGGCCGAATGGCTGGCCCTGCTTGCGCCCCATCGAAGCGTAAGTATTCAACATATCTCGGGTTTGATCCCCGACCTTGGTGAAGTGATACTTAAGGTAGATCTCCAGCGGCAAGGGCACGAAGAGCGGCGCCATCGGCAAGAGGAGCTTGATCATCCAGGGCCTCGCCATTTTGAGCAGGAGGGGCACCGAGCCGCCCTCATGCGCCGCGACGATCTGGGCCGCCTCCAGCGCGGCCCCGCTGGCCAGCGACAGCATCGGGCCGCTCCGCAGCTCCGACAACGACCAGCCGGCCCCCTCCAGCGCGGCGATCCAGGGGATGAGGGCCGCCCCGCCGATGCCCGTGCGCTCGACCATCGCCGGATCAAGGCGCGCCCTGCAGCCGCCCCGGTTCAGCGCGTCGACCACCGATCTGGCCCGCGCCTCCGGCCCCCCGAAGGGGTTCGGCGTCAAGGGCGGCAGCCAGTACGCCAGCCCCTCACCCAGCTCCTCGCCCGGCAGCGGCGACTGATAGCTGATGAAGGTGATCAGCCCCCACACCAGGCGATCGGCCGCGCAGCGCGCCAGCACATAGTCCTTGTCATCGGCCCCAGGCTGCATCCCGACCACCGTGCAGTCGGGGCCCACCGCCTCGATCACCGCGTCGAGCCAGCCGGCCTTGAGCGCCGTCGACGAGACGCACAGCCAGAGCTGATCAAAGCCCGCGCCGACGGCCTCGGAGGGCTCGGTCAGCACCTCGAAGCCCTCAAAGCGCACCGGCGGCCGCTTGCGCCCCTTGTTGAGCAAGTAGACGTCGTAGCCCGCACGCGCCTCGGCCGCGTGCTTCTCCTTGACCAGAAAGGAGACCTTCGCCCCCCCAAGCTGCAAGTGCCGACCGTAGACCAGCCCCACCGCCCCCGCGCCGACCACAAGCACCTTCATCGCACTCCCCCCCATACGCCCGACCCCAGGCCAACCTGGAGTCAAGCAGATCCCCTCCCCCGCGCCCCTGGACGCCCACTCGACGCGCACCACCTTGCCAACAGCGCCGGCAGTGTCAACCCTTGTGGACCCGCGGCCCCGTCGTGACAACGCGCGACGGACAACATCAGGGAGCACGACCGTGACCACCGACCTCCGCATCAAGGACTTCAAGCGCATCGTCTTCTTCACCGGCGCGGGCCTCTCGGCCGAGAGCGGCATCCCCACCTACCGCGGCCAGGGCGGACTCTGGCACGAGTACGACTGGGAGACCTACGCCTGCCAGAAGGCCTTTGATCGCGACCCCGCCGCCGTCTGGAAGTTCCACAACATGCGCCGCGCCGCCGTCGCCGCCTGCGCCCCCAACAAGGCGCACCTGGCCATCGCCCGCTGCGAGGCCCTCCTGCCCGACGTCACCGTCGTCACCCAGAACATCGACGGCTTCCACCCCCTCGTCGGCAGCCGCAACCTCTTCGAACTGCACGGCAGCCTGTGGCGCGTGCGCTGCGACACCTGCGGCGCCATCAAGGACAACCGCGATCTGCCCTTCGAAGACCTGCGCTGCGGCAAGGGCTGGTGGCGCCCCGACATCGTCTGGTTCGGCGACCACCTGCGCGAAGACGTCATCGAGGGCGCCTCGAAGGCCATCTCCGCCTGCGACCTCCTCGTCTCCATCGGCACCTCCGGCGTCGTCTACCCCGCCGCCCAGCTCCCTCGGCTCGCCCAGCGCGCTGGCGCCGTCACCATCGAGATCAACCCCGAGCCGACGCCCATGTCCGACGCCTACGAGGTCTGCCTCCGCATGGGCGCCTCCGAGGCCATGGCCCTGCTCTGCCAGGGCCTCGACGTCTGATACGGAACCACGTTTGAACCCCTTTCACCTTGGGCTTCCAGGTGGCCCAACATGGAAGCGGCTTGAGCGTGGTTCCGTATGGTAAAGCGCCGCCCTCACAAGGAAATCCGCCCCACCTCCTCGACGCTGGACAGGTCCGCACGCCCTCGCCAGGGTCAGGCCACCTCAACCCCACGGGCTCCGGCCCCACACGCGTCGACGGTGGGGAGGGCTTCGTCGGCGGACAGGGCGGAGCGGGCAGGTGGCGCGGACGAAGGGAGTCGGAGCGCGCACCTGCTCGGACGCCATCCGCTCGGACAGCGCCTCATACCCAATCACAGACGAAGGGCTTGCTTTGTGGGCGAGGACAGGGGGATGACCTGGGCCTGGGCCTGAGCGAGGCTGGTGCATCGCACCGCCGAGTGATGGCAAAGGCTCAGGGCGCCGCCTGGACCGGCCACAAAGTGAGTCTCTCGGCTGTGGTTGGGTATCAAGGGCTGGTGTTGGCCGAGGGCGCGTAGGGGCGGCAGGGCTCGCCCCGCAGGCCGGGGCAGGCCGGGAAGCCTTCCGCCACTGGCACCCCCGACACCACGGGCAACACCACGCGCGAAGGGCGCGCGGCCGTGAGCGAGAGCGTCTGGCGCGGGGTCTCGCCCTGGTAGTCGGGCGGCGCGAACTCCCAGGTGCCGTGGTTGCGACCCGGCGAGGAGATCACCACCCGCAGGCGCGTCCCGGCCCGGAACGCGTGCGCGAACGAAGGCATCGGCACCTTCACCTCCACAAACTCACCCGGCGTCAGCGGCGAAAACTCCCCCTGGATGTAATTGCGGAAGATCCGCAGCTCGTCCGAGCGCGCCTCGTCCACCGCGCGGTGACCCAGCCGCAGCCACCCCGACTGCACCAGGTACTCCGTGTCGTCGGGCCGCACCTCCATGATGGAGACCTGCACCTGCACGTCCTCGACCTCGCTGGCGATCCACAGCGCCGCGTGCCCCGACCCTGCCACCACCACCTCCTGCGCCAAGGGCGCGGTGATGTACGACAGGCTCATCCCCTCGGGGAAGGCCTTCCAGTCAATGTCCCACAACGGCTCCCTCAGCTCGTACCCGCGCGGGCCAAAGAACGTGTCGCTCCCCGCCTCAGCGTCGTGGAGGTAGCTCTCCGTCGCCTCCTGGCCGTCGTCGACCGGGGCGACGTCGACCAGCGCGCCGCCGGGCGCCATCCACAGCGTGTGGGCCTGCGCGTCGGGCGGCGGCCACGAGGCCCAGGTGGCCTCAAAGCGCTGGAGCGGCGCCCCCGGCGCGAACCCCTCCGACGCGCCGCTCTCGAACAAGACGCGCACGTCCGGCTCCGCCTCGTAAGCCGCCAACGCCCCCGCCCAGTCGTCGTCGGCGAAGTCGGGGAAGCGGTCGGGCTCAAAGCCCAGCCCCTCGACGCCAAACTCCCGCGAGAACTCCGGCGCCGCCAGCGACCGCACAAAATCCGGGATGCGCGGCACCGCGCGCTTGACGTAGAAGTGCAAGAACTCCAACCACCGCGTCAGCACCAGCGTGCTGTACCCGTCGGGGTGGCGGCCGTTGTACATGGTAAAAACCCGCGTGGGCGCCGACGTGAACTGATCGAGCATGTCCGCGAACTGCGCCCCCGTCTGCTCGTCGTGGAACGCCCCCGTCAGGTACACCGGCACGTCGATCTCGGACACCAGCAGCGGCAGGCTCCGGTCGGCGGCCGAGTCGGGGTAGTACTGCAAATTCCTGAAGAAAGTCTCGAACTTGATGTTCTGCCCCCGGAGCTGCTGGTGCTCCCCGCAGACCTCGTCGCCCTCGGCCACCCGCTGATCCGTCCACGACTGCCCACCCGCCGACGCCTGATCGTCGCGGTTCTCCAACCACTGCCGCGTAAAGCCGTCGTTGTAGATCCCGCCCGGCCACAGCTGCCCCCACGAATCGCCGATGACCGACTGCGGCGTAATGGCCGCCAGGCTCGGCGGCCGCGTCCGCGCCACATAGAGCTGCGCGATCCCCGAGTAGGACAGACCCACCATCCCCACCTTGTTGTGGAGCACCCAGGGCTGCCGCGCCACCGTCTCGATCACGTCGTAGCCGTCGGCGTGCTGCGCCGGGTTGAACACGTCAAAGACGCCGCCCGAGCACCCCGTCCCGCGCATGTTCACCCCCACCGAGGCAAACCCCAACAGCGTCGCGATCCTCGACCCGGGCTCCGGTGAGTCGGGCCGCGACGTGGCGTACCCCGAATACTCCACCACCGTCGGCCACGGCCCCTCGCCCCAGATCAGCGGGTCCGGCAGGCGCACCATGGCGCTCAGCTTCACCCCGTCGCGCATCTCGATGTAGTTGAACCCCTCGTTCACGTCCACGTCGTCGTTCCCCAGGATCCCGAACGGGACGCCGCGCAGCTCCCGATCCTCGTAAAACGACGGGTCCGGCGTGTCGTGCACGTCGAGCACCCGGAACGGCCCAAACGCCTCCACCGGGTCCTTCGACTCGTCCCGGATCACGTACCCCTCCCCCGGCACCACCGTCGTCCCCTCGGTCACCGTCAGCTCCAGGCCCTCGCCTGATTGCAACGTCACGTGTTCGTTGGGGATATATGAAAAATGAGCCTGCCCCAGGTCGTCGGCCAAGAGCGTCAACAGCGGGCGCCCGTCTGGCCCGTAGAGCGTGAGCGGCTCCTGCGGTTCCGCCCCCAGCACCGTAATGATCTCCACCCCAGGGCGCACCGTGAACCGGGCCGGATCCGTCCCCACGATCAGCGGGTGATCGGGCCGCGGCTCAGGCTCGCCCGGCTCGGGCTCGGGTTCGCCCGGCTCGGGTTCGCCCGGCTCGGGCTCGCCCGGCTCGGGCTCGGCCCCGACCGCTGGCTCAGGCTTGTCCTCGCCGCACCCGACGAACACCGCCGCCAACGACGCCAGCACCAGGAGCCGCGCCAGGCGCACCCACGAAGCCGCGCGCCGTGTGGATGCTTGCTCAGAATACAACAACATATCATGCCCCTACATGTTCAGGCACGGGCCAGCGCCGAGCGCCCTGACCCGCCCACCTCGCTCCATCGGGCGTCCGCCCCTCCAGCCCGAGCAGGCGCCCTGCCCCTGGCTGGCGCTGACCCAAGCCCAGCCGCGCGGCGCCCGCCCCAGGCGAGGCCGGACCACCCTGCCGCGGAGCCGCGCCGCACCCAGACCGTATAGCAGGCATCGCCCGTCGACGTCGAACAACCCCACCAACGCGACCACCCCGCGACCGAAGGGAGCGGCGCTCAGTTCGCGCGTCCACCTGCTTGGGGCCACGGCGACGCTCTCGCCGCAGCGGGCCGAGGTGGGTGCGCTGGTAGCCCCAGACACATCAAGAACGGCTCCACCACGTCAGCGTCCGTCAACACAGGAAGCCAGACAGACAAACAATAATAAAATCAAACATATACAGCCGATATCCTGCGGAGCAGCAGGGGCCTTTCGAGGGTAACCATCACCGGGTGGCCTGAGGCTGCGGCAGACCACCGACACGCGCCGGATTGCGCGGCCGCGATCTAAAGAGACGATGGATCAGATCCGTGGGCATGAGCACGTCGGGATCCTCAAGGTGCCCCGCTCGCGAAGTGTGGACCGGCGCGCCTGGAGAGCCGCGGTCAGTCGAGCAGACACGGGGGGCCGAACTGCTCGCACGAACGGCCCGACTGCGTCACGGTGCCGCTGCAGCACGCCTCCGCGCCACCCGGCCGGCCACCGCAGCCCGAGCCGCCGCACACACCGCAGCTCGCCGCACAGCACACCCGCCCCGCGATGATCCCGGTGGCGCAGGCGGGGTCGCCGGGCGGCGCAACCTCCGAGAGACGTCCCTCCCCCCGCCACCGCGCCAGCCGGCCCCAGATCCGACCGTCTGCCTGCGCCGGCAAGGTCACGGCCGCGACCGCCTCCGGACCCAGCCTGTCCCGCAGCTGCTGGAGGTAGATGCTGCGGGGCTCTGCCGCGACCCCGTGAGACTCGAACCAGCCAAAGGGCTCCTCGGGGGCCCACTGGCCCTCCTCCATGACCCCCACGTTCCCCACGGCCCAGTTCATCGCCGTCTGTGGAGCGTCGCAACGGACACCCTCCGCAACCCCGTTCCAGAACAGCACCTGGGCGCCGGACCAGCCGTGGCCCGTCCCCGAATCCTTTCGGTTCTCCACATGGAGATACCGCGTCTGGACGTTGTCGAAGAGCAGCCCCGTCGCCCATCGATGATGAGGGCCATCGTCGCTCAGCGCGCCCGCCGCGTAGCAGTCGAGCCAGACGTTGGGACCCGTGGTCCGCGCGCCGCTGACGAACGAGTGGCGCGTCTGGTCGGCATAACAACGTTGGAAGAGGTTGCCGACCCCATCCCCGAGGTTGAACGCATAGCGCCGACCGCCCGTGATCTGGGAGACGGGCTCGAGCATGGCGCACTCCTCCACGGTGTTGAAGGACGACTCGTCGTCGATGGAGACGGTGCTGTAGCCAAAGTGGACGGAGGTGACGCGCCGGACCCAGCTGTCCGTGGCCCGACGCAGGCGCACCGCCACCCAGCCGTGCTCCTCGTCATCGGCGCCCTGGAAGTCGGACACGATGCGGAGGTCCTCGACACCCACCCCTTCGACACGGCCGCCAAGGTCAGCCCGAAACAGCGCACCGCCTCCGTACCGCTCCTCCAGCGCGTCCACGAGGGGAATGTCGACGGTGACTCGCTGCCCCTCGACAGCGACGACGCGCCGCAGATGCGCGACCTCGAAGGCCTCCGCCGTCCACCCCCAGCGCCCCATCCCGAGCGCCTCGATCCACGCGTCGTTGGGGGTCCGGACCACGCCCACGACGGCGCCGGGGCGGTAGCCCTCGACGGAGGTCACCCCGAAACTCCGAGCCCCGACGGGGACATGCGCGTCCAGGACGCGGACGCGGCTGCCGGGGATCTCACCGAGCCCGCTGCCCTGCCCCCTGACCTCGATGAGGTCGTGCTGGGCGCGCCGCGTGGCCCGGAGGACCGTGTCGGAACGCCCCTGGCCGACGCCCCGGAGCACGACCCCGCTCCGATCGAGGACGAGGGTGTCTGACAGCTCGTAGGTCCCGCGCTCGAGCTGCACCGCGCCCCGAAACCCGTCCGGCCCGCGCGGCCGCGCCCCAACCTCGTCCAAGGCGGCCTGGAGCCGTCCGAGGTCGTCACCACCGCCCGGCGACACCGTCACGACCGCCGCGACGTCCGGGATCGCCACGCCTCCCCCGCGGTAGCCCGCGTGCGAGAAGTCGGGCAGCCGGTGCACCGCAGCCTCCTGACCGCGCGCCGCGTACAACCCATAGGACAGCCGCCCGCACCGGTTCAGGCCCGCCAGCGGTTCGCCTTCGCCGTGCACGCTGGGCGCGTCGCACGCGTCGTCACCGCCGCCGCCGTCCCGATCGTCCGGCCCGCCGGCGTCTTCGGCGGCCTCAGCATCCTCGGAGTCGTGAAGGTCGGAAGAATCGGGAGAGTCTGGGTCCACCGCGGCGTCTTCCGAGAGCGAGTCCGGCCCGACGTCCAGGTCCTCGGGCAGGTCCAGCCCAGACTCCGCGTCCGCCTCGGGCGAGACGTCGACGGGCAGATCGGCCTCACCGTGCAGGTCGGCGCCGTCGACCGACGCATCCATCCCGTGCGGCGCCGTGTCCCGGGTCCCAGCGGGGCCGGCGGAGGGAGCGCAGGCGCAGATCGCCACACAGAACAGCGCCGCAAGGCCAAGGCCACGCGCCCAAGCACTACAACGGAGCGCCTGAGGTGTGTCGCCGCCCAGGCCCAGCACCGGCGACCGCGCGCCGTGTTCCTTCGTCAAACGCCTCTCCTTCCACGCGACCGGGCCGGAGTACCAAAGACTCCGCGCCGGCCACCTTCGTCCAGCTGCAGGCCCCCGCTGTTGACCGTCGATCCCCTCACAGGGTCGCCCGACCGTCTCGTCCCGAGGCTGCACCATCGAGAGGCTGCATTCAAAGGCCCCTCGCGTCAACTCGCGCTGTCCCACGCCAGGGAGACGCGTCGAAGTCCTGGCTTCGGCATGGTGGACATGAGCCACAAGCCCTGCCAGCGCTCCTTCTCAAGGGGCTCGGAGCATCCTGAGTGCCGGTCCTTGAGCTCGTCTGGCTCAGGTGCTCAACCAGCTTCATTCACCTTGCCATCGCCCACTCCTTGTTCTGCTGGCCTCAGTCAAGGCTTCGAACGCGCAACCGCTCAGACCCCCGCACCTCCCAGCAACACCGGGAGCACGCAGGGATCGCGCAGGTCCTCCACGACGTAATCGGCCCCCGCTCCCCTGAGCGCCTCCGCCCCATAACCCCCCGTCGCCACCGCCAGGCAGATCCCGCCGACGGCGTGGGCCGCCTCGACGTCCATCGGCGTGTCCCCGATCACGATCACCTCGCAACCCGACCCCGACAACCCCAGCGCCGCAGCCCCACGCGCCACCCCCGCCGCCAGGATCCTCGACCGCACCTCGTCGTCGCACCCGAAGCCCCCGAAGCTGAACCTCCCGCCGAGCCCCACCCGGTCGAGCTTCATCATCGCCCCACGGCGCACATTGCCCGTCGCCAGCCCCACCGCCACCCCCGCCCGACCCGTCACCGCCGACAGCACCTCCTCCACCCCAGGATGCACCCAGCACTCCCGATCCTCGCCCAACTCCCCCCCCAGCAACCCCAGATAGACCTCCAGCAGCCCGTCGATGTCCTCCTCGCCAGCCTCGATCCCCACCGCCGCAAGCCCCACCCGCGCGATCCAGCGATCCGTCCGACCCCCGAAGGAGATCCCCTCCAGCGCCCCTCCCCGACCGCTCACCCGCTCAAAGGCCCTCTCCATCGCCCGCCGACCCGCGCCGTCCGTGCTCAACAAGGTCCCGTCAATGTCAAACAACAACACCCGCCCCTTCGACATCACCACCCCCCTCTCCTGAGCTCGCGCGCAAGACCCTGCGCCGACCCTCATGATGTTCGACTCAACACCGCGTCAAAAACCGTTGCTTTTATCAACACCTGCCCTCGCGCCATGCCCGCGTCGAGCGCGGGGGCGCGGTCGTCGGCAAGGAAGCATGGATCTTGCTTGGACGATCGATCGCGCAACACCTCGCGGAGTCTATCAACCCAGGGACAAGAGAGCCATGCGCCATCACCTCAGACCGATCGCCTGCGCGCTCCTGCTCCTGACGTCGGGCTGCGACACCGCGCCGCCGGCCCAGGAGGGCGCGCCGGTGGGCGTCGGCCCGGACGGCCGGCCCATCGATCCGACCCCGGTGGACTGCGCCGAGCCGAGCTTCCTGCCTCAGCGCCTGCGGCTGCTCAGCCGCCGGGAGTACCGCAACACCGTCCGGGATCTGCTCGGCGCCAGCCTGTCGACCTGCGGGGCGACGGCGGACTGCGCCTTCGCCACCGAGAGCTGCCAACAGGGGGTGTGCGCGGTCGATCCTTGCGGGACGCACACCTTCGTCTTGGATCCTGGCGGCCGGGTGTTGCGCAGCGTCAACGTGGCGGGCTCCTTCAACGACTGGTCGGCGACGGGCCAGGGCGGCTGGTCGATGGCGTGGAGCCCCGAGGCCGGCGTCTGGATGCTCAAGCGGGCGCTCCCGGTCGGCCAGCCGCACCAGTACAAGTTCGTGCTCGACGACGCCGAGTGGATCCGCGATCCCTCCAACCCTGAAGGCGCCGACGACGGCTTCGGAGGCCAGAACAGCGCTCTGACGATCCGGTGCGGCGAGGAGGGCGCGGGGTCGGGCGACGCGCTGACGGCGGGCTTCCCGCCTGAGACGCGCCCGACGGGGTACGCCTTTGACAACCACGCCGAGGCCGGGCGCGTGACCGCGATCCACGTCGATGAGTACATGAAGGCCGCCGAGGTGCTGGCCCAGCGGGCGCTCGACGATCCTGGGGCGGTGCTGCCCTGCCCGCTGGCGCAAGCCGACGGGGCCTGCTTCGAGCGCTTCGTGCGCGACTTCGGGCTGCGGGCCTTCCGGCGGCCGCCGACCGAGGGCGAGGTGGCGCGGATCAAGGCGCTGGCGACGGGCCAGGCGGATAAGGGCGAGGGCCTGTCGATCGCCCTTCAGGTGATCTTGTCCTCGCCGGCCTTCTTGTATCGCTCGGAGGTCGGGGTGCCGGCGGCGCGGGGGTTCAAGCTGACGGGCTGGGAGGTGGCCGCGGCGCTGTCCTATACGCTCTGGGGGACGACGCCGGACAAGGCGCTGCTGGACGCGGCGGCCGGCGGCGCGCTGGACACCCCGGCGGAGATCGAGGCTCAGGCGCGGCGGATGCTGGGGATGCCTCAAAGCCGCGCACTAATTGGAGATTTTGCCGCGCAGTGGCTCGGCGTCGAGAAGATCATGTCGGTGGACAAGCACCCGGCGCTCTTTCACGACTTCAGCCGCGAGATGCGGCAGGCGATGCTGGACGAGACGCGCGACTTCGTCACCCACGTCGTTTTTGATGGGACGCACCGCTTTGACGAGCTTCTGGAGGCGGATTACACGCTGGCCTCGGCCTCGCTGGCGGGCTTCTACGGGCTGACGCCGGCCGCGCCGGGCCAGCCGGTCAGCTATGGGGAGGGGCGCCGCGCGGGGCTTCTTGGGCACGGCAGCGTGCTGGCGACGACCAGCCACTCGGATCAGACCTCCCCGATCCTGCGCGGCCTCTTCGTCCGCGAGCGGCTGCTCTGTCAGCACTTCGGCGCCCCGCCGCCCGAGGCCGGCGGGGTGCCGGAGGTCGATCCCGGGGCGACGACCCGCGAGCGCTTCCGGCAGCACTCCGACGACGAGGGTTGCCGCTCGTGCCACAAGTACATCGACGAGCCGGGCTTCGGCTTCGAGCGCTTTGATCCGGTCGGCCGCTGGCGGGAGGTCGAGGGCGGCCAGCCCATTGACCCCTCGGGCACCCTTATCGATGTCGAGGGCTTCGGCACCGGCGGCCAGGACCGCTTCGAGGATCTGCCTGGGCTGGCCGCGATCCTGACGCGCAGCCGCGCCGCCGAGGTGTGCTTCGTCAACCAGGTCTTCCGCTTCTCGATGGGCGCGCTGGAGCGCCGCGAGGACGCCTGTGCTGTCGATCCTGTCGCGCAGCGCTTCATCGACAGCGGCGGCGACATCCTGGAGCTGCTCGTCGCCCTCGTGACCTCGGACCACTTCATCACCCGGAGCGCGCCATGAGACGCAGAGACATGCTCAAGGTGCTCGGCGGCGCGGCGCTGGCGCTGCCCTTCTACGAGCTGTTGATCGGGAGCCCGAGCGCGCGGGCGGCGGCGGGGCAGGCCCGCCGGGTCATCTTCTTCTACTTCCCGGACGGCATCCCCGGCGCCAGCCAGAACGGCGAGCGCAGCCTGTGGCATTGCCAGGGCTCGGAGCGCGACTTCTCGCTCTCGGAGTGCCTGGGGCCGCTGGGCAGGCGGCGCGACGACTGCGTCTTCTTCAACGGCCTGTCGATGGGGGGCACCGACGCCGGCAGCCACCCCGGCGGCGCCAAGAAGCTGCTGACGGGCGTCGACGGCGGCGGCGGCGAGTCCATCGACCGCTTTTTGGCCCGCACCTTCGGCGCCCAGGACCCCCACAGGATGATCTACCTCGGCGCGATGGCCAACCACAACGGCGCCTCGGGCGACAAGCACGTCTCCTACGACGGCCCCGGCCACACCATCGCCCCCGAGGACAACCCCATGCGGGCCTTCGAGCGCATCTTCGGCCAGGCCCCCGCGCCCGGCAGCGGCGGCGGCCAGGCGCCCCAGGCGGCGCCCTCGACCCGCGCCACCGTGATCGACGGCGTGCTGGCCGAGATGCACGATCTGCGCGCGCGGCTCGGTCAGGTCGACAAGGCCCGCCTCGACGCCCACCTGGAGTCGCTGCGCGAGGTCGAGCAGCGCATCAAGGCCAACAACGTCAACAACCCCCCGCCGGTCCAGGACACCCGCTGCGACCAGTGGCGCCTTGACCCCTCCGGGCTCAACGAGGGCGTCCTCTACGATCCGGGCCACTTCCCCACCGCGCTCAAGCTCCAGATCGACCTGATGGTCCAGGCCATGGCCTGCGGGCTGACCCGGGTCGGCACCCTCCAGGCCTCCCACCACACCAGCGAGCTGATCATGAGCCGCTTCGCAGACTCCGAGATGTACGATCCCGGCTACGACATGCGAAGCCACCAGGCCTCCCACTACGGCGCCAGCCACAACCGCGGCCATCGGGAGTTCCGCGACTTTGTCCTCCAGCGGCGCTGGTTCGTCGCCCAGTTCACCTACCTGCTCGATCAGCTCGCCCAGCGCCCCGAGGGCGACGGCTCCATGCTCGATCACTCGCTGGTCTGGCTCTGCACCGAGGTCTCCGACGGCAACACCCACCTGCACGACGACATGCCCTTCGTCCTCGGGGGCCGCGCCGGCGGCGCGATCAACACCGGCCGCCTGCTCCAGTACGGCTGGCGCCCCCACAGCGACCTGCTCGTCTCCATCGCCCAGGCCGCCGGCCAGAACATCCAGAACTTCGGCTGGAACTCCTCCGGCGGCCTCCCCGGCCTCCTCGCCTGACAGCCCCCCCCTCCCCCCTCGCCGTCCACGACCACCTCACAAGCGATCAGCCTCCTCCTTGGCGCGGATCACTTCCGTCTTGCTTGACCCACTCCAGATCGTGAACTATCAGCCGCCGACCTTCGCCCCCACAACGGCGAGCATTGCGGCGCAATGTGTTGTTCACAAACAGTATTTTCACCAACACGGCCTCAGAACCCAGGCCGATCCCCTGATGAGGTGACCCATGTCCGCCCCCCTGGCTCCGACTCCGACCGAGCCCGCCCCCAACATCGACGGGGAGATCATCCCCGACGCCATCGCCCCCTACATGCCCTGGGTCATCGAGATGGCGCAGGGGCTTCTGCTTTGCCTCTTCATCCTCCTCGTCGGCTGGCTCGCCAGCAAGTGGGTCGCCAAGGCGGCCACGGCGGCGGTCGCCAGGATCCGCGACGATCTGGCGCTGGCCCGCTTCCTCGGCGGCATCGCCCAGTACATGGCGCTGATCGCGACCGTGGTGGCGGCGCTCGGCGCGGTCGGCGTCCAGACGACGAGCCTCGTGGCCATCCTGGGCACCGCCGGCCTCGCGGTCGGCATGGCGCTCCAGGGCAACCTGGCGCACTTCGCCAGCGGCGTCATGCTCCTCTTCTTCCGGCCCTTCACCCTCGGCGACATCATCACCGCCGCCGGCCAGACCGGACAGGTCAAGGACATCGGCCTCTTCGCCACCACCATGCACACCCCGGAGAACTTGACGATCATCATCCCCAACGGCGCCATCACCGGCGGCAGCATCGTCAACCTGACCGCCCTGGGGACGCGCCGTGGGACCGTCGACGTCAGCGTCGCCTACGGGGCCGACACCGAAAAGGTCATCGCCGCGCTCCAGAAGGCCGCCGCCGCCGCCGCGCTGGTCGTCAACGACCCCAGCCCCCCCGCGGTGGCCCTCGTCGGCCTCACCGCCGACAGCCTCGACTTCCAGGTGCACTGCTTCTCGCAGGCCGACATGAACAGCCACCTCGGCATGCTCCACAACGTCCGCAACGCCGTCTACAACGAGCTCAACGCCCAGGGCATCGAGATCCCCTTCAACGAGATCGTCGTCCATCAGGCTTGACGGCGGCCCCGGTGCGCCCGATCCTGAACATCCATGTGATCAGGAGGCGCCCGATGACCCCTTCCGTCCGCTCCACTCACCTGCTTCTCTGGATTATCGCGCTGTCGCTGATTCCTTCTTTGGCCGAGGCCGCGGTCTTCACCGTCAACGACCTCGGCGATCTGCCCGACCTGGACCGCTCCGACGGCCTCTGCAGGGTCTTCGAGCAGGGCCAGCCGGTCTGCACGCTGCGGGCCGCCATCGAGCAGGCCAACCGGACCCCGGCCCTCGACACCATCGACTTCGATCTCGACGACCTCGACACCCCCCAGATCTCGCCCCTGTCGCCCTTGCCAGCCGTCACGGCGCCGCTGCGCATCGACGGCCTGAGCCACCCCGACGGCATCGCCCTCGAAGGCGCCAGCGTCGAGGCCATCGCCCCTGGCCTTCAGCTCGACGCCGAGGTCACGCTGCTTGGCCTGACCCTGCGCGCCTTCGACGGCCCGGGGATCGTGGCCTCCGCGCCGCTGACCTTGATCGGCGTCGTCATCGCCGACAACTGCGGCTGGGGCGTCGTCGCCGGGCAGTCGCTCGCCGTCGGCGTCGAGGGCGGGGTGAGCGCCGAGCAGATCACGACGATCTCCAACAACGGCCAGCTTCGCCGATGCCGCGCGGGGGGCATCCTGGCGCGCGACGAGGTCCTGGGCGGCAATCTGGAGTTGAGGGCCAACGGCGGGCCGGGGCTGCTGGTCGAGGGCGACGTGGACCTCCTCGGCCTCGTCTCCATCGGCAATGCCGGCGCTGGGCTGCACGCCGCCCTCGGGCGCGTGGTCCTGCGGGCTGCGTCCCGTCGGGCGGCCGACAACGCCATCCAGTTCAACGAGGGGGCCGGGATCATCGCGGAGCGGCCCTGCGCGCCGATGGGGGAGGCCCCCTGCTTCGCGGTGGAGCTCGTCGGCGTCGATCTGAGCGACAACGGCTCCTGGGGTGTCATGTCGGCCGGCGACGTCTGGATCGGCGCTCTGGAGGGTCAGGACGTCGCGGAGAGCAACGTCTCGCGCAATGGCTTCGGCGAGCGCTGCCCGATGTGGTCGATCATCGACGGCGAGCCGGTCCTGGGCGAGCAGCGCTGCGAGGGGGGCGGCGTCTTGAGCCCCTCGGCCTCGATCCAGGGTGCCCGCTTCGTCGCGGGCACGAACAAGGGCCCTGGCCTGATGGCGCGCGGCGATCTGATCCTGGCCGACGTCACCCTCCAGGCCAACGAGGGCGAGGGCGGCTTGAGCGAGGGTCAAATCCTGGTCACGGGCAGGGACGCGCGGATCGCCGGCAACCTTGGCCGGGGCCTGGTCGCGGGCGGGGCGCTCAGGGTCGTGGGCGTCGTCGAGGTCACCGACAACGGCGGCTGGGGGATCTACGCGGGCGGCGACGTGGTCCTTGAGCGCTCGCCGGAGGTGAGCCGGAGAGACAACAACGATGTGTCTCGCAATGGCCTGGGGCGCTTCTGCCTCTCGTGGGCCTTTGTCGAGGGAGAGCCCGTCGGCGTCGAGGTCGACTGTCTCGGCGGCGGCATCTTCACCCTCGGCGACGCGCTGCTGGACAACCTCGCCCTCAAGACCAACGGCGGGCCTGGGGCGCTGGCGCGCGGCGGGATCGCCTTCACCGAAACCGCGGCCATCGGCAATGAGGGCGAGGGCTTCCGGGCCGTCGAGGGCGCGATCCGCGGGCGAGAGGGCGAGTCGGCCGAGAACCTGGGCCGCGGGGTCGCCGCCGACGGCCAGGAGGACGGCGTCGGGGTGGAGCTCATCGAGTTCGTGGTCCGCGACAACTTCGAGATCGGGGTCCACGCCAGGGCCGGCGTGGTGCTCGGATCGCCGGAGGTCGGCGGCGTGAGCATCGACCGCAACGGGGAGGGCGACTTCTGCCAGCGCTGGGGGGTCGAGGGCGAGCCGAGGGTCCAGGAGGTCGAGTGCGTCGGGGGCGGGGTGCTGGCCGAGGGTGGCTATATCCTGAATTACGGCGCGAGGATATCCTCCAACCCTGGCGACGGGTTGCGCAGCACCGGCGCGGTCGAGGTGCCCGGGCAAGGCGCCGCGATCTTCTCCGAGGACGCGGACATCACGGGCAATACCGGGGTCGCGGTGGGGTCCGAGGCCGGGGCGCGGATCGTCGGCGGGCTCCTGTGCGACAACGGCGGCGGGCCCTTCGGCGTGGCCGGCGCGGTCGCGCTCGTCGGCGTGGAGGTCTGCGGCGACACCGACGGCGACGGCGTCCCCAACGTCGCCGAGGACGGCGTCGGCGGCGACCTGAACGGGGACGGGGTCCCGGACAGCCTCCAGGCCAGCGTGGCCTCCTTCCTGCTTGAGGGCGACGACGCCGTCAACGTCGAGGTCGACGCGGCGCTGTCGCTGGCGGGCGCGGGGCTGGCCGAAGATCCCGGCGGCCTGCCGGAGGACATCGTGCGCCTGCTGCCGGCCCACGGCTTCACCATCCAGGGGGTCGAGGGCCAGGCCGAGGCCTGGATCACCTGGCCGGCCGAGACGGCCCCGAGCGGGATCTTCGTCCTCGTCGCGGGCGCGGACGGGGGCGAGGCGTGGCGCTCGGCGCTGGACGTCGACGGGGTGCGCTTCGCGCTCGACGGCGACCTTGCCATTTTGACGCTGGAGGATCAGAGCGCGGCGGATCGGGATGGGGCGCCGGGCGCCCTGGCGGTCGTGCTGGCGCCGACGAAGACTCTGGACGAGGCGCTGGAGGAAGAGGAGGTTGACGGCCAGGAGCCCGAGCGCGCCAGCCCCGCCGGGGCGCTCTGCGCGTGCCAGACCCCGGGCGCGCCGCCTGCGCCGGGGTGGCCGCTGGCGGCGGGGCTGGCGGTGCTCGGGGTGGCGCTGGTCCGCTCAGGGGCTCAGAGGCCTCGCAACCACGCAGGGCGCAAGGGGATTTGACCGGAGAGGGCCGCGTCGAGGACGGCCACGATCTGCGCCCGGTCCCTGGGCAGCTCGCCGGCGATGGGCAGGTGGTTGGAGGCGTGGTTGGTGCGAAAGAGGGCGCGGCTCGGGCGAGCCTGATCGACGATGGTCCGCAGCTCGGTCAGCAGCCCGCGGATGTCGGGCAGTTCGAAGAGGCCCTTGGACTCCATGCGGGCCATGGGCGTCTCGGGGACGACGGTGAGGGTCAGGGCGGCGAAGAACTCCGGGTCCATCTCGGTCACGAGCCGCGCGGTGGCCTCGGCGTGCTCCTGGGAGCGCGCGACGCCGCCGGCGCCCAGCAGCGCGATGACGCTGAGCGCCATGCCCGCGCCGTGGGCGCGGCGGGCCGCCTCGACGTGCTCCTCGAAGGTGCCGCCCTTGACGATGCGCTTGAGCGTGACCGGATCGCCGCTCTCTGGCCCGATGTAGAGCGTGCTCAGGCCCGCTCGGCGCAGCGCCTCAAGCTCGGCGTCGGTCTTCTGGAGGACATTGCTGGCCATGGCGTAGCAGGACACCCGCCGCAGCCTGGGGAAGACCTCGGCGGCCACCTCCAGGATCGCCAGCCAGTGATCCGTATCCATGATCAGCGCGTCACCGTCGGCGACGAAGAGCTTGTCGATCCGATCGCCCGCGCGGCGCCCCGCCTCGCGCAGATCATCGAGCGACTCGGACAGGGGGCGGACCCTGAACTTCTTGGCCCTGTACATGTCGCAGTAGACGCACAGGTTGTGCGAGCAACCGATCGTCGCCTGCAGGATGAGCGAGTCAGCCTCCGAGGGGGGTCTGTAGAGCTTGCCTTCGTAGCGCATTTGATCTCGACCACGGCGAGGATGAATGACAAATTGGCGGGCGACGGCGCCCTCGATCTCCCCCGAGGACATACCAGACCCGCGGGCCTGGCGAAAGGCCGGGGCGGCTCCACGGCGACCCGAAGCGGGCGGCGACGCGAGGCCGCTGAAGCGCCCCTCCCTGGCGGCGCCGGAGCTCTCTTGATCTCAAAATGACCCTTGAGAAAGAATACCAGTGACTTTGACGGCGGATGTGATATGAGCTATCTATCGGGGGTGCCGGGGATCAACTCCGGGGTGCCTTTTTTCAGGCGCTGTATGGCGCAGACGTGAACGGAAGAGAAGAAGAAGATGGGAAAGAAGCTTTTTATCGGTGGTCTGTCCTGGAATACTGATGACCACGGTCTCCGCAGCTACTTCGAGCAGTGCGGTGAGGTCGAGGACGCCAAGGTCATCACCGACCGCGAGACGGGTCGGAGCCGCGGCTTCGGCTTCGTGACCTTCGCCAACGAGGACGACGCTCGCGAGGCGATCCAGCAGATGAACGGGACGGACCTCGACGGCCGCACCCTGAACGTCAATGAGGCCCAGGATCGTCGCGGCGGCAGCGGCGGCGGTGGCGGCGGC
>SYOX01000243.1 GCA_005804885.1 Pseudomonadota bacterium
CATTTCGCCTTGAACATCATTAAACAAGACCCCAACCGTAAGCTCGGTGTCGCCAACTCACGCAAACGGGCTGGCTGGGATCGTAACTACCTGCTCAGCCTACTCTCCACGGCACGCGCCTAGAACTCGATTGCCCTGGGGAGACTCTGGCGCAGGGCGCCTGGGGAGGCCCGGCGGCGCTCCTTGCAAGCCCGCGACGACTTGAATATCGTCCCGGCTCTACAAGGTCGCGCCCGCCGTACTGCGCTCAGAGAGAGAAGATGATGGAGCCCCCCCGCTACGACAGCATCGGCCGCGGCTACGCCGCCACCCGCCGCGAGGACCCACGCCTTCGGGAGATCGTCCACGCCGCGCTGGGCGAGTCGCGCTCGGTCGTCAACGTGGGCGCGGGGGCGGGCTCCTACGAGCCGCGCGATCGCCATGTGATCGCCGTCGAGCCGAGCGACGTCATGGCCGCGCAGCGCCCTCGGGAGCTGGCGTCGGCGATCCGGGCCTCGGCCCGGAGCCTGCCCTTGCGCGACGGCAGCGTGGACGCCGCGATGGCGATCCTCACCCTCCACCACTGGGACGCGGACCAGGAGCAGGGGGTGCGCGAGCTGCGCCGCGTCGCCCGCGGGCCGGTGGTCCTGTTGACCTGCGACCCGGAGGTCAGCGGCGCGATGTGGCTGATGGCCGACTACCTGACGGAGGTCGGGGCGCTGGACAGGCGCATCTTCCCGAGCGCGGCGCGGATCGCGTCGTGGCTCGGCGGCCAGACGCGCGTCGAGGCCATCCCCGTCCCCCGCGACACCCCGGACTGGACCCTGATGTCCTTCTGGGCGCACCCCGAGCGCGTGCTGGACGACGCGGCGCGCGCCGCCACCTCGGGCTTCGCCCGGATGGCGCCCGACATCGTGAGCCGGGTCGTGGCGGAGGTCCGGCGCGATCTCGACGACGGCACCTGGGACGCCCGCCACGGCCACCTGCGCGCGCTGGACGCCTACGACGCGGGCTTGAGGCTCATCGTCAACACCGCCGGGTGATCAACGCAGGTCGTGGACGGCCTCGACGTCGTAGGTGCGACCTGGGCCATGGCATACCGCGCAGGCCTCGCCTGCGGGCGTGGCCTCCAGGGCGGCGTGGATGATGGCGTCCTGGCTGTCGTGGCAGCTGGTGCAGATCGCCGTGGTCGGCGGCACGGTGAAGGCGCTGCCTTCGACCTCGGCGCGGGTCGAGTCGAAGGCCGCGTAGCGGGTCGGGGCCACCTCGGGCGCCAGCGGCAGCGCGGCGGTGCCCTCCAGGTGGCAGGTCTGGCAGTTGCTGATGTTGCCCGGGAAGCGCAGCTCGTCAAAGGGCAGCTCCGTCCCCCCGAAGCCCCACAGCGAGTAGGGTTGCGCGAGCTCATCGCCCATGTGGATCTTGTGGATCATGACCTTGAAGTCCGTCGTCTCGGGCCACACCACCTCGCCGGGCGCGGCGGGGCGGATGCGCTCGTCGTTGAGGTTGTTGGGGTGGTGGCACGCCACGCAATAGTCCACCGAACGCCGCGAGCCCCCGTGCAGGCGCAGGTCGTCGTGGCAGCTGTCGCACCGGGCCTGCTCGACGACCCGCCGCCGCGTGGCCAGCGTCCCCGTCAGCGCGACGTCGAGCACGGGGTTGAAGGCCGCGAAGCGCGGGCCGCCCGGAGGCTGGATGTAGCCTTCGAGGCCAAAGCGCCAGGTGCCTGTCATGTCGTCCGGCAGGGGGTTGGCCAGGGTGTAGCGGAAGGCGTCGCCCTCGGCCGCCAGGGTGCCGCTGGCGCCGCTGCCCTGGATCGTGACCTGGAAGTAGCGCTCGAACTCGGGCAGCGGCCCGGCGATCGTCAGGCGGAGCGAGTTGAGCGGGGTCGCCAGGATGTCGTAGGGCGCGCCGCGGTCGGCGGCGCGGAACACCACCGCCGGGGTCTGGCCGGGGCCAGCGCCCTCGACGCGGACCAGCTCAAGCGCCAGATCCGGGTTCGTCGGATCCTTGAGCGGGTCGAGGTGGTAGAGCTCCTCGTCGACGGGGCCGCCGGTGCCGTGGCAGATGTTGCACGCGCTGTCGTTGGGCTGTGGGAGATCCACGCCGTGCGCCGTCCAACCCTCGGGGCGGGTGCTGCGCTCGAACCACGTCCTGTCATGGCACGAGCCGCAGTCGGCCCGCGTGGACTTGTTGACGCTGGTCAGCTGGCCATCAACCATATGGCAGCTGGCACAGTTGCCTGTGCCTTTTGTGTACTTTACATTTGAATAGTCATATATTGAGCTTCGAAATCCGATGATCTGATAGGGCTCGCCGCCCTGGACGCTGGGCAGCTCGGCGCCCATGTGGATCTTGTGGATCATGACCGAGAAGTCGACCGTGTTGCCCGTGTCGGGATCGGAGCTCTGGGGCGAGTGGCACAGGATGCACATGTCGACGCCCTGGCGCACGTCGCCGTGGGCCTCGATCTGCTGGTGGCAGGACTGGCACCCGGCGTCCGTGACGACCTTTCGGGTTCGGGTCACGTCGCCGCCGCCGGGCACGAAGTGGTGGATCTCGTTGTCTGGCGTCCGCACCCCGTCCGCTGTCGTGTAGGCGTAGACGCCCACGGTGTGCGTCGCGGCCCTGTCGTAGTCTTCGGGGACCTGGGTGGCGAAGGTGTACTTGTAGATCCCGTCGCTGAGCCGCTCCCAGGTCCCGCTGGTCTCGGCGCTGGCCTGGATGGCCGTGCCGTTCTGGCCGGTGGCCGTGCGGGTCGTGTAGGACTCGTACCTGCCGCTCGGGGCCAACCTCGCGAGGATGAAGTTCGCCGTCACCGGGTAGGGCGAGTAGCGCCCCTCGATGTCGTGGGGGAGGCCGCGCTCGTCGGTGAACATGATCGTCACCTCGGCGCGCCGGGTCTCATCGGGGATCGCGACGTCCATGACGTCGACCTGGAGCGTCTGGTCGGCGAAGAAGACCGAGCGGCCGTCCTGACCATCCTGTCCGTCCAGGCCGTCCTGGCCGTCCAGGCCATCCTGCCCGTCCTCACCTTGAGCGCCCGGCGGGCCTGCTTCTCCGCGAGGCCCTTGCTCTCCTGTCGAGCCTGGGATGCCGGGGATGCCCTGCAAGCCGGGCAACCCCTCGGCGCCCTGCCCCCCGGGAGGGCCTGTCTGTCCGTCTTGTCCGTCCTGTCCGTCCTGACCTGCACATCCAGCCCCGGCCGAGACGATCAGGAGCGCCCCCAGGATCCATAGGGTGCCGTGCCATGTCTGTTTCATGCTTCTCTCCCCGTGTGGGATTCAACTTCCTTTCAAAGGTCCCGGGCAGACACCGCCCGCGGACACGCCCTGGTTCTGCAAACTGCGGACCCGATTGATCTCGGGCGGCGTCCCTTGACGCTCCAACGGATGCCGATGGGTACGACGTGGATCTCTCTTCCAAGGCGAGCGCTCGGCCAGGCGGCGCAAGTTCTGCGAGTGGGCTGCTGTTCGCGCAGGATTGTGCGCGGCGTGGACTGGTCTTTGAGGGGCGAGAGGTGGCCCGGGATGGGCCCGTTGCGAGCCTGGAGGGCGACCAGAGCGGCGCTGAACTGCAGAGATTGGCGCCCGCGGCGCCCCCCCCTGATCGATGGCGCAGATCGTGCGGTGGCGCCTGAGGCTCCTGTGGTGCGGCGCCTGGCGTGGGCGCAGCAGGGAGGGGCGGGAGGGTCAAGCGCGGCGAAGGGCGGGGGGAGGTGCTTGTGGAGGGCAGGGCGCGGTGGGGGATCGCGGCGTTGGCTGCGCTGCTGTCCTTGGGAGGCGCGGCCGGCTGTCAGGGGCCTGCGGGGCCGCGCGGCTTCGCGGGCCAGGAGGGCCAGGATGGCGCGCCTGGGTTGACCGGGGAGGACGGTGAGCGAGGTCAGGACGGCGAGCGGGGGGAGCGGGGCGCGCCCGGTGTGCCGGGAGAGGACGGCCGCGACGGAGGGGCCGAGGTGCTGGAGGTGCTCGCCGAGGGGCTGGTGGGGATCGTCACCGACACCACCGGGGCCGCCGTGGAGGGAGGGCGCGTGGTCCTGATCCCTGCCGCTGACGTGGAGGCGATGGCGCGCGAGCCGCTGGTCGTGGGGTTGAGTCCTGAAGATGTGGCCGCGCTGCCCTTCGATGAGCCGCTTGAGGATCTGCTGGACGCCCCGCGCGCTCAGTATCCCGAGGCGGCGGTCGGGTCCGGTGGGGTGTTCAGGCTTGAGTCGTTGCCGGGAGCGGCCTTCTTCGTGGTCTGGGCGCCGGGGGAGGGCGATCCGTCGCACCTGCCGGGCGGGAGCGCGTGTCGGATCGCCCTGGAGCCGGCGTCGGTGCGTGGAGGGCGGCTGGACATCCGGGTCAGCACGAGGCCATCGACGCAGGCGACCTTCGTAGGGTCGACGCCGTGTCTGGGGTGTCATGGGCGGCACCGGAGCTTCGGCAGCGCCCATCGGGTGGGGCTTCGAGCGCTGGGGGGGAGCGGCCCCTATCAGGATACTCGCCCCTGGGCCGAGTTTCGTGAGGGCGAGGTGGCCTTCGAGGCCGGGCAGCGGCTCTACTTCTGGGGGTGTGATCCTGATCGGGCGGGCGAGGCCCGATGTCGGGTCAGCCAGACGGAGCCGTCGGAGATCGACCCCGACGCGGTGACGCTCTTCGAGGTCGCGCTCGGGCGAGATCCGCAGAAGAGGGTCGATGAGGCGGGCGCGTGGTTCGTGGAGGTGATCAACCGGGCCGGTCCGGGGGTCGCCCGCTACGACGTGGCGCTGGCCTATGGCGGCGCGATCCATCGACAGGTCTACCTGACCCGATCCGGCGGCAAGGGCGCCCAGATGTTGATGTTTCAGCGCAACTTCGACGGCGACGCCCGCAATGAGTCGCCGTCGGACTGGCCCTTCGTCGATTACCGCTCGGACCGCTGGTACGACTTCGAGCGGCTCGCGCTCAAGGAGCCCGATGTGTCGGGCTCCTTCGACAGGCAGTGCGCGGGGTGTCACTTCACGGGCTTTCGCCTGGAGGGGGACGACGAGCGAGGGTGGTCGGCCAGCGCGGTCAGCGACCCCAACGGCGCCTTTGACTACGACGGGGACGGGCGGCGGGAGGAGATCAACGTCGGCTGTGAGGCCTGTCATGGCCCAGGCTCTGAGCACCTGGAGGCGAGGGCGAGGGGGGCGGCCATCGTCTCTCCCGGGTTGTTGACGCCCGAGCGCGAGGTGATGCTGTGCGGCGCCTGCCACAGCCGCCCGTTGGGGATCGGCGGGATGGAGGCGCCGCTGGATGCCGAGGGTCGGATGCCGCCGGCGTGGCTGCGGCGGGCGGACTTCGCCGCGTCCTTCGCTTCGCGGGTGGAGGGCGGCCCGGAGGATTTTTACGAGAGCGGCGACGCGCGATCGAGCCGCCAGCAGGCCACCGACCTGCTGCGATCCACAAAGTACCGCAACGGCGCCATCTTGATGACCTGCTCGGGCTGCCATGACCCCCACGGTGACGCTCGGAACCCGAGCGACCTGCGGGCGCCGCCGGGCGACAACGTCGCCTGCACGGGCTGCCACGGGTCGCGGCCCTACGTCGAGGTCTACGAGCATGTCGCCCAGGCGACGGCTCAGGATCACGGCGCGGTGCCCGAGGGGATGCTCCAGTGCAGGACCTGTCACATGACGCGGACGGCCTTTGGAGGCGCCGGGTTGTCGTCGCTGCTGGACAACTCGCCGCGGGAGGCCCCCCCGGTTCAGTACGTCCGCGGGGATCTGTCCAGCCACCGCTTTACGGTGACAGGCGCCGAGGCCGCCGCGCATCAGCCCGTGGCGTTCACCGACGAGTGCGCCTTCTGTCACGTCGTGTTCTTGCCCAACCCCTGAACCTGAGGCCGCCGTGACCCGTCGCCGCTGCACAGCCCTCCGGCTCACCTCGGACCTCTCGCAAGGGGGGCGCCGAGCCCGCGCCAGCGCGCTCGTCGGGGCGCTGGTGGCGGCGGTGGCCTGCTGCGCCTGCGCGGTGGAGGTCGAGGTGGACGCGGCGGTGACCTTCGAGCAGGACATCGCGCCGCTCTTCGCCGCCCGGTGCGTCCCCTGCCACGGCGTGGGGGTGGGCGAGGGGGGATACCGGACGGGAGGCTATCTGGAGGTCATCGGGTGTGTGTCCGAGGGCGCCCCCGCGACAGCAGGGGAGGGCGGCGCCCCTGCGCCGCTGCTCGTGGCGTTGAGGCGCGAGGATCACCGGGGGGTGTTGACGCCCGCCGAGCTGGCGCTGGTCGAGCGGTGGGTCGAGCGAGGGGCGCCCGCGCGCGCGGGCTTCGCCCACCCCGCCGGGATCATCGATCCCCGGTCGCCCGACTGGCACGGGCTGCTCGCCGGCAAGGACGGGTACGCGCGGCTGCGCGACGGCGCGCTGGACGACGCCTGCGGCCATTGCCACGAGGGCGCCCCGTCAGGGCGACCCGAGGGCGGGGCGCTGTCGGGCGCCACGGCCTGCTCGGCCTGCCACGCCGAGCAGGGCGGCGCGCTGGCCTGTGGCACCTGCCACGGCCAGGGCTCCGAGCCGCTGCCGCCGCGCGACCGCTGCTTCTTCCCCCAAGGGCCTGAGCCCGGCGCTCACGCCGCGCACGCGGCCGCCTCCGAGGCCAGCCCGGGCGGGATCGGCTGCCAGACATGTCACCCTGTCCCTGACGCCGCCGCCGTGCTCTCCGGGGTTCACGGCGACGGTCGGGTCGACGTGGCGCTGCCTGAAGGGCAGGACTGGGGCGCGCCCTCGCTGACCTCGACCTCCTTTGGGCTGGCCTGTGCAGGATCGTGCCACAGCGGCGCTGAGGCGCCCATCGCGTGGAGCGCGGCGGGGCCGCTCGGGTGCCAGGGGTGCCACGCCACGCCGCCCGAGGCCCACCCCCCCGGCCCCTGCTCGTCCTGCCACGAGCACCTCCAGCCCGACGGCCAGGGGCTCCTTCCCGGCGCTCGCCACCTCGACGGTCGGATCGAGCCGGTGGACGGCGCCGGCGGCTGCGGGCGCTGCCACGGTCAGGGCGAGGACGACTGGCCGAGCTCCGGCGCCCACCTGGCCCACCGGGCGCCGCGCGACAGCGCGCCCGTCGGCTGCGAAGACTGCCACCGCGTCCCCGCGTCGATCCGCGCCGAGGGTCACATCGACGATCTGTCGCCGGGAGCCGAGGTGATCTTCGGCGGGCGCGCGCTGGCGCGGGGCTTCGCGCCCTCGTACCAGGGGGGCGAGTGCGCGGACACCGCCTGCCACGCTGGGCCCGGCGCCCGCGATCCCTCACCGCGCTGGTCGTCGCCGCCAGCGCAGGACCTGGGCTGCGAGAGCTGCCACGGCGCGCCTCCGCCGAGCCCCCACACCGACGCGTCGAGCTGTCAGGCGCGCGTGTGCCATGGGGCTCAGGTCGCCCTGCGCCCTGACGGCCCGGGGATCACCGAGCAAGGGCGCGCTCGACACGTCAACGGCCTGATCGACGTGGAGGCGCCATGAGCACCCCGAAGCCCTTGACCTCCCTCGGGGGAGCGCCGAAGTTGGCGTCGATGCCCGCCAACTTGTTGATGTTGATGATGATCTGCGCGTCAAGACCAGGGCGCGGCGCCGGCAGGATGGAGGTGGCGAGTGTTTGAGAAGCTCCCCGAGACCTCCATTGCCCAGATGCACCCCTCGCTGGTGATGGCCGCGCTCTTCTGCGCCGCCGTCGCGGCCGTGATCCTCCTGTGGTTCCTCGTCCGCCGACCTGCGATGGACTGGAACGTCCGGTTCGCGCTGCTGGCCGGCCTCGGGATCTTCCCCATCGGCACGGCGCTGCTGGGCAATGCCGCCAACCTCATCCACACCCAGAAGCGCGGCTTCTGCGGCTCCTGCCACGTCATGACCCCCTACGCGCAGGACTCGGCCGATCCCGGGAGCGTGACCCTGGCCTCAAGGCACGCGCGAAACACCTATTTTGGAGGCGAGAGCTGTTACAACTGCCATCAAGACTATGGGATGTATGGGACTGTCTACACCAAGATCGGCGGCCTGAGGCATGTGTGGGAGTATTATACGGAATATAAAGACTACACCTTTGAAGAGGCCAGCGCGAAGATGCACCTCTACGAGCCCTTCACGAACCGCAACTGCACCGCCTGCCATTCGATGCAGGTGCCCGGCTGGAGGAAGCGCAGGGAGCACGAGCAGCTGCTCCCCGAGCTGGAGGTCTCGAAGGTCAGCTGCCTGGGTCGAGGGTGCCACGGCCCGGCGCACCCCTTCACGAAGACGCCATACCCGGAGGCCGACGCGGGCGCGCCGATCCTCACGCCGCCTGCGGAGGTGACGCCATGAGCCAGCGGCGCCCCCTGGTCTGGGTTCGAGCGGCGGCCATCGCGACGCTGGCCGCGTTGGCGCTGATGGTGTGGTCGTTCGTGGACCCACAGCCGCTCGCCATGATGGTGTTCATGACGGCGGGGCAGGCGCTCGGGACGCTGTCGCTGATCTTGTACGTGGCGGCGGTGGCCTGGGAGCTGATCGGCAGCCGCGCTCGCCCGACAGGGCCACCCCTCGATGGGGGCGGTCGGGGCGAGCGCGCGCTCGGGGGCGCCGGGCTCGACGATGACCCCGGTGGCTCCCCCGAGGAGGAGGCCAGATGAGAGCGCCGGCCGAGAGGCGATCGGCGCCTGGATGCGCCAGATCGCCAGATGACGCTGTCGGATGTCATGGCGAGACGAGAGCGCCGGCCGAGAGGCGATCGACGCGCCAGCGCGCGGCGCGGTCGGCGCTGGCGGCGCTGGCGGCGACGCTGGCGGCGCTGGCGGCGGCGGCTCAGGATCCTGGCCGGGCCGAGGTGGTGGCCGTGGCGGGGGCGAAGCCGGGGCTGGCCCTCGTGACGCTGACGGCCGACGCGGCGCCGCACCCCTGGCTTGAGGCCGAGGCGCTGGTCTGGGTCAGCCGCGGCGAGCTTCTTGAGGGAGATGCCCTGATCGCGACCCTCCGGGCGCGCGATCCGGAGGGGCTGATGGAGGGCCAGCTCGGTCGCTTCGTGCTCGTCGTCGGGGCGCTCCGCCCGCTTCACGTCGACGGCGCCATCGCGCGCGTTGCGCTGCCTTCGCGCGCCTCGCTGGAGCTCTTCGGCGGCGCGCCGGTGGCGCCCGACTGGGACGAGCGGGCCTTTGACTGGACCGCGGGCGCTCGCCTGTCTCGCCGCCTGGGCGACTGGGGCTCGATCGGGGTGGCGTGGCGCCACCAGCGCGACCGGGGGGCCCTGGCCGACGAAGAGCTGGCGCTGGACGCGGGGGCCGCCGCGACCGCGTGGATGACGCTCCAAGGCAGCCTGGTCCTCGACCTCGTCCAGCCCGGCGTCGCCGAGGCGCAGGCCGCGCTCTTTCTGAGCGAGCGCGCTGGGCGTCGACGGGTTGAGGTCTTCGCCAGGGAGCGGAGCGCCTCGCGCGTGTTGCCGGCCACCTCGCTCTTCTCGGCCCTGGGGGCGGCCCCGTCGCGGACGGCGGGCGTGGCCGCAGGCTGGCGGCTGGCGCCTCGGCTCGACGCGGAGGCCGCCGCCGCGGCGAAGGTGATCGAGGCCGACGCCTGGGCCTCGCTGTCGCTGGACGCCACCTTGCGCCTCGACCCCGAGGGCCTCAGCGCGCTCTCTCTTGGCGGTCGGCGCGAAGGCGGCGCCTCGACGGCCGGCCTCTCCCCGCTCGCCATCGAGGGCGACTCGACCGGGTGGACGGGCGGCAGAGCGGCCCTGCGCCTGGCGCTGTCCCCCCAGCTCGGCCTCGCTGGAGAGCTGGAGCTCGTGATCCCGGACGAGGCGCCAGTCGGCCCGCGGGCGTGGCCGTGGGCGTCGACCTCGGTCACCTGGAGCTTCGATCCCAGCTGGGAGCTGGCCGCCGCGCTCCAGGCCAGCGCCTCGCCTGACCTCTCCCATCGCCTGGAGGCGCTGCTCCGCTTGACCCACCGGCTGGGAGGGCGGCGATGAGGCGAGCATCCATCGCGATCATGATCGGGGTCGTCGCGATCAGCGCGGCCTGCGCGCACCTGCTCGGCTTCGATGACGCGCGCGGGCGCTTTGACCACCGCGCCCACTTGCTCGAAGGCATCGCGTGCGTCCAGTGCCACGTCGGGGTCGAGCGCGCCGGCGAGCGCGGCCCCCTCCACCTGCCCGGCGACGCGCTCTGCCTCACCTGCCACGAGGAGCCCCACGACGCGCGCCCCTGCCTCTCCTGCCACGGCGAAGCGACGACGCGGGTGCGAGCCGCCGCCACCCGCGACCGCCTGCGCTTCGAGCACGCCAGACACCTCGACCGCAACCCCGGCCAGTGCGTGCGCTGCCACACGGGGGTGACCGGCGCGGCGGAGTCGATGGCCGCCCCGATGGCCCTGTGCTTCTCGTGCCACGAGCACCAGGGCCAGCAGCGCGCCCGAGACTGCGGCGCCTGCCACGTCGATCTGGCGGCCGAGGGCATCACCCCCGCCGAACACTTCATCCACGACCTCGGCTTTGAGCGGCGCCACGGCGTCCAGGCCAGGAGCGGCGCGGACCTGTGCGCGGCCTGCCACAAGGAGCGCGACTGCGCCGCCTGCCACGGCGTCACCGCGCCGACGCTGCCTGGCCGCGTCGCCTTCGACGATCCGCTCAGGCTCAGGCTGCACCGCGCCGGCTTCCTGGCCCGTCACGCGCTGGAGGCCCGCGCCAGCGGCGACCTGTGCGCCACCTGCCACGCGCCCTCCTTCTGCGCCAGCTGCCACCAGCGCCAGCGCGTCCACCCCACCGCCGGCGCCCGATCACCCCACCCGGCTGGCTGGCTGCGCGCCCACGGACCCCAGGCACGCCGAGAGCCGGTCGCCTGCGCCTCATGCCACGACGGCACAGGCGAGCAGCTCTGCGTCGGCTGCCACCGGGTCGGGCAGGCCGGCGGCTCCATCCACCCGCCGGGCTGGTCCAGCCGCAAACCCATGGCCGACCTGCCCTGCCGAAGGTGCCACATCCCATGACACCCCGGACCCGACGCGCCCTCGTCGCCGTGCTCCTGGCGGCCGCCTCGCTGCTCGGGGTGATCGCGCTGGTGCGCACCATCGACCAGGGGCACCGCGGCGACGCCCCCATCGTCTCTGACGCCTACATCCCCGAGCAGTTCCAGCACCTCCGCCTCTCCCCCGGGCACGTCGACCACGGCGACGCTGGCGTCCCCTGCCGCGCCTGCCACGCGCTCCAGGGCCTGGAGATCCGCGCCCCGAAGCCCGACGTCTGCGTCGGCTGCCACGACGACATCGCCACCGAGGTGCACGAGGCCCGCAAGGGCGCCGCGCGCCCAGGCTGCATGAGCTGCCACGCCTTCGTCCCCGACGCCCTGCACCCCGCCGAGGTGTGCTTGCGCTGCCACGGCGAGCTGGCGCTGACGACCGCAGCCGGCGCTCCCCACGTCGGCGCCCACGCCACCGCCCCGTGCTTGAGCTGCCACCGACAGCACGAGTCCGCCGCGCCCGCCCCGCGCGACTGCGTCGACTGCCACGAGGGCGTCGCCTCCGGCCACGGGCCGTCGACCCTCCGCGCCCAGGACCGCTGCGCGCTCTGCCACCGCCTCCACGAAGGGGCCGCCGAGGCCGCCACCCGCTGCGCCACCTGCCACGCCGAGGGACAGCGCGCCCTCGACCCCGTCAAGGCCTTGATCCCTGGCCACACCCTGTGCACGAGCTGCCACGCCGATCACGCCTTCACGCGCCAGGCCGCGACACCCTGCGCCGCTTGTCACGACGCCGTCCGCGTCGTCGCCTCCCCCGACGCCCGCCCGCACCGGGACTGCGCGAGCTGTCACGACCCCCACGACGTCCGGCGCGCCTCGACGCGCTGCGCCGACTGCCACAAAACGATCCAGCACGACCACCCCGCGCCAGCCGGTCGCTGCGTCTCCTGCCACGATCCCCACGACACCGGCCCCCCGGTCTCCTGCGACCCCTGCCATCAGGCCCAGATCACCCCCCGCCGCGCCCACGCCTCAGACGTCCCCTGCACGGATTGCCACCGACCTCACCGCTTCATTCAGGACAAAGACGCCCACGGACGCTGCGGCGGCTGCCACGCCACCCAGCGCCGCGAGGCCGCCGCAGCGTCCACCCCCGACCACGCCCGCTGCCTGAGCTGCCACGAGGGCGCCGCCCACACCCCCTGGGCCGACCCGACGCCCTGCCCGGTCTGCCACAAGCCTCAGCTCGACTCGGCCCCCCTCGGCCACTATCAGTGCGAAAACTGCCACGTCACCCACAGCGGCGCCCTCAAGCCCGCCTCCTCATGCAAGAACGCGAGCTGCCACGTGCCAACAGCGCACAAGGGCCACGGCAAATACCTCCCCTGCGCCAACTGCCACCGACCTCACGGCCCCTCTGGCATGCCCGCCTCGCCGACCTGCGGCGCCTGCCACACCCGATCGACGCTGCCGGGCCTGCACGCCACCCCGGAGCACCAGCGCTGCGGAGCCTGTCACCAGGCCCACGAGCCCGCCCCAGACGCCTCGCGCGCCGCCTGCATCGCCTGCCACAAGGACCGCGCCCGCCACGAGCCCGCCGCCAGGCGCTGTTCGGGCTGCCACGTCTTCAAGAAGTAGCCCCATCAAGGTCTCCATCCTCCCTCGACATCGAGGACCTCGCCGGCCCCTTAACACGGAACGTCGCGGCCGCGTATGATGGGCGCGGAGAGATCGCAAGACACCTGCCGGGTCTTGCGCCCAGAGCGGAACCGAAGGCCCCGGCCAGCGCGACGTGAAGCCACCGGAGAGGTAAAAAGATGAGCCTTGGCGTACACATGGCGTTGTCTGACGAGGACGAGCAGCTCATCCTCGATCCAGAATTGGAGCCCGAAGACCTCGTGGACCTGATCACCGAGGACCTGGAGGAGCGCTACCTGGACGACGACAACTGGTCGTCCCAGTCCGACAAGGCCTGGGACGCCATCCATCGGTGCCTGACGGACGGGCGCCTGCTCTACGAGTCGGGGCCCTTCCCGCTGGCCTTCGCCGTGCTCGGGGGCGAGGTGCTGGATGCGGGCGAGGATTACACCGCGTGCCTTGCGACGCGCGAGGAGGTCAAGGAGGTCAGCGCGGCCCTCAAGGGGGTCACGCGGGCCTGGATGAGGGAGCGCTACGACACGCTGGGCGACACGGACTACTCAGGGCCCCTCGGGGACGCGGACTTTGAGTACACCTGGGAGAACCTCGTGGGCCTGCGCGCCTTCTTCGAGCGCGCGGCCGCGGCAGACCGCTCGGTCCTCTTCACCACGGACGCTTGAGCGGCGCGAAGCCTCGCGCGAGAAGCTGGACTGCTCGATGGCGGGCGTCTTGATCAGGGCGGGGAGGCTCCGCGAGTCGTGAGGTCGAGATGTCAGCGAAGGGATCGATGAGCGTGACCAGCCGGCTCGGGGAGCGGCTCGAGATCGAGCACATCGGGCAGCGGCGGCCCTGGGCGCTGTCGCTCTTTCGGGGCCTGCTCGGGCCGATCCTGTCGCGGGTCTTCCGGCCGAAGCTGGAGGGCTGGGATCAGCTGCCCGAGGATCGCCCCTTCATGATCGTGTCAAACCACTCGGGGACGGGGGCGACGGAGGTCCTGTGCCTGGCGTGGCTCTGGATCGAGCGCTTCGGGGCCTCGCGCTCGGTGGCGGGGATGGCGCACCCGCTGGTCTTCTATGTCCCGGTGGCGGGGGGGGTGATGCGGAGCATCGGGGCGATCCCCTCGACCTACCGCCACGCCCGCGAGGTCTTCGACCGGGGGATCGGGCTGATCATCTTCCCGGGCGGGGACCACGAGGCTTTTCGCCCGATATGGGAGGCGCGGCGCGTGGATCTGGCGGGCCGCGTGGGCTTCCTGAAGCTGGCGCGGGAAGCGGGGGTCCCGATCATCCCGCTGGGGATCGTCGGCAGCCATTACGCCACGCCGATCCTGTGGCGATCCAGGGTGCTGCCCTGGATCGCGCTGATCCCTGGCCTGATCGGCCTCAAGCGGCTCCCCGTGACGGTGTACTTGATCGCGGGGCTCGTCGCGATCCCCTTGCTGACGGCGCCGACCCTGGGGCCGTGGTGGTCCGTCGCGCTCGCCTGGCTCTGGATCAACTTCTTGCCGATGTACTTCCTTCCGGTGCTGCCCTGGACGATCCGGGGTCGCCTCGGGGCGCCGATGGAGCCCGAGGCGCTCTTCGGCGCGGACAAGGACCTCAAGGCGAGCTACGATCAGGTCCAGTCGGCCATTCAAGGGCTCGTCGACGCCCAGTGATACGGAACCACGCTCAAGCCACTTACACTTTGGGCCACCAGGAAGCCCAAGATGACAGTGTTTCAAACGCGGTTCCGTATGAGCCGCACCGCTGCCCTCTCGCGAGGGCGACGGGGCGCGCATCGGGGCGAGGGGGAGTGCATTTTATCGTTTTAAATCAATGGGTTGGGATCGTGGGGGTCGGGCTGGCGGCGCTCAGCGGACGACGACCGTGAAGGCTTCGATATGGCCGAGCCAGCTCACCGTGACGGTCGCGTCGCCGGGCTCGACGGCCTCAAGGCCGAAGGCGCGGGCGTTGTTCATGATGCGCTGGAGGTCGGCGTTGTCGTCCTCGACCTCGGCGCTGGAGAAGACCTTGATGGGATCCGTGGGGCCTTCGGAGAGGGCGACGGTCATGGGCGCCGAGCCGCCGCCGACGACGTAGCGGCCATCGGCGAGGTTGGCCACGAGGTGAAAGAGGGTCAGCTGGCCCTGGGAGAGCGTGAGGGTCTGACCGGCGTCGACGCCGTTGATCTCCTCGATGAAGAACTCTCTGAAGGCGATGTTCTGGACGGCGGCCTCCTCGACGACCTCGATCTCCACCTCGCCGAGGGCGTTGGAGATCGTGAGCGTGCGCCCGGCAAGGGCGCTGCGCAAGGTGGCGAAGTCGCTGTTGGGGTCGGGCGCGATGGTGGCCTCGGGATCGCCGTCGACGCGCCAGGGTGAGCCCCCGAAGCCGGTCAGCGTGCGGCCCCGCTCATCGAGGTGTTGCGGGAAGATCGCCACGGGGGACTCCGGCAGGATCGCGACGCCAGCGATGAAGAGCTCCTCGGGCAGCGCCGCGAACGCATTCCAGGGCAGGACGTGGATGATCGTGTCGGCGATCGGGGCGACCTCGATCTCCAGGCTCCCCTCCTGGCCCTCCCCGTCGATGGCCAGGAGCGTGGCCCTCCCGACCCCGACCCCCTTGACCTGGGTGATGCTTCCGCCGGTCTGCGTCACCTTCAGGACGCTCGGGTCGCTGCTGCGCACCTGAATCGCCTCGCCGGGGGCGCTTGAGCCGACGTGGAGGTTCATGGTGGCGCCCAGCGCCAGCGGCCTCTGGGAGCCCTCGGCGTCCAGCGCCGGCGTCTGATCGCTGAAGGAAACTCCGCCCGGCGGGGAGGAGCCATCAAATTCGATCTGGCAGGCCGCCATCGTCACGAGCGCGGTCACCACGATCCCGAACTTCACCGTCGTCTTGCTCATCATCGCGTCTCACCTGGCTTCTTGCGGGCGGGTCCAGCGCCAGGGCAGATCTTCCGCGGCGCCTGCAGGACGCTTTTCAAGGCCCATGCCAGATTGTCGATCTCGCAGTGGCCGTCATCGGTGGTCTTTATCGGGGGACGACTCGATGGTGTGGACAGGCGGCGCCTCAGCGGGTGGACAAGGGACAGGCCACAGGTGTCGGCTCGACACACTTGAAATCAACCCTCCTGGAGAGGCGAGGTGTCAGCCGACGGGCGCCTTCGCGAGAGCGTCACTCAGGCGTGCGCCACCCATCCGCGAAACGCCAGTCCCACGTAGAAGATGCTGATGTCCGAGAAGCCCGCCTTTCGCATGAGCTCTTCGTCCTGATCCGGCGCAAGGATGGGCAATTGCTGGCCAATCGCCGCCGCCGACGTCCTCGCCTGCTCAGGATCGACTCCAGAAGAGATGGCAAACTCAGCGCATCTGGACAACCACAGATCGCGCTCGGCGCGATCCTGAGGGATGCTGTAGTGCATCGCGACAAAACCCCCGCCGGGCTTCAACCGCGCATGAACCTCGCGCAGCGTTCTGGTGCGCTCAGCTTCGGTGGTGAAGTGCAGCGTCAAGAGACAAGACGCCGAATCAAAGGGTCCCTCAGGAGCCGCTTCGATATAGCCGTGGTGGAGTTGAACGCGAGAAGCCAGCGGTCCGAGGGCAGTCTTCGCCAGACCCAGCATCTCGAGGGACGGATCCACGCCATCCAATCGCCAACCCGGGAACGACTGCGCGAAGAGCTTGAGCTCCATGCCGCCGCCGGCGCCAACGACCAGCACGCGCCCATCGGGTGGTGTGCGCTCGGCCAACAGCAGGGCCGACATGCGATGCAGGTCATTCAAGCCAGGGACGCGTCGAATCGCGTTTTCTGCGTAGTTTGCGATTGCTTTTGGGTCTGAGAAATGAGACATTTTATGCTGGCCTGAAGGTCGGTGTTGTGCACAAGGGAGGCCTGACATCGCTTTCAAGCCGCTCGGGGGCGTGTTCCAGGTTCAGCCATCGTGCCGGACAAAGGCGGCATGGTCAACCTGTCTGGGGAGCTCATCGGGGCGGCGAACGCCAGCGCAGGAGCTCGCGGTGCTGTCGCCGGAAGCCCTCAACGGGCCAGTCCACAAGCCAGCCCAGCCAGCCGAGGTCCATCAACACAGCGCCCGGGGCTCCTCGCCGCGGCCCATGATCCCGTCGAGCCTCGAGGCCCGTCGCGCGCCGCAGCCGGCGAGGGATCGCGCGGGTGCGGTTGCCCCTGGATCGGGCGACTCGGCTTGCTTTCGAGCCCGCAGCAGGTCATCCTTTCATGTCGGCGCGGTGTGCAGCCGATCCATGAAGATGGAGGGCGCGTCCGCTGCCCATCGAGCGGGTTGTTGAAAGCATGCATGAAATCTGAATTTGCGATTGAGCCATTTCTCGGGATTTGTGAGCCCGTCAGCGCCCTGCTTCACCTCGCAGCGGCCCTCGTCATCCTGATGACAGCCCCCATCCTCTTGCGCACGAGCCGCACGCGCCTTCGGGCGGTCTCGATGATGGCCTTCATCGTCGGGGCGACGCTCTTATTTTTAATGAGCGGCATCTACCACACCCTCGACCACGGCCCAACCCGGGAGATCGTCCAGCGCCTCGATCACGCCGCGATCTGGGTGCTCATCGTGGGGACCTTCACGCCCGTGATGGTGGTGCTCACCCGAGGCCGGATGCGGCGCGTGGTGATCATCTCCGCCTGGACGGTGGCGATGAGCTGCGCGCTGCTCAAGACGCTCTTCTTCACCCAGATCCCGGAGTGGATCGGGCTGGCCTTCTACATCGGCTTTGCCTGGATGGGGGCGAGCTACTTCGTTCGTATGTTCAGACGCGCGGGCCTCGTGACCGTGGGCCTGATGCTGGGCGGCGGGGTGAGCTACACGCTGGGGGCGGTGCTTGAGTTCGCCAGAGCCCCGCTGCTCATCCCCAACGTGCTTGGCCCTCACGAGCTCTTCCACCTGACCATCGTCCTGGGCGTCGTCTTGCACTGGCTCAGCCTCCACACGCTGATGACCCGCACCACCCCCATGGACGTCGCGCTGGCCGCTGCGCAGCCCGCCTGAAGGCCTCCTGGCGCGTTTGAAGAGGTGCGCATCCAGGCCCGGGCCGCGAGCGCGGCGCCCCCATCCCCGCGTCAAGCGCCGAGGTCGGGAGGTTGACGCAGGCCCAGGAGCAGGCTTCCAATGCAAGGTAGCCCGGTGGGGTATGTGAGGATGGGGCGCCTCTTGCGTGTTCGGGGTGCGCTCTGGCGACACGGAGGAGACGATGTGGCCCTTCTCAGAGCTTCGCCCCCGGATCCCGGCAGGGACATCGCCCGAAGAGGCCCGCGCCACCGGGCTCTTGCCGCCTGAGGGGTGGTCGCCGCCGCCGAGGGCGCCCATGAGGGACGCGGCCAGGACTCTGGCCGTGGCGCTGCGGATGGCGCCGGAGGGCCTCGGCGGGCTCATCAGGGCCACGAAGGCCGGCCACGTCGAGCTTGGGGAGCAATATGTGGAGCTTCAGAGCTTCGGGCGCAGAGCGCTGTCGGCGCTGGGCGTCGAGCTGGAGGTGGTTGGCGCCGATCGGGTCCCAGGTGAGGGCGGGCTCGTCTTCATGTGGAATCAGACGACGCACCTCGATCACCTGCTCTTGCCCGCGGCGCTGCCCAGGCCGGCCCTCTCCATCTACAACAACGCCGTGGCCAGGACCCCCTTCTACGGGCGCTACATGGCGGCCGTGGGCCACTTCCACGTCGATCGCCACGACGAGGCCCAGTGGCGCCAGAGCCTGGCCCGGGCCGCGGAGGCCGTCAAGGCGGGGGCTTGCCTGATCGTCAGCCCCGAGGGGACGCGCTCCTGGGATGGGCGGCTGCTGGCGATGAAGCGGGGCGCCTTCCTGATGGCGCGGGCCGCCTCAAGGCCCATCGTGTGCGTCACCGTCAGCGGGGGGGTCGCGCGGCTGCCGCGCGGCGCCGCCGCGGTCAGGCCGGGGCCGCTGCGCGTGCGCTTCGGGGATCCGATCCCCGTGCCGCCCGACGGCGGCCCGCCCGGCCTGCTTGAGCGCCGCGTGGTCGAGACCTTCGAGGCCGACATGTTGGACTGAATCCTCGCACCGCCCCACGCTCCTCGCACCGCCCCTGTCGGGGACGGGCTCGTCGGGTGGGGCTGGAATCTCAGGGCGGGCTGCGCCCTGTCGGTCGCAGGCCCACGCAAGACCCAGGTCGACACCAGGGGGAGCAAAAACTCCAATCCACAGGCACACTTCGACGCGGTGATCCGCCCCTGCGATCCTCTGTCGTCCGCCCGCTGGCCTGCGACCGACAGGTCGCAGCCCGCCCTGAGTTTCTAGCCCCACCCGACGAGCCCGTCCCCGACAGGGGCGGTGCGAGGAGCGTGGGGCGATCGTCGAGCGTGGGGCGATCGTCGAGCGTGGGGCGCGGGGTTCGCCGAGCGAACCTGCGCAGGAGCAAGCCGCCGGGAGTCCCTGTTTGAGTTTCACGAGGAGCGGGGTTAGAATCCCGCGCCGCCGACCACGGGGGGTGAACGGATGGTTCTTCAGGCAGCTGGCCTGGTCAAGCACTACGGTTCCCATGTTGCGCTCAAGGGTCTGGATCTGGAGGTAGGAGCCGGCGAGGTCTTCTGCCTGCTCGGGGCCAACGGCGCGGGCAAGACGACGACGATCCAGCTCTTCCTGGGGTTCATCGAGCCGACCGCAGGCAGCGCGAAGATCAAGGGGATGGAGGTCAAGGAGCATCCGCTGGAGACCCGGCGGCTGCTGGCCTACATCCCTGAGAACGTGATGCTCTACCCCAACCTGACGGGGCTGGAGAACCTGGACTACTTCACGACTCTGGCGGGGGTCGCCGACATGGATGAGGGGCGCCTGCGCCAGACCCTCCTGGACGCGGGGCTGCCCCGCGGCGCGGAGGATCGCCCGGTGGGGGCCTACTCCAAGGGCATGCGCCAGAAGGTGGGGATCGCCATGGCGATGGCCCGGCGCGCCGAGCTGCTCCTGCTCGACGAGCCGACCTCGGGGCTGGACCCGAAGGCCTCCAACGAGTTCTCGCGCCTGGTCTCGACGCTCAGCGCCCAGGGCGTGGCGGTCCTGATGGCGACCCATGACCTGTTCCGCTCGCGCGAGGTGGGCACCCGGATCGGCATCATGAAGCACGGGGAGCTGGTCGCTCGCCTGGGCGCCGACGAGGTGTCGCACACGGATCTGGAGCGGATCTACCTCGAACACATGCACGACTGAGGATATGAGGCCACCTGGACCCATTGGCGCCATCGTTCGCAAGGAGGTGCGCGAGCTGGCTCGCGACGGTCGCCTGCGGGTGCTGGGCGGGATCATCGCGGTGCTGGCCCTGTCGGCGCTGATCTTTGGCGCGCAGCAGACCTGGCAGGCCCAGCAGGCCCGGCAGCAGGCCGTCGAGCGGGCCGAGGCCGACTGGGAGGGGCAGGGGCAGCGCAACCCCCACGTCGCGGCCCACTACGGCACCCACGTCTTCGCCCCGACCAGCGCGGCGACGGCCATCGATCCGGGGGTCTCGGCCGCGCTGGGGCGCTCGGTGCGGATCGAGGCCCACCGGCGCAACCTCGCGGCCCACGCCCGCTCTCAGGACGCCAGCGGCCTGGGGGGGATGGGCGCGTTTTCGATCACGATGGTGCTGCTGCTGCTGGTCCCGCTGCTGATCATCGCCCTGGGCTATGGGCTGTGGGGTCGGGAGCGGGAGCGCGGGACGCTGCGCCAGCTCGTCAGCACCGGGGTGGACCTGCGGGCGCTGCTGTGGGGCAAGATGCTGGCCCTGGCGCTGGTCGTGGGGGCGGTGGTCGTCCCCACCGGGGCGGTCATCACCGCGGCGCTGTGGGCGCTGGGCGGGGGCGACGCGGCCACCCTGGCTCGCCTGGGGCTGCTGACGCTGGGCTACGGCGCCTACTTCCTCATCTTCGCGGGGCTGACCCTCTACGCCTCGGCCGCCGCCCGCTCGTCGCGCGCCGCCCTGGTGGCCATGATCGGCGTCTGGGGTGTCTTCTGCCTCCTGACCCCGCGGGCCGCCACCGAGGTCGCCAGCGCCCTGCGCCCCCTCCCCAGCCAGGCGGCCTTCGCCCGCGACGTGGCCCAGAGCCTCGAGCACGGGATCGACGGCACCACCCCCCGCGAGCAGGCCGTGGGCGCCATCACCAAAGAGCTGATGGTCAACAATGGCTTCGCCACCGCCGGGATCTTTGTCGATGAGGCCGCGCTCAACGGCTTCGAACTCCAGGCCGAGGCCCGCTGGGAGGACGCCATCTACGACCACCACGTCAAGGCCCTTGAGGACGGCATCGCGGCCCAGGAGCGGGCCGTCGCCTGGGCCGGGGTGCTCTCACCCTTCGTCGCCATGCGCTCCCTGTCGGCCGGGCTGTGCGGGACCGATTACGCCCACCACCGGCACTTCACCGACCACGCCGAGGCCTGGCGCAAGCGGCTCATCGGGATGCTCAACGAGGCCTTCGCCAAGAACGCCGGCGCCCAGGGCTGGGACTACCGGGCCGGGGCCGAGCTGTGGAAGCAGGCCCCCCCGCTGGAGTACACCCCGCCGGGGCCGGGCTTCGCCCTGGAGACACACCTGCCGGCGGTCGCCTCCCTGCTGGGGTGGATGCTGCTGGCCCTGGTGCTGGCGCTGCGCTCGGCTCGACGCGTGAAGGTGACGGCATGAGCACCTGGAAGACCGTCTTCACCCTGGAGTGGCGGATCCTGCGGCGCGATCGGGCGGCGGTGGGGATCCTGGGGATCTTCGCCGTCTTCCTGATCCTCTCAGCTCTGGCCGGGGGGCGACACGCCGACGCCCTGTCCGACGGCCTCGCCGCCTCACAGGCCGCCGAGCAGGCCCACCTCGAGCGCCTCGGCGACGAGCTTTCGACCCTCATCTCCCAGGGCGCCGACCCCCGCGCCCGCGATCCCCGCGACCCGATGTGGATGGGACAGGAGGGCGCCCCTCGGATGGCCATCCTCCCCCCCGCCCCGCTGGCTCCGCTGGCCGTCGGGCAGCGCGACCTCCAGCCCCAGGCCATCCGCGTCTCGTCGAAGGTCCACCTCGAGGGCGAGTTCAACTCGGAGACCTCCATGTCAGGCCCCGCTCGCCTGACCACGGGGGCCTTCGACCCGGCCTTCCTCTTCGTGATCCTCTTCCCGCTGATCGTCATCGCCCTGTCCTACGAGCTGCTCAGCGCCGAGCGGGAGCGCGGGACGCTGGCGATGCTCCTGTCCCAGCCCATCTCTCAGGGCGCGCTGGTCCTGGGCAAGGCCGGGGCCAGGGCCGTGGCGCTGTGCGCGGTGACGCTGGCCTTTGCCCTCGTGGGGCTGCTGGTGGCCGGGGCTCCCCTGGGCGCGCCGGGGGCCTGGCTCCACGTCCTGCTCTATGGGCTGGTGCTGGTGGCCTGGGCCATCTTCTGGTTCTCGGCGGCCATCTTCGTCAACTCTCGCGGGGGCACCTCCGCCCGCAACGCCCTGACGCTGGTCGGGATGTGGCTCACGCTGGTGATCGTGGTTCCAGGGCTGGTCGGGGTTGCGGTGGACCTCCTCTACCCTCCACCCTCGCGCCTGGAGCAGATCCACGAGGCCCGGGAGGACAACCGCGACCTGGAGCAGAAGCGCACCGCGCTGCTCGGCCGCCACGACGTCGACCCGGACATGAGCAAGGTCGCCGTCGAGCTGGTCGAGGTCGAAGAGGAGCTGGCCGCCCGGGAGGCGCCCGCCCACGCCGCCGAGCAGGAACACCTCCAGCGGCGCAGCGCCCTGATCGGGGCGCTGCGCTTCGTCACCCCCGCCCTGCTGGTTCAGCTCGCCCTCGAAGACCTCGCCGGATCGGGCCAGACCCGCCACCAACGCTTCGACGAGCAGGTCGACGACTACCACCAGCGCCTGCGGGCCCACCACGTGGCCCTCATCCGCGCCGGGGCGACCATGACCCCCAAGGCGATGGACGCCACCCCCACCTTCCACTTCCAGGAGGAGCCGCTGGCGGGCCTGCTGGGGCGAGTGCTGACGGGGGTGCTGGGGCTGCTGCTGGCCGCGGCGGCGCTGCTGGCCATGGCGCGCGCCGGACTGGGCAGGATCGGCCGACTGGCCTCCTGATGCCGCGATGACGGGCCGCTCGACGCCTTCGCGCCTTGCTCCAGCGCGGCCTACTGGAACGCGATCAACTCAACATCAAAAACCAGCATCCCCGCCGGGCGGTTGGGCTGGCCCTGATAGGCCAGGTTCTCGGGGATCCAGAAGCGCCGCTCCTCGCCGATCGACATCAACTGAAGCCCCTCGACCCAGCCGGGAAACACCCGGGTCAGCGGGATGGCCGCAGGCTCGCCGCGGGAGACCGAGCTGTCAAACGCCTTCCCGTCGGCGGTCCAGCCGGTGTAGTGGACCGTCACGGTGCTGGTCGGCCCCGGCTTGCCCGCCGCCCCGTCTCCGGCGCGGAGCACCTTCGAGGCCAGCCCGCTGGGCGTCACCTCGGCGTCGGCCGGAGGCGCCGCCACATCGGGCGGAGCCTGGGGCATGGGGGCCATCTCGGGGACACCCACGCTCTTCGTCGCGCCGATCTCCTGCATCACCTGGGCGTAGGAGGCCACCCCGCCGCCAACCCGGTGACAGTGGTTCCGGTGGCAATTGACGAAGCCCGGCGGGGGGTTGCGGGGATCAAAGACGATCTCCTTCTTCTCCGGCTCAGGGGGAGGGGTCGGCGCCTTGACCTCGATCTTGGGGGCCTCCTGCACGGGGGCTGGCGCCTCGGCCTTGTTCTGAAGACAACCGGCCAGCACCAGCGACGCCAGCGAGATCACGGCCCACCCGAAAACTGAACTGCGATTCAACACGCCTCCTCCTCCTTGTGTGAAGCGTCCACGAACCCCACGCCAATACCATTGCGGGACCGCGCGGCTCAACATTTCCACACAGGTGGGTGACGCCCTCGTCGGTCAGCCCGTCGCGGCCGTCGTCGAGGGTGTCGCAGACCTCAGGGCGAGGCGTGGCGGTGGGCCGACGCTCAAAGCTCCCCTGACGCAGGGGGGCGGTGCCCATTTCATCAAGGAAGACAGAGCCTTGGGGTCCACGAAGAAGGGCAGCGGATGATCCGCTGCCCTTCTTCGTGTCCTGCCGATTCGAAGTCCTGAGGGGAAGTCCCAAGGGGAGGGTGCCCAGGCGGGACACTCCGGGACTGGTCAGGGCTTGTCGATCTTGATGGTTGTGATGTCCCCGACGGGATTCGAACCCGTGTCGCCGGCGTGAAAGGCCGGTGTCCTGGACCTGACTAGACGACGGGGACTTTTTGCCCTTTGAGGGCCGAAGACTTCTTCTAAGGGCTCCGCGCTGGGCTGTCAATCTCCTTCTCCCCGAATCGAGCTGCGGCGCGTGGCCCGGAACATACCCGCGCCGCGCAGAGAACCCCGAGGTCACGCCGGCGGCGTCATGCCGCAGCGGGTGGCGAGCTCGCGTTTGTCCACGGCCTTCGTGTAGGCCTCGGCGAACTCCACCTGTCCAGACTTCACGAGCGCGGCCAGCTCGTCGTTCAGGACCGCCATCCCCAGGCTCTTGCCCGTCTGCATGGCGCTCGAGATCTGCGCGGTCTTGCCGGTGCGGATGAGGTTCGAGACGGCGTTCGTCACCATGAGTATCTCCAGCGCGGCCACGCGCCCACCTCCCTTCCTGCGGCACAGGGTCTGGGCGATGACGCCGCAGAGGGACTCGCCGAGCGCCGTGCGCACCTGCGCCTGCTGCTCGGCGGGGAACATGTCCACGATGCGGTCCACGGTGCTGACCGCGGTGGCCGTGTGCAGCGTCCCGAACACGAGGTGGCCGGTGTTGGCGGTCTCTATCGCCAGGGCCACCGTCTCCAGATCGCGCATCTCCCCCACCAGGACGATGTCCGGGTCCTCTCGGAGGGCGGACTTCAGCGCCCGCGCGAACGACCCGGTGTGAACCCCGATCTCGCGCTGGTTCACGAGACAATTGCGGCTCTCGTGCACGAACTCGATGGGGTCTTCCAGGGTGATGATGTGCTCGCGGCGAGTGCGGTTGATGTGGTCGATCATCGCCGCGAGCGTGGTGGATTTGCCGCTGCCCGTCGGCCCGGTGACGAGCACGAGCCCCTTGGGCACGTCGGTGAGCCGCAGCACGGCCTCGGGCAGGCCGAGCTGCTGTGCGCTCAGGATCTTCGCCGGGATGGTGCGAAGCACGGCGCAGATCCCGCGGTGGTCGCGGAAGAGGTTCACGCGGAAGCGCGCCAGATCCGGCACCGCGTGGGCGAAGTCCAGGTCGTTGTGGGCCTTGAACGTGGCCTTGTGCGCGTCGGTCATCACGGGCGAGAGCAGCTCGAGGACCTCCTCGGCCCCGAGGGGCGCGCTGTTGCTGATCTCCACCATGTGCCCGTCGATGCGCCACCGCGGGCGGTGGCGCGCGGACAGGTGCAGATCGGAGGCGCCCTCGGCCACCATGCGCTCAAGCAGCGGATCCAGCGGCGTGCTGCGCTTCGTCGCCGGGAGCTGTGTCGTGCTGTCGCGCTCCGGACGCGACCTGTCCCCCGTGTGCGACAGCACGTCGTTGAAGAAGCTCGCCGAGATCGAAACCGGCTCCACCTCCATGCCTGGCGCCAGCGCTCGAATCTGCGTCATCACGGCGGCGGACACCTCGTCCACGACACCGACGCGCAGCAGGTTCCCGTCGACCCTCAGCGGCAGCACGCGCTGCCGCTGCACGAAGGCCAGCGGCAGCAGATCCACCACGCCCGGGGCCGGCGGGGCCTCCTCCACCGCCACCGGCACCGGCACCTTGTGGGAAGTCTCCGCGAGCCTCGACGCCAGGCTCTGGCAGACCGCCAGCCCAAAGCCCGACACCTTCTGAAACAGCAGCTGGAACGTGTTCGCGTCGATGCGCGACATCATCATCCGCGTGCTGGCGACCACCGACGCGGTGCGCGGATCGGACAGCAACAGCCCCATCTCCCCGAAGGACTCCGGCGCGCGAAGTCGCCCCACCTCGACCTCCTCGCCATTGGTGGTGACGAGGACGCGCGCCTCACCCTCCAGGATGACGAAGAGCGCGTCGGCGGCCTTGCCCTCCTCCACGACGCGCTCGCCCGGGTCCGCCCGCACGAGCTGGCAGCGGGCCGCGAGCTTCTCGAGCTTGTCGTCGTCGAACCCCCGGAACAGCACCGACCGCTTCAGCGCGCGCACCATCTTCTGGGCGTGCTCTGCGTTGAGAATATCCGTCGTTTGCATGCCACCTCCCTCGTGTTTCAATTGCTATAGCACGCCCGCGGCGCTCGACGACAGCGGCGTGACATCGGATCGTGCAATGCCCATGGCTCAGGTCTGGGTGGCCCCCCCGACAGCCCACACCGATCGGCCTTGCCTGTTGATCATCGCTCTGCTTCCAATCTGCTCACCCAATCTCTTCGCTGACAAAACGCCGCGCCCGCTCAGATCGCCGACTCCGCTCGGCACGCATCGCCGCGACCGCTAAGGTCGGCGGTTCCACTCGGCGTCCAGCTTGAGGCCCAGGCCTGGCTCCCCGCCCTTGGGCGTCGCGTCCTCAAAACTCACCCCCAGCCTCAGCGACTCCAGCGCCTGCACCGCTCGCGACAGCGGCGAATTCGGCACCGGCACCTCCAGAACCTTCGGCATGAACCAGGGCCCATACAGGCTGTGCGTCACAAAACCCCTCGCGTCCAACTCAAACCGACCCCCATGCGACAACACCGGCTCCACACCCAGAAACCCAAGCGCCACCGCCCGCCTCTCCTCGGCATCCTCAGGCAGCTTCCCCAAACCCCTCACCAAGGGCTCGAACTCCGCCGACGCCGTCCTCATCCTCTTCTCCCCGTAACCCTCGACCAGCCCCAGAAAGGTCTTCACCAACCACCCATTCGACGCCTGCGGCTCCACCAGGATCGCACTCTGAACCTGCGGCGGCGTCCCCTCAGCCTCTGGCGGCCCATCCAGTATCACCGCGATCTGCTGCTCCAACACCGCCCGACTCAGGCTCACCACCCAGACATGATTCACCAACGCGTACGAGATCTCCACCGGATCCCGTCCTCCCATCTCCCCATCGCTCAGCGCCCCATCCCTCTCCCGAATTACCGATATCTCCACATCCCGAAACGGCTCCCCCTTCACCCACTCCGTCACCCCTGGGGCCACCTGCTCCAGCAGCGTCTTCAACCCCGCCAACATCAACGCCAGACCCAGATCGTTTCTCACATGCACGCTGATCCACACCGGCACCTGACTCAATAGCTTGATATCATCCCTGGTCTCCACCGGCGACAGGCTCGGTATCTGCCCCATGCTCAAAGCCACATCCCAAAACGCGCTCCAATCCGCCACACCCACCATCACCCAATCCCCGAGCCAATCAAAACTTATCTTCTGGTCCCCCAACGTCGCCGATGCGAGCCCATTCAACTCCTGCCTCATCCTCGCATCCTTCCCCACCGTCAGGATGAGGCTGGCCCCAGGCACCCCCCTCGGCATCGGCGTCGTCTGGATCCCCACCTGCCGCTTGAGCTCGTTGTAATCCGTCCCCTCGATCAACGGCAGCATGATCGCCTCCGCCTTCAACCGCCTCCCGTCCTCGCTCCTGCGGATCATCACCCCCACCGGATCTGCGTACTGCCTCCAGTAGTATTGATACCCCTCCGCAAAGCGCCTGTACCCCTCCTGCTCCGCCACCGACACCTTCTCCACACTCAGCGCTGACAGTGGCGTCAAACCCGACACCCTCCCCCACTTCGCCGACCATGCCCCGCGCTTCATGTCCAGGACGATCTCTTCCCCATCCCCATGCTTGAGCTCCTCTTTCCTGAGCAACCCCGACGCCAGCAATTCTCCCGTGTCCTTCGCCGGGCGACCCTCCAGCCAGCCAAACAACAGCGCCGCATGGTTCACCGTCAGCAGATCCGCCTGCGCCTGCAAACGCCTCGCCTGCAATATCCTCAACTTCGGTCCCACGACCCGACCCACAAACGCATCCCCAATAAATACAAACGCTTCTTCCCCTGTCCCCCCGTAAGGATACCGCGCCCTCATATACTGAAAGTCGCCGGCCTCCTTCATCGCTCTCGCCTTCCCCGCCCTCACGGCCACCAACCTCTCCACCATCGCTCGATCATTGGCCAGCACCAGAACATCTCCCAACCTGAATCGGTGTTGCTCCAGATCATGATCCGGCGTCGACAACACCTCAACATCCACGCCACCCAAGCTATATTTTGAAGCAGTCAGATCAGGGCGACGCTTTTTGGCGCGAATCTCAAACGACGTCAAAACACCATCGATCGCACTCTTGTCCTTGACCAGAAACAAGATGGCCACGTCAGACCCCTCGCGAACAAAGGGATCGCCAGCGATGATGGCGACTTCGTCGGCGACGAGGTGGCCGAAGCGTTCCGAGAGGATGGTGCGCTCGATGACGAGCTGTTGTTCCACGCGCTCGGACCAGAAGCTCGCTCCAGTGCGCGACTCCAGGGCCGCGCTGATCGGCATGACAAGGTCTTCGAGATCGCGGGCGAGCTTCACGAGGTTTCGGAGGTCGCGGACGTGGATGTAGAGGACATCTTCAGGGACGATGGCGGCCATGGATTCAACGACGGGCCTGGGTGATCCAGGGAGGGTGGCGATGAGGTCTGGCCAGGGGTGGGTGGCCAGAGGGATGGGTTGGATTTGGTCGATGGGGATGGTCTGGGGGTCATTCTGGCGGACAAAGAGGCCGCGATCTTGTTGGAGGGCTTCTTCGAGGGAGGTCATCCCGGTGTAGAGGTGCATCAGCTCGCTGATGTCGGAGCGATCGGCGCGGCGCTGCTCCTGGAGGGGCGCAAGCGCCTGGGGGTCCTTGCGGAAGCTGTTGAGACGGTTTTGAGCGAAGCCATAGAAGGGAGGGGCGGCCCAGCCGGCGCGCGTTTGCCAGTGGGGGCCGAGGGCAGAGAAGAATGTGTCGGCGAGGGCCTTGTCGGCCGCGGGTTTGCCCACGGCGTTGACCTTGAGGGTCTGGAAAGTGGCTTCCTTGACGTCGACGCGGTTGTCCCAGGCATCAACCTGGCGGGTGAGGGTGAGCGTGAGGGTGGAGGGGATCTCGGGGCCAACGAAGCGCAGGAGGATGGTGGTGGGGGGCTGCGTCAGGGCGGCGACAGCGTGGCGTTCGCCTTCGACCTGGATATGAACGACGGCGTCGAGTTTGGCGGTGAGATCGGGGGTGAGCGCGAGGTAGAGGTGGCCGCCTTCGACGAGCGCGTTGGTGGCTTGGGCGGTGGTGTCAGGGAGCGACGTGATGGCGCGAGTGCCCGTGGTGCGTTGGATCTTGGGGCCTGGATCGGGCGTGGAGCCTTGGGGTTGATGGGCGACTTCGGGCTTGCCAGGGGCGGTGGTGCAGCCCAAGGCCCCCAGGAAGGCGAGCAGGATGAGTGCAAGGTGAAGGACACGGGACATGGGGACTCCTGGGTTGTTTTGGGGACGGTGGGAAGTCTAAACAGGGTTTGGGCGGTCTGTCAAAAGCCGTCGTCGGCGTCCTCCGCGGGGTCGGATCAGGCGGCGAGGTCCGGGGCGGCAAGCAGAAGCGCCAGTCCCCCACTGGAATCGGTGCCATGCTCTGGACCGTGATGGTGGGACCGGTCGACCCTGGGCGGCCACAACCCGGGGCGGCCACCATCGTGGGCGGCCACCATCGTGGGCGGCCACAACCCGGGGCGGCCACAACGCGGGGCGGCTACAGCCCGGGGCGGCTACAGCCCGGGGCGGCCACAAGGGCCGCCCCTACCCATTGCGTCTGTGACGACGCCCGTCTGTAGGGGCGGCCCTTGTGGCCGCCCACTCTCGTGGCGCGCATGTGCCCGCCGACCTTGGCAGTGGACGGATGCGCGCCGGTGGAATAGTACGCCACCCTGTCCTGTCTGAGGTCAGCGGCGGGACGCGGCGAGAACCTATGGAGGGTTGGATGCGCAAGGCGGTTGGGGTGTTCTGGGCGTTGGCGTTGGTCGGGTGCGGCGAGGAGACAGGCGGGTCTGGGGGGCAGGATAGTGACGCAGGGTCAGACATCGCCGACGGCGGTGCCAGCGACATCGGCGGCGAGGACGAACAGAGCGATCCGAACCCGGAGGACCGGGACGCGTCGGACGCGGAGCCGGACGCCCTGCCCGAGGCCATCGCCTGGGAGGGCACCTGGACCTGCATCGTGACGCCGACGGTGCGGATGGGCGAAGGGCCAGCGCAGCCCTTCGGGCCCGCGCTCGAGGCGACCGTCGTCACGGCGCTCGAGGCCGACTTGCTCACGGTCGTGGCCGACAACCGGGGCGCCCTGCAGGGTTGCGAGGCGACCTTCCGCGTGGACGGGGAGACCGGCGCGCTGGACAGCCACACCTGTCCGGATGGCGCGTGGACGAGCGGCGAGGTCGCGTGGATCGGGCCGGGCTTCGAGTTGGCGATCCGGTCCGAGCGGATGAACGGCCAGAGCGCGTTCGTGGTCGAGCACGCGTTCGCGTGCGCACCGGCACAGGAGGTCGACCTGCGGACCTTGTCGGTGACGATGGTCGAGGCGGCGGCGCTCCTCATCACCGGGCCCGAGCCGGGCATTGAGTCCGGGGTCCATCTCTGCGAGCCCGGGCCGGCCTGCGAGTACCGCATCCCCGTGGGGCACGTGGTGCAGCTGATGAGCGAGCACCCGGTGGGTCCGCCCGTGTGGTCGGTGGAGCCGGCGACGGACGGGTGCTCCGAGAGCCCGACGGCGCTGTCGTGCTTCTTCACCATGGATGCGGACCGCGCGATCGTCGTGGAGTGGCCCCACTACGAGCCGCCCCGACAGGTCTTCACCCTGACGGCGCACATGATGGGCTACGGCGGGTTCTTCTCGTTCACGACCGACGGCGAGCCGGTGGCCGTGGGGTGCAGCGGGGACTGCCAGTGGGAGGTCGACGCCGGCACGATGGTGGGCGCGACCCTCAACTCCGTGGACGTGAACCCCGACATCAGCGGGCAGAACCACACATGCCAGATCGTCAACAGCTCGTCGTGGTCGTGCCAGTTCCCGATGAACTCTGCCCGCACCTTCTCGGTCCGCTGACGCGCCCTGGCGCGGGAAGGTCGCCATCGCCCCCGCCCGTCCGAGTCGATGGTGGGCAAGGGCGATGCTGCCGGCGATCTGCGCGGGGACCGGCCTGGAGAGGCCCTCTACTGCGCCGCCCGGTGCAGGGTGAAGCGGGGGATCAGGAAGTCGTGGAAGCCATCCGAAGGCACGATGGTCATCTCGTCGCCCTGTTGGCAGAAAGTCCAGGTGGGAGGACCGTTTGCGTTGGCGCGGAAGGTGTTGCCGTCCTGCACCCAACCTGGACCCCCGAGGCGCGTGGACGAAGAGTCCGTGCAAGAGCAGACGCTGGCGCCGCCGGAGCTTTCGTTGCAGTCGAAGGTCGCGTGCATCAGATCGCAGATGGCGTCCCGGCAGGACGAAGGCGCTCGGATCTCCAACGTCCGCCTGATGATCAGGCTGCGGTCGTACCGAACCCCCCCGGCCTCAAGGTCAAAGGTGCCTTCCACGGTGGCGGAGCCCGTCAGCGTGGAGCCTGGGCAAGCCTCCAGGAGAGTCGCGAACGGCGCGTCGTCGGGCTCGAGGCAAACCTCATCGAACACCCAGCTTCCCGTAGGGTCGCCGCCGCAGCCATCGAAGGGCTCCTCGCAGGCCGGGTACGTGTAGGCGCCCTCGCCTGGCTCCGGCCCCGCGTCGCAGGCGTCCTGAAGCTCGGCGCAGGCGGAGCCGAGCTCCTCCCACACCGCAGTGATGTCGTCGGCCGTCAGCTCGCAAGACAGCTCCAGGGCGCCCAGCGCCACCTCCTGCTCCGCAAGGCAGGCGTCCAGTTCAGCGCGCGTGATCGTGCATTCGGAGAGCTCCTCGGGGCACCCGCCGATCTGCTCCCGGAACTCTGCGGCCAGGTCGCGCAGGAGATCGGGATCCTCCAGGCATTGCGTATAGAGATCCTCGCACGAAGGGGCGCCCTGGATGTCCCTGCCCCCTGCTGCGATGGCGACCAGGAGACAGAGGGACTCCTGTCTGGCCGGGTCAGCGTCGATCTTGACGAACATGTCCAGGGCCTCCTCGCAGAGGTCGCGCAGGCTCACCTCGCCTTCCTCGCCGTCGTCGGGCGCGTCAGGTTGTTCGACCTCGGGCCCGATGTCGCCGGGATCGCCTGTCTCCATGCCGGCGTCGCCCGCGTCGTCTTGCGCCGTCGTCGCAGCACGACCTCCCGAGTCCCCGCACGCGGCGAGGCTTGCGCAGGTCAGGAAGAGGAGGCTGTAGATGTTGAAAGAATTCATGGTGTTCATCATCGCTGGTCGGGGTCAGCGCTGCGCGCACGTCCAGCGGCCTGGTCAGCGGCCCACCCCGGATCTCAAGGGCACCATCGGTCGCGGTCGACAGCAACATGAAGATGCGGCATGGGGTCGTCTGACCCTCGCTCCCCATGGAAACGCCCGAGCCATCGTAGGCGACAGCCGGGCTGGATTCAAAACTGCCGCCCTGGGCGGAGGGGAGCCGCAACGGGGCCAGACCTCGGAGGAAGTCGATGGCGAGGGTCATTGAGCCATCATCGTCCCGCTCCACCACGATCTCACGGATCGCCGTCTTCGGGTGAGAGGAAGTCCAAGCTTGGGGGCGCGTCGGTCCTCGACCGATTCATATCCTCCACCACATCAGCGCGGCGGCAAGGGCTCACAGCGCCCTCATGTTGGGGTGGAAGGTCTGTGGGGGGCTCGGAGCTGCTGGAGCAAGCGTTGTATCTCTTGGGCGTTTTGAGGGAAGGGGCTGGTTCTGGGCACGGATGACTCGGCGGCTACGACTGGAGGTAGCGCCATCAATCGACGTCGTTATGATGCGTCAGCCTTCCCCTCGTCTGCGACGGGCTTGCCCACGAAGAGCATGCGCTCCTTCGCCCGCTCGGAGCCCGCCACGTAATACTGGTCGGTCCATGAGTCGTTCGGGGTCAGGTGGATCTCCACCTCCTTGCCCTCCTTCTTGTACTTGGCGTTCAACCAGTTCCTGAAGTAGAAGTGCGAAAAAAGTCTCATGAACTCGCCGACATAGATGTCCACCACGCAGGGGTTGTTGCGCACGATGACCATGTTCTCATCGTTCTTGGTGGTGGAGGCCGCGGAGAAGTTGGCTGAGCCCCCGATCAGGACCGGCCGCTCGCCGAAAGGGTCGATGATCATGTACTTGGTGTGGACGTACTTCACGTTGGTGTTGAGCCCGGTGAGGCTCTCCTTGTGCCAGTGGTCAAGCTCGTTGTCCTGGCGGATGGTGTCCCCCATCGCGATCCGGTTCCCGGGGAGCTTCTTGATGGCCTCGTAGTTGTCCTGATTGCTCTTCTGGCCCGGGTTGTCCATCAAGAGGTAGCGCAGGTAGGGCTTCTCCTGCACCAGAACGTCCTTGAGCTCGTCGCTCACCCCGAAGGCCGCCGTCATGAAGACCGCCCCCTGGGAGTCGTCCATCATCCTGGCGTAGGTCTCCAGCGCCTCCAACGAGCCCCGCGGGCTGAAGATGGGCTGGTAGGGGGGATCGTCCGCCTTCACCGGGAAAATTTCGTCGTTGAAGGGCCTGAACGTCTTACCGGTGGGGTCGGTGACGATCTTGTTCCAGTACGTGAGGTAGGCCGCGGCCAGCCCCTTGTCGCGGATCTGGTGCCCCACGTTGGAGTGGCCGAAGATGGCCCCACGGGTGATGTTGGTCGAGCCTGTCCACACCTGCACGGGCTCATCGCCCTTGAGCAGGAGGATGAACTTGTTGTGGGAGATGGCGCTCTTGTTCGCCTCACGAGGGATCACGAGGTCCTCAATCCCCACCGCCTTGATGGCCTCAAGGTTCCCCTTGCCAGGATCGCCCTCCGCCTTCTTGTGATCGAAGACGATCTTGACATCAGCGCCCCGCCCAGCGGCGGCCTTGAAGGCCTCAAGCACCGGGTGGTGGTTGAACTCGTACAAGCACGCCCTCAAGCTCCAGCCCGCGCCCTCGGCTTGCCCGATGAACCCGATGAGCGCCTCCTCAAGCCCTCGGCTGAGCCACTTCCAGGCCTCGTCGCCCTCGACCTCATCGGGGCGCTTGTTGCCGAAGCGCTCCACATAGGCTTGAGAGGCGGCGGCCCCGCGGTTGAAGAAGACGGCGTCAGTCTCGTTGCTGATGCTCTCGGTCTTGACCTTGACCGAGACCGCGTCGCCTTGAACCAGGTCGGTGGGGGAGCCGTAGATGGGGATGACCTTGTAGGTGTACTCATGGTCGGGTTTGGCGGCGTAGTCACCCCACTTGAAGTCCTGGATCGGGTGGCTGATGCTATCGAGCGACTCATCCCCGGCCTTGTGGGTGGGGTGGTGATCAAAGCTCAGCGATGACCTCAACCAGCGCTCTTCGCCCCCGCTCGTGTGGTCGGTGCGCTGAATGGCGAAGCCCAGCAGACCCTTGCGAGCCTCCTCGGTGGCGTCCATGCCCAACAACACCACGTTGTTGCCCGCCACCGCGTTCACGGCGATCTTCGCGTTGCTCTTGTAGGCTCTCATGCTCGCTCCTGCGCTCTACGTTCGTATGCTCGACGCCGCGACGCACCACCATCCTCGATGGCCCGACGCTTCAACTCGGGGATCCCCAGCACCAACGCCTCGTCTCCCAGCGCGCGGCGCGCCTTGTCGTGAAGATGTCTAAAGTCGCCGAACGTGCGTCAAGCCGCCGTGGAGCACCTCGACTCGCCCATGTCTGCCGAGGCGTTGGCAACATGTCGGCAACAGGAGACAGGAGGAAGCGGGGGGAGCCAAAAAACCTGAATGAAATCAAGAGGGCCGTGACGGACTCGAACCGTCGACCCGCAGATTAAAAGTCTGCTGCTCTACCTACTGAGCTAACGGCCCTGACTTCGACGCGGCGCGCGGCGACAAGCATCGCGCGGCCTCGCGAGGGGTCACTTGGTAGCAACAGGCCTGGGGTGTGTCAAGTCGCTTGTCAAGGGCAAGGGCCTCGGGATCGGCGGCGTCGCCAGGATTTGCGGTCGCCGCCGCCGACCTCTACTATGGGAGTCGGCTGAAGGTGATCAGGCCAATGCGCCGTGTTCGTGGAGGGACGACGCGAGATGGGCTTCGTCGAACCGTCCTGGCGCTCAGAGCGCTTGGATAGGCTCCTGCTCAGGGCAGGGGGGTGGCACGATCTGTCGACGGTGGTACGCTTCCTGGAGCGCGACCCGAAGGGCAACCTCTTCGCGCTCTCCTGGGTGGAGGCCCATGGGATGCGCACGGCCCCCTTGGCCGCCAGCCACCAGCTCCTGATGGCCGAGGACTCCGGCGAGCTCGTCGGCGTCTGCCTCGTGCTCGGCGGACGCACCGCGATGCCGATCACCCACTCGGCTCAGGCCGCCCGCGCCTTCGGCCGCCGGCTGGCGGCGCTGTCCAACGAGCTGGAGCACGTCGTGGGCGCCCAGGACGCCGTTGGAAACCTCTGGGAGGGCTTCGGCCAGGGCCTGCTCCCTCGCCTGGACCGCGACCAGCGCTACTACACCCTGCTGCCCCGCGATCTGATCCCCAGCCCCAAGCCCACGCCGGTTCGCCTGGCCGAGCTCGCCGACCTCGAAGCCATCGTGCAGGCCTCCGCGGCCATGTACCGCGAGGAGACCCTCGCCGATCCCTTCGACGACGACCCCGAGAGCTTCCGCAAGACGCACCGACAGCGCATCCTCCAGAACGCCAGCTTCGTCTGGCGAGAGCCCGGGCAGATGCTCTTCAAGGCCGACATCTCCTGCTCCGGTCGACACGGCGCCCAGCTCGCCGGCGTCTTCACGCACCCCGCCTTCCGCGGCCAGGGCGTCGCACGCCGCGCCCTGGCCGAGATCTGCGCCCGCCTGCTGGCGCACTTCCCCTGCCTGACCCTCTACGTCAACGAAGACAACGCCCCGGCCATCCGCCTCTACGAAGCCCTGGGCTTCGTCGAGCACGGCGCCTACCGGACGATCTTTGTGACCTGACCCCGCGCGTGCTATCACGATGAACCCGGCCTGAGCCGGCCAGAACACCGAGGTGGACTTGGCATCCTGGAGATCAACCCGATGGATCTGCGTCGCGACCCTCGCGACCCTCGCCCCGATCGCCTGCGCCGAAGAAGAGCCGCCCCGCCCGGCCACCTCCTCCCTCCAGCCCGGCATGCTCGACCCCCTCGACGAGCCGTCGCTGACGACCACCCCTCAAGGCCCCACCCTCGCCTCGCCCGACGGGCTCAAGACGGCGCTCCCCAAACTGACGCGGGGCTCGCGCTACGACTGGGGCCACCACAGCGCCCTGGTCCCCGGCCACCTGGCCTCCCAGCTCATGGAGGCCGATGAAGCCAAGGACAAGCCCCCTCGCCATGTCGTGACCTTCATCATCGACGACCTCCTGGCGCGCCCCCAGCGCCTGACCCAGATGCAGGCCATGCCGCCCGTGATCAACAAGCGACCCGGCGAGATCATCCAGGCCGAGTACATCCGCGTCCTGGTCGACGATCGCTTCGAAGTGGTCGTGCGGGCCGAAGACCCCTCCCACGCAAACTACGAGAAGCTCAAGTACTGGCACGACCAGATGCGCCTCTCCGAACTCAAGAATGCCCTGGACGCCCCAACAGAGCCCTGATCAGAGGCGAGCGCCGGCGAAGCGGAAGTACTTGCTCGACAGCGTCGCCCCGTACTCCAACTCCAGATCGCGGCTGACGGCCACGACGCGCTCCAGATCCACGCCCGCCCTGTAACCCAGCGTGTCGAGCATGTAGAGCAGATCCTCGGTGCCCAGGTTCCCCGCCGCGCCCGGCGCGTAAGGGCAGCCGCCCATGCCCCCCATCGAAGAGTCGAAGATCCTCATCCCGGCCTCAAGGCCCTGCAGCGCGTTGACCAGACCCAGCCCCCGGGTGTCGTGCAGGTGCAGCGCGACGCGCTCCACGCCGAGCTCCTCGATCGCCCGGCGGCACCCCTCGCGCACCTGCAAGGGGGTGCCCATGCCCGTGGTGTCGCCCAGCGAGATCTGCGTCGCCCCGGCCTCCAGCAACCCCCTGGCGATCTCAAGCACGCGGTCAAAGGAGACCTCCCCCTCGTAGGGGCAGCCGAAGACCGTCGAGACGTAGCCCCGCACCTCCATGCCCTGCGGCAGCGCCTCGGCGATGACCTCCGCGACGTTCTGCTGAGACTCGGCGATGGAGCGGTTGAGGTTCTTGCGGTTGTGCGTCTCGGAGCTGGACAGGAAGACGGCCACGTGGCTGACCCCAGCCTCCAGAGCGCTCTCGAGCCCGCGCTGGTTCGGCACCAGCGCCCAGTAGCGCACGCCCGGCTCGCGGCGCAGACGGCGGGCGACCTCCGCCGTGTCCGCCATCTGAGGCACCCACTTCGGGTGCACGAAGCTGCCGATCTCGATGTCCTTGATCCCCGCGTCGACCAGCCGCTCGATCATGTCGACCTTGGCGTGCGTCGGCACCGCCACGCGCTCGTTCTGGAGCCCGTCGCGCGGCCCGACCTCCACCACGCGCACCGACGCGCCCAGGCCCTCAGGTCCCGCAGGAGCGACCGTCTTGTCGTCGGCAAAGGAGGGTTTGCTCATGGATTGCCCAGCGCTCGGCGCCTGTCACCTCAGCGGCGCCTGTCTTTTTAGTGGCCGGGTGGATCTGCGTCAAGGTGAGGGGCCGCCTTGACGCAGATCCGCCCGAAGCGCCACTCCATCCCCGCCGCTGCGGCCTCGGAGTGCTCACGTTTTCCACAGGGCCGCCCACGGGCGGGCCTCCATGCGCCGCCGCCACGAGGCGCCCCAGAGCTTTCCATGCCCGAATTTCAAACCCAATAATATCAATGACTTACAACATCTTTTCAGATGTTCAGTGGTTGAGTGTCGGGCTTCTTCGAGCCCGTCGCCATCGCGCTCGACAGGGGGTTGTGGAAAGTTTGTGGAGAACTTTTTGGAGCGGCCAGGAATAAGGGGGAGGGGGTTGAGACATTGAGGGGCGCCCGACCTGGGGTGGACAGGGCTCGTGGGCTGCGTTGTCGGCCTCGGAGGTGCCTTGATGGCCTTTCGTGGGCCGTGTTGTCGGTCTCGGCGGTGCCTTGACAGCCTTGGTAGGGATTCTGTATTAACGCGCCGCCAGATCCATGATTGGAGGAGGGTTGCAATGACTTCGGAGGTGCGCTCAAAAGCTCAGAGCGGCACGGTGAGCATCGAGGTCGAGAGCCTGAGCAAGTTCTACGGGGACTTCAAGGCGATCGACGGGGTGAGCTTCCAGATCCATACCGGCGAGATCGTCGGCTTCCTGGGGCCGAACGGCGCCGGCAAGACGACGACGATGAAGATCCTGACCTGCTTCATGGGATCGTCGTCGGGAAGGGCCAGGGTCGCGGGCTACGACGTGTCCACGGACAGCATCGAGGTGCGCAAGCGGGTCGGCTACCTGCCGGAGACGGTGCCGCTCTACAGCGACATGATCGTCTACGATTACCTCAAGTTCGTCGCCCAGATGCGCCAGGTCGAGTCGTCCAGGATCCACGAGGCGATCCGCGACACGGCCAAGGTCTGCGGCCTGTCTCACATGATCAGCCGGCCTATCCGGGAGCTGTCCAAGGGCTACCGCCAGCGCGTCGGCCTGGCCCAGGCGCTGATCCACAAGCCGGAGGTGGTCATCCTCGATGAGCCGACCTCGGGGCTGGATCCCAACCAGATCATCGAGATCCGCGACCTGATCAAGGAGATCGGCAAGGAGAAGACGATCATCTTCTCGACCCACATCCTGCAGGAGGTCGCGGCGGTCTGCGACCGGGTCCTGGTCATCGACAAGGGGCGCCTGATCGCCGACGGGACCGTGGACGAGCTTGAGCGCAAGGTGCGCCGCAACGAGATGTACGTGGTCACGCTGGCGGAGGTCGGCGCGCAGAAGCACGAGGCCTCCAAGATCGAAGCCTTGCTGCGGGGCATCGGCCCGGTCAGCAAGGTCGAGCACCTGCAGACGCGGGGCCGGGAGATGACCTTCCTGATCACCGCCTCGCGCGGGGCCGACCTGCGCCACGACATCTTCAGGCTCGCCGAGACCCAGTCGCTGGCGCTGCTGGAGCTCCAGCGCGAGCAGCTCAGCCTGGAGGACATCTTCCGGGCTCTGACCGGCGACGTCGAGCAGGTCAACGTCGAGCGCCGCGCCAAGATCATCGGCGTGCGCTCGCGCGGCGGCCTCGATGTCGACGGCGCCACCCCGACCCCGATCGCGCAGGAGGTCGCCTCGGCGGCCGCTGAAGAGGTCGAAGAGGTCGAAGAGGCCGCAGAGGCCGAAGAGGTCCCCGTCGCGGCGACCGATGAGAAGGAGGCCTAGACCATGGCTGCGGTGCTGACCATCTTCAAGCGCGAGCTTGCCAACTACTTCCACTCGCTGACGGCCTACATCGTCGTCATCCTCTTCCTGCTCATCACCGGCGGGATGTTCTGGCTGGACTTCTTCCAGGGCTTCCCGGAGCTGAGCATGCGCCGCCTCTTCGGCGACGCCCCGCTCTTTTTGGCCTTCTTCGCGCCGGCCATCACGATGGGCCTGCTGGCCGAGGAGAAGCGCTCGGGCACCCTCGAGCTGCTCGTGACCATGCCGGTCAGCGATCTTGAGATCGTCCTGGGCAAGTTCATGGCCGCCGTCACCCTCCTGCTGGTCACCTTCCTCTTCACCACCCCCTACGCGCTGTCGATCTCGACCATGGGGGATCTGGACTGGGGGCCCATCCTCGGGGGCTACGCCGGCTTGATCCTGCTGGGATCGGCCTACGCCTCGGTGGGCCTGATGGTGTCGTCGTGGACCCGCGACCAGATTGTCTCGGTGCTGCTGGGCTTCTTCCTGTGCTTCCTGCTCTTCATCTTCGACAGGCTCTTCGGGAACTCGTCGGGCGTCGTGGCCCAGACCTTCGAGTACCTCAGCAGCAACTTCCACTTTCAGAACATCGCCCGCGGGGTCATCGAGATCGGCGACGTGGTCTACTACGTCAGCATCATCGTCGTCTGCTTGACGGCCGCCAGAGCCACTCTGGCCGCCAGGCGTTGGTAAGGAGGAGAAGTCATGGCCCAGGACATCCGCAAGAAAGCCGTCCAGGCGCTCGACGCGACCACCTTCGTGATCATCGTCGCCGCCATCGTCGTCGTCATCAACGTCATCCTCGCGCTGCCCTCGACGCCCTCGATGCGCGTCGACCTGACCGAGGACAAGCTCTACACCCTCTCGGACGCCTCCAAGGCGATGGTCGGCGGTCTGGAGGAGCCCCTGGAGATCAAGTTCTTCGTCTCCGAGAACCTCCAGTACCCCGATCACAACCTTGAGCAGCGCGTCCGCGACCTGCTCGACGAGTACCGGGTCCACTCCGGTGGCAAGTTCTCCTTCGAAGTCATCCACCCCAAGGACAACGAGAGCGCCGCGACCGACGAGGCTGAAGGCGCCGAGGCCGAGGGCGCCGTCGCCGAGGCTGAGGGCGCCGTCGACGAGCCCAAGGCCGAGGACAAGGCCGAGGAGGGCCCCAAGGGCTTCGGCATCCAGAAGATCCCCGTCGGCGTGCGCGGCGAGGACGAGGTGGCCCTGCGGATGGTCTACAAGGGCATGGCGCTGGTCTTCGGCGACAAGCTGGAGGTCATCAACGAGCTCAAGGGCACCGACAACCTGGAGTACGAGATCTCCAAGCGGATCAAGACCTTGATCACGCCCGAGGCCGCCCGCCACAAGGTCGGCTTCATCACCGGCTTCGGCGGCCCCTCCGATCAGCCCCAGTTCATCCAGTCGATCGGCGAGGGCTTCAAGCAGATCTACGGGGACCTGATCACGGCCCGGCCGATCAACCTCAAGGAGAAGCAGAAGGTCGACGACGACATCGACGCGATCGTGATCCTCAACCCCGATCAGATGTTCAACGACAACGCCAGGTACGCCATCGACCAGTTCTTGATGAGGGGCAAGGGGGTCGCGTGGCTCCAGACGGGCCTCGCGCCCAACCCGCAGATGCCCATGCTCCCGATGCGCCAGCCCGTCATCACGGGCCTCGAAGGCCTCTTCGAGACCTACGGCCTGCGCTTGAACAAGGATCTGGTGCTCGACCGCCAGAGCAACATCGTCAGCCTCATCCTCACCGACCGGGGGCTGGCCCAGATCAGCAACCCCTCGATGCCCGTCTTCACCGACATCAACCAGGAGTCGGTCGTCACCAAGGACATCCCCACGCTCTCCTTCCCCATCTCCAGCTCGATCACGGTCCTGCCCTCGGTCCTTGAGAACAAGGAGCTGACGGTGACCGAGCTGGTCAAGAGCGACAAGGGCGCCGTGCGGCGCGCCAACGCCAACTCCGTCGACTACGACGCGCTCCTGAAGCCCGACCCGACCGAGGAGCCCGGCCCCTTCGTCATGGCCGCCTCCGTCCAGGGGTCGATGAGCAGCCACTTCAGCGACAAGCAGAAGCCGGCCTCCACGCCGTCGAGCAACCCCGTCGACGCCCTGCCCCCCGACTACCAGACGCTCAAGAAGTCCACGGCCGGCGCCCGGATCATCGTCGTGGGCAACGGCGACTTCATGTTCCCCAACCAGCAGACCGGCTATGGCCGTCAGTACTCTGGCCTCGGCGCGCTCTTCCTGCTCAACATGGTCGACTGGCTCGTGCAGGACGAGGCCCTGGTCGCCATCCGCTCCAAGGGCGTCCCCCGAGTGCTCAAGGGCATCACGGCCGACGACCACATCACCTATCAGGCCGCCAACGTCGTCGGCGTCCCCGTCGTCTTCGTCCTCATCGGCCTCCTCTTCTTCTTCCTGCGCCGTCAGCGCCAGCGCACGATCAAGCTCTGATCGCTCCCCGTAGAGGTGTCACCATGAAGAAACCGACGCTCATCGCAGCAGGCGTGCTCGTCACCTTGCTCGCGGTCTTCTTTTTCCTTCAGAGCAAGGACGACAACGCCCCGACCCCGCCCAGCTTCGAGGTGCCGCACATGGCCGACCTCGACAAGATCGAGATCGTCAACGGCGCGGTCGCGATCACGCTGGCCCGGGAGGCCGGCGTGTGGCGCCTCAAGGCGCCCGTCGACTTCCCCGTCGCCGACGGCGTCCAGAAGGACCTCGACAAGCTCTTCGCCGCCTCCATCGGCATGGATCGGCAGATCGAACCCAAAGAGGACCTGGCCCGGTACGGCCTGGACAAGGACACGGCGCTGATCACCCTGCACGCCGGGGGCGCCAAGAAGGTCGCCTTCACCGTCGGCAAGGAGGACACCGTCGATCAGACCTTCGTCAAGCGCACCTGGATCAAGCCCGAGGGCGGCACGACCGTCTTCCGCGCCCAGGCCGGGCTGCGCTCCAGGCTCCTGATCGACCTGGCCGACCTGCGCCAGAAGAAGGTCAGCGAGTTCAACAAGGAGGACGTCGTCGGCGTGGAGCTGTCCTACGGGGGCAAGAAGATCTCTCTGGCCCCCACCGCCGCCGAGGGCGACAAGCCGGCCGGCTGGAAGTCCGTCGAGCCCGCCGGGGAGAGCCTCGACAACGCCGCGATCGATCGCCTGATCGGCGCCGCAGGGCGGCTGCGCGCCGACGGCTTCGCCGACGGCACCTCCCTGGCCGACGCGGGCCTCCAGACCCCGTCCCTGACGGCCACCTTCAAGCTCAAGGCCGGCGACCCCGTCACGATCATGATCGGCGGCCTCGTCAAGCCCGCCGCCGACGCCGCTGCTCCCCCCGACGGCGCCGCCCCCCCCGAGCCCTCCCGATACCTCAAGCTGGCCTCGGCCGACTGGATCTACACCGCCAAGAGCTTCACCATCGACAGCGTCGACAAGCGCCTCGCAGATCTCAGGACCAAGGACATGATGACCCTCGACGTGGCCCAGGTTGAGAAGATCACGGCCGCCCGCCCCGCCGAGGGCGAGCGTACCGAGGTCGTGCTGGAGGGCGGCAAGTGGGCGCTCGTCAGCCCCACCGCGGGGGAGGCCAACAAGGACCTCGTCGACGCCGCCCTGCGCACCCTCAAGGACCTCAAGGCCGCCCGCGTCTCCGAGGACGTCGACGCGCAGAAGGCCGGCCTTGGCCCCGATCAGGCCACCCTGCTGACCCTCTCGCTGGCCGGCGGCGAGGTGCGCACCGTCGCCATCGGCGGCCTCGTCGAGGAGGGCAAGACCGACCGCTACGTCCGGGTCGGCGAGAGCGGGCCGATCTTCGAACTGGCCGGCTTCCAGGCCGAGAAGCTCGCCCAGATCAAGGGCGACGCCCTGACCAGCAAGCCCGTTGAAGGGGGCGGCGCCGAAGAAATCGACATGGGCGAGCTCCTCAAGGGCGCTGGAAACCCCCTCTCCCCCCACTGATCACGGACCTCGGCACGATCGGCCCGTCAGGTCGATAAAAGCCAATGATTACAGGGGTTTGGTAGGTTCGGGCGGGCCTGCTGCTCGGATTCGAGCGGGCCTACTGCTCGACGGCCTCGGCCTGCGCGTCGCCTTCGGCGACCTCATCGGCCCCAGCGGCCTCGACGGCCTCGACGGCCTCGGCGGGCTCGACGGCCTCATCGGCCTCATCGGCCCCATCGGCCTCGGCGGCCTCATCGGGCTCGGCGGCCTCATCGGGCTCGACGGCCCCATCGGCCTCGACGGCCTCGACGGCCTCGACGGCCTCGACGTCGCCAGCGGGGGACGCCTCACCGGGCAAGGGCCACCGCTTGAAGGTGGGGCGGACGAGGGGCGCCTCAAGAGACCTGGCGTAAGCGGCCTTGACGCAGTCGAAGTCCTCGAAGGGGAGGTCGCCGCCCTCGGGGAGCGCGCTCTTCTCGACCGTGATGCGCTCGATGTGGGTGATGCGGTAGCCCCCTTCGGTGTCGATCAGCGCCAGGACCTCAAAGGTGGCCTTGGGAGAGCGTCGGTCTTCCAGGCCGCGAGCGCCCATGACAAAGGCGAGGTTGCCGAGGATCCTGAATCGGCGCAGTTCGAAGTCCCCGCCGCCGAAGATCGTGGAAGGCGAGCTGCGGGCGTGATCGACGAAGGACTCGACGGTGGGCCACTTCGAGGCGGCGTCGGAGCCGGGCGCGATGGCCTCGTACATCAGCGACCAGTCGCGTCGGTTGATGATCAAGGTCAGGCCCTTGTACCACTGAAAGGGCAGCTGCTTGGGCTTGATGAAGGAGGACAGCTCGATGGTCTGCTCCTGGGCCTGCTTTTGAAGCTCGATGGTGCGAAAGTGGCACTTCTTGAACTTCTGTCCGCTTCCGCAGGGGCAGACGTCATTCCTTCCAACTTGGCTGAAGTCGAGTTCTTGGGTCATCTGAGGTCCTGAAGGGTTGTTCGAAGGGTCGGCTACGTCAGGTCCCATGTGTAGAACTCTTCGCCATCGAGGACAACCCTTATCTCCAGAGGGGCGAAGATCTCCTGAGCCTGGGCGACGATGTGGTGGTGGGTGATGAGCTCTCGGGCTCTGGTCCTGCGCTGCTGGATGATCTCGGCGTTCTCGGCGTCCAGGCTGCGGCCCTGCGGGAGGAGCTGCGCGTCGTCACGGACGACGTCGAAGGACACCTCCCACTCTCCCGGCCAAAGCTCGGCGAGGGCCTCGCGGGCGGCGTCGGCCACCAGCGGGCCGTGCTTGGTGGCGTCGACGATATCGGCGAGGTTGGGCGGGAAGCGCAGCGCGATGCGTCCGGGGACGAGATGATCGAGGCGGGCCTGCATCAGCCAGGCCGTGGAGATGCTCGCGGTGGGCTTGAGGTGTCGGACGACCCGCCGCCAGGAGTCCCGCGCGCTCTGGCTGGCTCGCTCCTCGGCGGTCATCGAGTCGCCCTCGGGGTCTTCCTCGGCCTCCTGGGCCTCCACCGGCTCAGGCTCCTCGCCGTTGGCGCTCGCGGAGGCCATCTGGGCCGCCTCGGCCTCAAGCGGCGCCGTGGGGGCCGAGGCGGAATCGGGCGAGGAATGTCCAGGCGAGCTTGTCGGGGGAGAGGGGTCGCGGTCGGCGTCGAGGGGCGGCGCTTCGGCGGCGAAGAGCGGCGCGTCGGCGAAGAGGGACGGCGCGTCGGCGACGTCGCCGCGCGGCGCAGGGTCATCGCGCCGGGGGAAGGCGTCGCTCGGCTCGGCGATCTTGACGGCGGGCGCGGGGGGGGCCGCCGGGATCTGGGGTGAAGGAGGGGCGCTCCTCGGGGCCTGGGTCGGGAAGGGGACGATGTTGCCGACCTCATTCGGGAGAGCGACGACATGGGGGGTGAGGGCCTGAGGGGCGAGCGCGCGCGGCGGCTCGGGGTGCTGATGTGGGGGTTCGGGGCGCGCCTGGGCGCGCGGCGCGGCCTCGGATGGCCTGGCGGGGGCGGCGCGGTGTCCGGGGGGCTCGTGACCGCCGCGGGGTGGGCCGCCGCCGCCAGGAGGCGGCGGGGATCCGCCACCATCGGGGTCGTCGCCGATGAGGAGGCCCGATTCGAGGGCTTCGAGGCGTTTGATCAAGAGGTCGATGGGCATGAGCGGCTCGATGGCGGAGAGCTTGACCAGGGTCATCTCGAAGATGAGCCTGGGGAAGCCGGAGCGGCTCATGCTGTCGGCGGACTGGACCATGAGGCCGAACATGCGGTGCAGGACCGAAGGATCGACGGGGGAGACCTGTTCGAGGGCGACGTCGAGCTCCTGGGGGGTCAGGTCGGTCATCTTGTCGGCCTGCCCGGTGACCTTGACGACGGTCAGGTCGCGCAGGTGTCCGACGAGCGCGGCGGCGAACTGCATCAGGTCGTGGCCGGCGGCGCTGATCTGATCGAGGATGTCGAGGGCGACCTCGACGTGCCCGTAGAGCAAGGCGTGGCTGAGGCGAAAGAGGAGCTCACGGCTGGCGACGCCGAGGATCTCGGCGACCTTGTCCTCGGTGATGTGGCCGGAGGAGAAGCTGATGACCTGATCGGTCAGGCTCAGGGCGTCGCGCATGCCGCCGTCGGCCTGTCGGGCGATCAGAGACAGGGCGCTGGGGTCGGCGGGGATGTTCTCGGAGGCGCAGATCGAGGAGAGGTGCTCGGTGATGCGCCGGATGGAGACGCGCTTGAAGTCAAAGCGCTGACAGCGGCTCAGGATCGTGACGGGGATCTTCTGGGGTTCGGTGGTGGCGAAGATGAACTTGACGTGGCCGGGGGGCTCCTCGAGGGTCTTCAACAGGGCGTTGAAGGCCTCGGTGGTGAGCATGTGGACCTCGTCGATGATGTAGATCTTGTGGCGGTCGCGGTTGGGGGCGTAGCGGACGCCCTCGCGCAGCTCCCGGATCTCGTTGACGCCGCGGTTGCTCGCGCCGTCGATTTCGAAGACGTCGACGGAGGAGCCGCGGCTGATCTCCTGACAGGAGGCGCACTCGTAGCAGGGCTTGTCGGTGGGACCGGAGGCGCAGTTGAGGGCCTTGGCCAGGATCCGGGCGCTGGAGGTCTTGCCGACGCCGCGCGGACCGCAGAAGAGGAAGGCGTGCGCGACGCGGTTTTGAGCGATGGCGTTGGAGAGGGTGCGCGCGACGTGCTCCTGGCCGACGACTTCGTCGAAGTGTCGAGGTCTCCATTTGCGCGCCAGGACGATGTAGGACATGGAGTTCTGCCAGCGTTGTGGGTCAGCGGGTGACAACGACAAGGCCGCCGGTGGTCGCGGACCCCGTATCGTGGGGTTGCGCCTCCCGGCGGCCGTGTTCGTATCCCGGAGCTGCGATCGCTCCGCTGGCGCATCCGCGAGCCGACGTGAACGTCCACCGGATGTGATCTCGCCATTGCATTGTTCCTTTTCTTTTTTTGGCCTTCTTGACGCCGACGCTGCGCCGCCGACAGGATTCCCAGCATCACCCCGTACGTCGGTACGTCATCGGTCACCCGAGACGTGCAAAACTGCATATCTACACGCTAGGGGTGCATATCACATTAGTCTCCAGCCTTCGGAATGCAAGAACAACTTGGTGCAGGAGAAGAACACTACACAATCACGCTCGCCGCCGAAAAGCGACGACCACAAAGGAAAACGCCAGAAACGCCAGCAACATCCAGTCACCCCAACGGCTGTACGGCGTGGCGCCGCGGGCCGGCGGCAGGATGTGATCGATCACTCCCTCGCGCGCCATGTCGATCGATGCAAGAACATTGCCATAGGCATCGATAACTGCCGAGATGCCCGTATTAGCCGCGCGGATCATCGGCAGTCCCTCCTCGACCGCACGCAGGCGCGCGCTGGTCAGGTGCTGGTAAGGCCCTGTCGACAGACCGAACCAGGCATCGTTGGTGACATTGAGTAGCCAGCGCGGGCGATCGCCTCTCGGCACGATTGCCGCCGGGAAGATCACCTCGTAACAGATCATCGGCGCAAACGGCGGCAAACCCGGCAGCTTCAACGTCGCCGGTCCATCGCCCTCCTCGAACGAGCCGCGACCGATCAGGCCCGACACCGGGGCAAGATGCTTGTGGAACGGGATGTACTCGCCGAGCGGCACCAGATGGGCTTTGTCGTAGTGGGCAAGCACGCGGCCACCGCCGTCGATCGCCAGCAGCGAATTCCAGACGCCGTCTTGCGAGCGCCCGGCATTGCGCGCCGCGCCCGTCAGCAGATAACCGCCCGGCGGCACGACGGTAGCAAGCGTTGGCAAGGCCGCCGACTGCGGCTCCATGACAAACGGCACCGCGGTCTCTGGCCAGATGACGGCACTCACCCGCTCAAGGCCGTCGCGGCGGCTGAGCTCGATCAGCCGTCGCAGATGAACTGGCTGCAGCGCCGGATTCCATTTCTCGGCCTGCGGGGCATTGGGCTGCACGATGCGCAGGAGCGGACCATCGGCGCCCGCCGACGATCCGACGACCACCTGGCCGCCAACACCCACTGCCGCAACGAACACAAGTGCGCCAGCGACCGCGCGCCATCCCGCGGCGGGTGCTGCGAGGACAATGAACGTGACGGTGCCGAGGCCATAGACGCCGAACAGCGCCGCGCTCTGCAGAAGCGGCACAGCGAAGGCCAGGACGTGGCCCAGCGGGTTCCACGGGTATCCCGTGAACAGATGACCGCGCACCCACTCCGTGACGGTCCAGCACACCGCGAGCAACAGCAGCCGGCGGTAGCGGCCGCCGAGATGCGGCCAGCGTCCCACGAGCCGGCGCGCAGTAAAAGCCGCGAGGCCCGGAAAGAGCCCGAGCAATGCCGCAAGCCCGGCCACACTGGGCAAGCCCAGCGGACCGTAGTCGGCAGGCGGCACCCAGAAGGCCTCGAGGATCCAGTACGAGCCGACCGCGAAGTGACCGAGGCCCCACGCCCAGCCGCGCAGAAGTGCCTCGCCCGGTGTCGGCGCGGTATCCCACAGCCAGACGAAAACAACGATCCCCAGGACCGCGAGCGGCAACCAGTAGAGCGGCGGCATCGCCAATGCTGCTAGGGCACCGGCCGTCAGCGCTGTTGCGTAGGCGCGCACGCCTTTCAGCATCATGCCCAAGACTACGCCGCTCAGGCGGCGTTGGACGATGAGGCTGGCGGCCGCACGCGCAAACGGCGGATGCGGCGGGGATCGACGTCGAGAATCTCGAACTCGACGCCCGAGGGGTGGCGCACCACTTCGCCCCGCTCGGGGATGCGCCCCAGCAGCGAGAAGATCAGGCCACCCACGGTGTCAATCTCGCGCCGCTCGTCCTCGGACACGACACTGCCGATCTCGTGTTCAAGGAGTTCCACGGGCGTGCGGCCGTTGACGTCGATGGTACCGTCGGGCCGCCGGGCCAGCGTCG
>SYOX01000244.1 GCA_005804885.1 Pseudomonadota bacterium
CGCGCGGGAGAGCCGCAGACATCCAGGCCATGTTGGGGAGCGCAATGAGCCGCAGGATCGCGTTGATCAGAGGGGATGGGATCGGGCCGGAGATTTCCGACGCGACCGTGCGCGCGGTCGAGGCCACTGGCGCAGACGTGGAGTGGGTCGAGGTGGTGGCCGGGGCCTCGGCGCTGGTCAAGTACGGCGCGCTCTTGCCGGAGGAGACTCTGGAGACGATCCGCGGCTGCGAGGCGGTCCTCAAGGGTCCTCTGGAGACGCCGGTGGGCGGGGGCTTCAGCTCGCCGAACGTGGCGCTGCGCCAGGAGCTTGATCTCTTCGCCAACGTCAGGCCGGCGCGCTCGCTGCCGGGGGTCAAGACGCGCTTCGAAGGCGTCGACCTGGTGGTCATCCGGGAGAACACCGAGGGGCTCTACTCGGGGGTGGAGCACTGGATCCCGCCGAATCGATCGGCGGCCGAGGCGATCGCCATCGTGACGCGCTTCGGCTGCGAGCGGTTGATGCGATTCACCTTTGAGTACACGCGCTTGCACGGCTACAAGCTGGTGACGGCGCTGCACAAGGCCAACATCCTCAAGAAGGCCTCGGGGCTCTTCCTGGAGGTGGCGCGCGAGGTGGCCAAGGAGAACCCCGACATCGAGTTCAGGGACATGATCATCGACAACGCCTGCATGCAGCTGGTCACGCGGCCGGAGCAGTTCCAGGTGATCGCCACGACGAACCTCTTTGGCGACATCATCTCGGATCTGACCAGCGGGCTGATCGGGGGGCTGGGCTTGACGGCCGGGGCGAACCTGGGCGAGCGCTGCGGGCTCTTCGAAGCGGTCCACGGCACGGCGCCGGACATTGCTGGCAAGGGGGTCGCCAACCCCTGCGCGATGATGAGCTCGGCGTCGATGATGTTGATCCACCTGGGGATGCAGGTCGAAGGCGAGCGCCTGAGTCGGGCGATGATGGGCGTGCTGGCCGAGGGCCGCTGTCGGACCCGCGATCTGGGGGGGACGGCGAGCACCCGGGAGTTCGCCGGCGCGGTGATCGCGCAGATGGGCGAGGCTTGAGCGAGGGCAGGGGCGATGGTTGAGGTGTCGGAGGGAGCGCCCGTGGCGGGCGAGGGGCTGGTGCTCAAAGGGCAGGCGGGCGGTCGCCTGATGCCGGGTCCTGTGCGCGTGATCATGGCCTTGACGGGGTTGAGCCTCGTCGTGGGGCTGGTCAAGCTCTTCATGCGGTGGGTCCTCGGGTTCAAGCGGGAAGGGCGGGTGGTGGTCGAGGCCGGCGATCTGAGCGTCGAGGAGACGACGCGCTTTGCGGGCCGCGAGATCAAGTCGGCCCGCGAGCGCTTCGGGAAGGCGGAGGTCGTCTCGGCGCGCCTGGAGACGCGCTACCCCTACCTGCCGACGCTGGTGGGGCTGGCGGGGCTCGGCCTCGGCGTGGTGCTGGGGCTCTTGTGGTTGCTGGACGGGATCCAGGGGGAGTTCACGCCGTGGATCCTGGCCGGGGTCGGCGCGCTGCTGCTGGGGGTGGCGCTGGATCTGGCCATGACGGCGGTGGCCTCTTCGATGCCTGGGCGCACCACGGTCGTGCTGCGGCTGCCCGAGCGGCGGGTCGTGCGGCTGGTCGGGTGTGACCCCGAGGTGGCCGAGCGGGTTGTCCTCTGGCTGCATGATCGTCATACATAGGGATGGCTTGATCGCCGGGCCATATTTGAACCGCGCGCGGCCTCCGGCTAGGATGCCGCATGTGGAGCGGACAAGAGGCTGATCATCAGGAGTTTGAGATGAAGAGATTGTTTTCAACGATGGGTCTGGCGTTGCTGCTGCTCGTGGGTGGGTTGTCGGGGAGCGCCTCGGCCCAGGACGTGGACGCCAAGGTCGTCGCTCAGGTCAACGACCTGCTGTCTGGCTTTGAGTACACCCCGAAGAAGGCCGACTGGGATCAGATCGGCCCGCAGGCCGCGCAGGTGCTCAAGAAGATCGCCGCCGACGCGACCGCGCGCGAGACGCTGCGCGGCAGGGCGATCAGCTCGCTGTCGTACTTCCCCGAGGCCGACACCCAGAGCTTCCTGACGGGGTTGGCCGTCGAGGACACCCAGCCGGTGCTTCTGCGCCGCAAGGCGTTGCGATCATTGGCCTTTGGCTTTGGTCCTGGCGCCGTCGAGACGATCAAGCCCTTCCTCGGGCACGCCGATCAGCGCCTGCGCGAGAGCGCGGTGGTCTCCCTCGGCCTGGTCAAGACCGACGAGGCCCGGGAGCTGCTCAAGGGCCGGCTGTCCGTCGAGCCGACCGCCTATCTGAAGGAGACGATCCAGAAGACGCTGGCGGAGATGGGCAAGGAGTAGGGGGCAAGGCGCCGCGCTGCGCGGCGCTTGTCGACGGGATCGCCGTGCGAAGGCGCGGCCCACAATTTTCGCCACGGGCCAGGGCAGCAGCCCGGCTCCAACCGGCGTCGAGGGAAGACAAGAGATGAGGCATAAGACAAAGACTCTGGCGGTGCTCCTTGCGGCGGCGTGGGCGTTGAGCGCTTGCGGCGAGGACGTGCCGGCCAATACGATCAACCTGGACAAGCCCGAGGGGACGGTCCAGACCGGCGGCGAGGAGCTCGTCGTCCAGGTGCCCGCGGGCGCCGAGTCGGTGGCGCTCGTCGTCCAGGGGCTCGGCTCGAACCTCCTGCTGGCCGACAAGATCACCTCGCCTTCGGGCAAGGTCGTCTTCGACTTCCAGAAAGACATCCTGGACAACCTGACGCGGGCCGACGACGAGGTCTACACCCTCGTGATCCCGAACAACCCCGACGTGGTCCTCGAGGAGGGAGACTGGAAGGTCACCTTCTTCACGGACGCCAACGCCGAGCTGTCGCTCCAGGTCCAGGGGATCTTCAAGACGGAGGTGGCCTCGGCCAAGGCCATGGACCTGAACCTCTACTTCGTCGGCCTCGACGATCTGAGCGCCGAAGCGGCCAAGACCGACGAGACCTTCCAGTCGATCCTCGACGGGGTCGAGGAGATCTACGGCCAGGCCGGGATCTCCTTCGGCGACGTCAAGTTCATCGAGGTGCCCGCCGGCGACGCCGAGCGCTTTGACCCCCTCCAGGACACGGACCTGGGCGACCTCTTCGAGCTGTCCGGCAAGGACCTCGACGCCGAGACCAACGCCCAGGCGCTCAACCTCTTCTTTGTCTCGGACATCGAGGGCGGCGACGCCGGCTTCTCGCTCCTGGGCCTGTCGGGCGGCGTCCCCGGCCCGCCGACGGTCAACGGCACGAAGAAGTCCGGCGTCGTGGTCAACATGGCCGACTTCCCCGGTGAGCCCGACCTGATCAAGCTCATCATGGCCCACGAGGCCGGCCATTACCTGGGCCTGTACCACACCACCGAGCGCAATGGCGCCGCGCTGAACGCCGACGGGATCACCGGCGCCGATCACCTCAGCGACACCAAGACCTGCCCCGACTCGGCCAACACCGACGGCAATGACTTCCTGTCGGTCTCCGAGTGCGCCGACTTCGATGGCGGCAACATCATGTTCTTCAGCCCCGCCAACGACTCCACCGCGATGACCAGCAAGCAGGGCAAGGTCATGATCGCCAACCCGATCGTGCGTTGACCTCGCCTTCTGGACGCTGACGACAACGTTGCTGTACCATCGCGCGGCCTCCTGAAAATGGGGGCCGTCGCGTTTCTTGATCCGCCGACGGCCCAACTCCCCACGCTCCAAGGTGTTTGCCATGAAGGATCGCCTCTCGCGCGCCCTGTCCACCCTCTCCAACCCGCTGCTCGCGCTGGCCGCCCTCGCGCTGGTGCTGTCCGTCTTGAGCGGCGACCTGATCGGCGACATCGGCGCTCAGGAGCCCCCGCCGGACAAGGCGCCCTCGGGCGCTCCCGCCCCGGTCAAGGCCAACCTGGACCCGGCGCGCTACGGCGCGCTGGTGCTCAAGGTCGAGGACATCGAGGGGATCGAGGATCCGATCGCGCTGGAGCAGGCTGGCCTGCACCACCTGAAGCAGGGCGACAAGGCGCTGGCCAAGGCGTGCTTCGAGGCGATGGTGGTCCGCGACGAGATCAACCACTACGTCGCCTTTGGCGGCACGCCCTTCGGCGAGGCCGTGGTGCTGGAGCGCATGGGGGATTGGGAGGCCTCGCGGGGGAAGTGGCGCGAGATGTTCAAGCACAACGTCATGGACGCGTACTTCTTCATGAAGCACTACAGCCGCGACGCTGAGAAGGTCGCGCTGGAGGGGGAGGCCGTCGCGCACATCAAGGCCGTGGTCGAGGCGGCCAAGCGCGGCGAGAAGCCCAACATCTACACCACCTCCAAGGGCGAGCCCCGGCCGCTGGAGGTGGTCACGATGGAGGACGCGCTCAAGTCCTTCGAGGCGGGCGAGAAGCTCAGCTACGCCTACATCGAGGAGCTGGACTTGTCGGGCAAGACCTTCGCCAAGCGGGTCGGGTGCGCGCGCTGCGTCGTGGGCTCGATCAAGGGCTACGGCTCGACCTTCGGCGATCAGCTCGACTTCCGGGGGGTCGTGCTGGGGGACGTCCACCTGGGCAAGAAGTGGGAGGGTGAGGTCAACAAGAGCGCCTCGGTCGAGGCGGCGACCTTCAACCGGGTCTACCTCGATCAGGCCGTGATCCTCGGCAACTTGAACATCGACTCGATCAAGGTCACCGGGCGAGTGGCCAGCTTCCCGCTGACGGTGGTGGAGGGCGAGGTCAACATGCGCAATGCGGACTTCAACGCCACCGCGGAGTTCCGCTTCACGTGGTTCGGGGGCAAGGTGGACGCCAAGGGGGCCGAGTTCCACCAGTCGAGCTACTTCGGCCACACGCGCTTCGGGGGGCTGGATTTCTCCCGGGTCGTGGTCCACAACTACCCGCTCTACTTCAACTCTGCGCAGTTTGCCGGCCCGGTGCTCTTTGAGAAGTGCGAGCTGATGCGGGGGGCGACCTTCGAGGACTCGACCTTCGCGGACGAGGCGATCATGCGCCAGTGCCGGATCTACGACCGGCTCAACTTCAGCCGCAGCCGCTTTGGCAAGGGGCTGATCTTCTCGCAGATCCAGCTGACGGATCTGGACTTCCTGGGGACCGACCTCGGAGGGGACTCGACCTTCAACGACTGCGTCTTCAGCGGCAATGTCCGCTTCTCGCTCGACGGCCTCACGCGCCGCCTGCACCTCAAGGACGTCACCCCGCTGCACAAGCTCTACAAGCAGTACCAGGGCGACGACGACGCGGACTCGGACCTGACGACGAAGAACCAGTACGGGGTCATCCACGTCGACGATCTGACGGCCAAGCTGCTGGGCAATGTGTCCTTCGCCAACACCATCTTCCAGAAGTTCGTCAACTTCGAGGGGGTGCAGTTTGGTCGCAGCGGCACCGATCAGCTGGCCAGCTTCTTCAACACGCAGTTCTACGGCGAGGCGCACTTTGAGCGCACGCAGTTCTTCGCGACGGCGGACTTCCGGACGATCTTTGGCAATGAGGTGGCCTTCAACGACGCGCGCTTCCACAAGACCTGGATGCTCGACGACGCCAACGTGCCGGGTCGCCTGTCGATGAGCGGCGCCGAGCTGATCGGCGACGCGACGATCTCCTTCTATGGGGCGCGGGTGGCCTCCTTCGGGATCACCTTCGGGCAGCTGATCGACGAGTCGACCGACGAGCACCGCCTCTTCTATGAGCAGTGCGCGATGGCCGACGAGGAGCTGGCGGGGATGGTCAACGACGAGCGGCTCTTTGATGCCCGGTGGGACAGCGAGGCGGAGGCGGAGATCAGCGACGCCGCGCTGGTCAGCGAGCGCGCGCGCAAGATATGCCTCAAGCGGGCGGTCCAGGAGTTCGTCGTGATGAAGGACTCCTTCTCCAAGCGGGGCATGGGGGATGAGAACGACTGGGCCTTCTGGCACATGCGGCATTACAAGAACCGCATGCTCTTGACGCAGTCCGAGGGGGTCCTGCCGGTGATCGGCGGCGCGCTGGAGTGGCTCTTCTTCGAGAAGGGCTTCGGGTGGGGCGTGCGGCTGTCGAACCTGCTTTGGACCAGCTTCGTCGTGGTGCTGATCTTCATCGTGGCGCTCAGGCTCATGTGCGGGAACCTGGAGGTGGAGTGGGACGGCCGCAAGGCCCTCTACAAGGACCTGGACTTCTTCGCGGAGTTCATGATCAGCGTGATGATATTCCTCGGGAGGACGAGAGACTGGAAGGCGTCGATGTCGGATCGAAACTTCAAGGTCCTCTATCTGATCGAGGTGGTCTTCGGGATCATCTTGATCACCTTCTTCATCGGCGCCTACACGCGGCTGGTGCTGCGTTAGATCGGGCGGCGCGGCCTTGGGTTGCGCCGCGATGTCCGCTCAGTCGAGGTTCCCGGGGGGGCCGTCGGGCTTCTGGGCGGGCGCGCGCTGGGCGGGCGGCTCCTTGGCGGCCAGGGCGATCTGGATGAGGAGCTCGGCGGCGTCCTTGTGGCGGCCTTTGGTGATGAGCGCCTCGGCCATCAGGAGATCGTAGTAGGGGCGGAGCCCCGTCGGGCTGCCGGGGGCGGCGGAGCGCAGGGCGGCCAGGGCGGCCTCGGCCTTGCCGGCCTTGAGCTGGGCCAGGGCGCTGGCGTAGCCGAGGAAGTCGAGCTCGGGCAGGCCAGCGGCGGCGTCGACGAAGGCGCCAGCGGCGGCCTCGTGCTTTTCGGCTTCGAAGTCCCCGAAGGCGTCGGTGAGCCGCTGCCACGCCATGACGCGGGCCATCTCGTCGGTCGTCGGTGCCAGGGCGCGAAGGTTCGCCAGTCGGCCGCGGCTGACGTCCAGGGGCTCATCGCCCAGCGCGGGCAGCGGCGAGCCCTCCGCGGGCGTCCAGCGGGCCTTGAGCTCGTCGAGCAGGCGCTTGCGCAGGCTCGCCGACCAGGGCGCGAGCGTCGGCATGGCGTAGCCGAGCTCGATGGCGCGGCTGTAGAGGCGGGTCGTGCCGCCCCCGTCGGCGGTGAAGGCCGGGGAGCCAGCCTCCAGGCGCGCCCGCAGGGTGTCGACCAGCTCCAGCAGGCTGCGGTCGTAGATGTCGGCCTCGGTCAGCTTGCGGTCGGGGTCGCTGCGCCGCTCGCTGGCGGCGTCCCGCTCGGTCTGGATCTCTGCCTGATCGGCGGCCTTGGGCCAGCCCGACAGGTAGACGTCGTACCAGAAGGTGGCCTTGTCGTAGTTGCCCTGCCAGAAGTAGCACCGGGCCATGTTGCGGTAGGGGGTGCCCCTGGCGTGCTCGGCGCCCGGGTCGATCTGCGCCGCCAGCGCGAAGAGCCTGCTGGCCTCCTCGTAGCGCTCCTCGTTGTAGGACTGCTTTGCGCGCTCAAGCGCCTCCTGGGATTGCTTGACGTGCATGGGCGTCTCGGCCCGGGCCGGGGCGGCGGCGAAGGCCAGCGCCAGGGCGCAGATCAGCGCGGCGATCGCGGTCGTGGTGCGCATCATTCGGCCTCCCGAGGGGGTTCGGCGCTGCGGAGTCCGAAGCGGACCAGCGGGTTTTCGAAGGTGATGCCGACGCCGAAGGACAGGGACATCTGCGTGTCGGTGTCGTCGTGGGACAGGTCGCGCTGGATCCCCAGGCTGGAGAACCCGTACCACCAACTGTCGAAGAAGTAGCTGGCCTCGATGGAGAAGCCCCAGAAGAAGCCGGTCTGCTCCATGTCGATGGCGCCGAGCTCGGCGGCGTCGGCCGTGAAGGTGGTGGAGTGGAAGCCGAAGCCCGTCTGGACCGAGGGGAAGAGGTTCTTGTAGGGGTAGCGGAAGGTCAGCTGGGCCGGCCTGACCTCCAGGCGCGAGAAGTTGTCAAACTCGACGCCCTCGCGCGGCACCGAGCCCTCCGACAGGAGATCGCCCTCGGCTCTGTCGCCGCTGGACAGGATCGACAGCCCGAGGGCGACCAGGCCGAAGTGCTCCCAGTTGTGCCCCACGTCCAGGTGGAGGCCGTGGAAGCCGAAGTCTCGCAGGCCCCCCTCGGCGCTGCCGAGATCGCCGACCAGGAAGGCCTCGTCGGCCAGCACCCCCTCGCTCTCCGACAGGCCCGTGCTCAGGCTCGCGAAGCGGTACGAGGCCCGCGCGAAGTAGTTGCGGGCCATGATCGCCTCGGTGGACACCTCGCCGAACGCCGTCACGTTCAGCTCGGGCCGCTTCGGCTCCAGCGTCAGGCTCAAGATCTTCTGCTCGTCCGGGACGAGGATCAGGCGCTGGGTGCGGGTCTTGTAGCCCTCGGCGCGGATCTCCAGCTCGTGCTCGCCGGCAGGCAGCTGAAAGGGCACGCCAGCGGTGCCCTTCGAGCGGTTGTCGATGAAGACCTCGCCCTGCACCGGGGTGGTGTCGACGGTGACGGTGGCCATCCGCGCGCTCAGGGTCACCTCGACGAGGGTGCGCTCGCGCGCGTTGATCCTGGCCGGGCGGCTCTCCGGGGCGTGATCGGCCAGCGTCAGCGCGACCTCGTGGGCGCCGATGGGCAGCTCGATCACCAGCGGGGTCGTGCCCTGCGGTGAGCCGTCGACGGCGACCTCGGCCCCCGGCGGCGTGCTGACGATCTCCAGCGAGCCGGTGGCCTGGAAGAGCTCCCGGACCGCCTCGAAGGCCAGCTGCTCCAGGCCGCGCTCCGGGGTCACCGGGGCGCCGGTCCCCTCGACCCCGCCGCCCTGCAGCTTGCGCTCAAGGACGCTGTTGCCCGTCGGGCCGAACATCTCGACCTCCAGAGTCCAGCGCGGCCCGGCGCTGCTGAGGCGCCCGCGCACCAGCAGGTCGGCGCCCAGCGACTCCATCAGGGCCGCCGTCGGGTTCTTGCAGCGGCTCGCGCCCTGCAGGCACGCAGGGGTCGGCCTCGGGTTGCGCGACAGCCAGTCGGCGAGCTCCTCCGGCCGCAGCGCCACCACGTGGCGATCCCCGCTGTCCTTGACGATCCGGCCGATGATCGCCGGCGCCTTGCGGGCGATCTGCCGGGCCTCGTCGTTGGCCAGCGCCGCGTCGTCCAGGATCCAGACGATCGTCCGCGGCTCCTGGCGCTCCCCGGCGCCCGCCTCGGCCGGCTCTGGCTGCTGGGCCTGCGTCGAGATCGGCCACGCGGCCAGCGCCAGCCCGAGGGCCAGCGCCGGCAGGGTCGTGAATTTGTTGGGCATGTCCCCTTGTTGTACCATTTGACCTTGAGGGCGTCTTGTGGTCCCGCGATTCAACACGCAGGGCCATGAATGTCGATGAGGATCGTACTGGACCGCCACCCTCGCCCGCTCTGGGCGCCTGGCGCTCCGGACGACAGCGTGCCTGGATGAACGAAGGGGCGCCGCGCCTGACCCGACCGAGGGTCCGGAGCAGCCTCCGAAGGAGGTCTGACGATGACGAAGAAGCTCATTACCGGCGTTCACCCACCCGGCGATTCCTTGCCTGACGATGATCCTTCGCGGTCCCTTCTACAGTACACCTCCTTGACGGCTTATTTCCATGAGCAACTCGGGCAGGTGCGCCAGAGCCAGAACTTCGACGCCACCGAGGTCAGCGAGATCTACGTCCTGAACCTGCTGGAGACCTTCGCCCAGCCCGACCAGCTCTTCATCGTCGACGAGAGCGGGCGGCGCCAGAGCGAGGCGCTGGCGATGATCCTCCACGGCGCCGTCTTCGGCAACCCCGCCGATCAGGTCCACCACTACAAGCGCCTCGGCGACCTGGCCCTCTTCATCTCCGGCTTCTTCTCCGACAGCCTCAAGCGCCGCTCCGTCGGCGTCTCCTACTACATCGACATGGGGCAGGCCGCCTACGCCACCCTCGCCGGGTTGATCCGCGGCAGCGCCAGCGGCGTCTTCCGCGACCTCTATCAAGAACTCGCCGAGTCCTTCAGCGGCTGGGTCGAGGTCCTCTGCCAGCTCAGCGAGCAGCTCGGCCTGACCCGCCGCCTGCACGAGCTGGCCGACATCGAGCTCTTCGAACGCTGGGGGCGCCTCGACGGCCCGCAGCGCCGCCGGCTCGCCGACACCATGCTCGCCCGCGGGATGATGCCCTTGCTGATTCGATGACCTCCCCTTCGAAATCCTCGATCAAAGGCCGGCTTGACGCGGGCCAGCGTCGGCGTTAGTCTTCCCCACCTCTGGCCGGACCGCCCCGGCCCAGCAACCAGGGAGCTGCCCGATGGCCCGTGTCACCGTTGAAGATTGTCTTGAGAAGGTCGAGAACCGCTTCGCCCTCGTCCACCTCGCCAGCAAGCGCGCCCGGCTGATCCGCACCGAGAACTACACCCCCACCGTCCGCTCCAACAACAAGGAGTGCGTCACCGCCCTGCGCGAGATCGCCGCCGGCCACGTCTACTTCACCAACGAGGTCAGCGACGTCATCGAAGAGCAAGAGCGCCGACGCAACAACCGCAAGCGCTGATCGCGACCCCGCGCCCAAGGCCGCCGAGGCCGCCTGGCCCTCCTCGGCCCCTCACCCCCGGCGCCTGATCAAGACCCCCGCCGCCAACAGCACCATCACCCAGGCCAGCGACCCCATCGGGGATCCCGTCGGACTGGACGCCTGCGCGCACCCGCTCGGCAAGGGCGTCGACGTGCGCGGCGTGCGCGCCGGCGTCGGCTCCCCGACCAGCGCGCTCGCCACGCTGAAGCTCGCCGGCTCGCTCCAGGGGCTCTCCTGGTCGCCGGCCGAAGCGCGCACCCGCCAGAAGTAGCCCCCCGGCGCCAGCGCCGCCGCAAGCTCGAAGCGCTCCTGCGCCGCGCCCTGCGGGGCGTTGGCCCGATCCCCCCCGTCGATCTGCGCCCCGGAGGCGTCGAAGAGCTCGACCGTGTAGCTCACCGGCGCCCCCTCAGGATCTTCGACCGTCGCCCACACCAGCGCGACCGCCTCGCCGCTCTCCAGCAACACCCCCTCTCGGGGCGATTGCGGCGTCGGGGCCGCCGGTGCGGCGTCGACCTGATCGACGACGAAGCCCCCCGGCGCGCTCCACGGCCCCGGCTGGCCCGCCGCGTCCACCGCCCTCACCCGCCAGAAGAGCGCCGAGTCGTCCGGCAGCGCCGCCCCCAGCCAGGTCGTCGACGCGCCCTGCCGCCCGATCCCCGCCTGCGCCAGGATCGGGCGGTCGAAGTCCGATTCTTCAGCAACTTCAAGGGTATAGGTCACACGCGCCCCCTCAGGGTCGCCGCCGCCGCCCCAGACCAGCGCCGGCGCCGTCGTCCGCACCCGCGCCCCCTCTGTCGGGCTCTCCAGGCGAACCGGCCCCGGCGCGCCATCCTGATCGCTGAAGACGAAGCGGCTGATCGCGCGCCCGCCGAGCCCCTCACGGTCGCGCACCTGGACGTCCCAGTGGTGGACCACGTCCTCGGCCAGCGCCAGCGCCTCGCGGCTGAGATCCCAGACCACCTCGCCGCCCGGCCCGGCCTCCAGCCCTTCGACCTCGGCCACCACGGCCTCGGCTTCAAAGCTGGCCGAGGTCGACAGCCGCAGATCGTAGCGCAGGCCCTCCTCCTCTCGATCCACGTCGAGCGCCCCTCGGGCGATGAAGACCAGCCCGTCGGCCCCCACGCTGGCCTCGAAGGCCGGCGAGAGCGCCACCGGGTCGCCGGGGGCGTCGTTGTCCCGATCGACGCGGAAGGTGAGCGCCTCGGACCAGCCCGTCGGCCCCTCCTGCGGGGTGAGGGCGCGGGCGCGCCAGAGGTAGGCGCCGTCCTCGTCGAGATCGGCGGGCAAGGGGATCGCGGTGATCGGGCCGCGCTCCGGCGAGGCGCGCAGAGATCGCAGCGGCTCCAGGCCGCCTTGCTCGAAGATCTCGATCTCGATCTCGAAGGCGTCGCCCTCGGGATCGAGCGGGGTCGTCACGACGAAGACGATCGGCGCCGGATCGATCAGCCGCCTCTGAGGCTCCAGCGGCTCGGGGATCGAGGGCAGCTCGGCCACCTCGCTGTAGACAAAGCGGGCCAGGGGCGTAAAGGCGCTCGCGCGCTCGCCGTCGAAGGCGCGCGCGCGCCAGCCGTAGCGCCCGTTCTCGGTCAGGGCGCCCGCGTCGATCCTGACGCGGGTGTCCCGGGGCTGCTCGTCCACCTCCCAGGTGTCGATGAGGCGGGTCAGGTCGGCGTCGGCGTAGAGTTCGAAGGTGTAGCGCAGCGCCCGCCCGCCGTCGAGCAGCGCGTTGTCGACGACGAGCTCGACGGGGTCGCCCGCGACCTCCCCGTCGCGGGGCCGCGCGATCGTGGGCGGCGAGGGGGTGTCGCGCACCAGCGGGTCGGTGCCCTGGAGACACTCCTCGGCGTTGGTCGCGCCGTCGCCGTCGAAGTCCAGCGCGCCGTCCAGCGGCTCAAGGGCGTCCATCGGCGGGCTGTCCAGCTCGCACAGGTCGGGGGCGCCGTCGCCGTCGCCGTCCAGATAGCCGACGTGGAGCTGCCAGCGCTGCTCATCGCTGGCCCCGCGCTCGTCGAAGACCTCCAGGGTGAAGGCGTAGGGCTCGGGCCGCGCGATGGGCTGGTCCCAGATCACGACCCCCTGCTCGGTGACCCTGGCGCCGGGCGGCCCCTCCAGCGTGAAGGAGCGCGCGTCGTCGAGGCCGAGATCGATCACGGCGGCCTCGTAGACGTAGGGCGCGACGTCGTCGATCCCGTCCAGGACCCCGTCGGCGGCCCCGTTCGGGTAGATGAAGACCGGCGGCCGGCTCGCGAAGCGCGGCGCCGCGTTGAGCACCGAGCCGGTGACCTCGACCGTGACGTCCTCGTCGTCGTCCGAGACGGTCAGCCGCGCGACCACCTCGCCGTCCTGCCGGTAGGTGTGAAGCGCGGACAGCAGCTCAAGGCCGCCGCAGCGCGGCGCGCCCCCATCGCCGAAGTCCCAGCAGAGCTCCAGCTCGTCGTCGCCGGGGTCCGCGGCGCTGGCCTCGAAGGCGACCTGCCCGCCCTCGGTGATCTCGAAGGGCGCCGTGGCGATGGCCGCCTGCGGCGCCGCGTTGGCGATCGTCACCCGCACCGTGTCAAAGCCGGTGCCGCCGTCGCCGTCGCGCACCACCAGCGTCGCCAGGAAGGCGCCGTCCTGCCGGTAGACGTGCTCGACGGGGACGGGCGATCCGTCGCAGCGCTCCTCGGGGCCTTCGCCGAAGTTCCAGCAGTAGATCAGGTCGTCCCGGCCCGGATCGCTGGCGCTGCCCTGGAAGGTCAGCCGCGCCCCCTCCACGCCGCTCTGCTCCGGCCCGGCCTCGACCACCGGCGCCACATTGCGCACCTGCACGATCAGCGCGTCCGTCGCCTCGCCCCCCTCGCCGTCGTTGGCCGACAGCCTCACCACGAAGGCGCCCTGATCGGCGAAGGTGTGCTCGACGCTCACCAGACCGACCCCGCATTGCTGCGGGGCGCCGTCGCCGAAGTCCCAGCACAGCGTCAGGGTGTCGCCCAGCTGGCCGCGCGCCGAGCCGACGAAGCTGAGCGCCTGCCCCTCGTTGACCGATCTGTCCGGCCCCGCGTCCACGATGATCCTGGCGTTGATGATCTCGACCGTCGCATCCCGGGTGACCTCGCCTGCGCCGTCGCGCACCTTCAACAAGAGCCTGTAGGAGCCCACGTTCGCGTAGGTGTGCTCGACGCTGGTCAGATCGGCGCCGCAACGCTCCGGGGTGCCGTCGCCGAAGGTCCAGCAGTAGATCAGCGTGTCGGCCCCCGGATCGCTGGCCGTCGCCGAGAAGATCACCGGCACGCCCTCGATCCCGTCGCGCGCTGCCAGCTCCACCGTCGGCAGCACGTTGAGCACCGACACCTGGGCGACCTGCGCCGCCGTCGTCGTGCCGTCAAAGACCGACAGCGAGAGCGTATAGATCCCCTCCTGCGCGTAGGTGTGGGTCACGGCGGGCTCGGCGGTCTCCACCGGGGGCGCCCCGTCCCCAAAGTTCCACGTGAAACGCAGCGCGTCGGCCGGCACGTCGACCGCCGCCGCCCTCAAGGTGATCGGGGTGCCCTCCTGGCCCGAGGCCCCTGGCAAGGTCACCTGCGGCGCGACGTTGTTGACCTGCACCTGCGCCTGCGCGAGCCCCTCAAAGCCGCCCTGGTTCCTGGCCACGATCCGGAGCAGGTAGGTGCCCTCCTGCGCGTAGGCGTGGCTGCGCTCAAGCACGCCATAGGGCGGCTGGAGCCCGCCGATCACCTCCCGCTGGCCGTCGCCGTAATCGATGGTGAGGGCCACCTCGCTCTGGCTGAGGTCGTCCAGGGCGATGGACAAGCGGGTGGGCCGCCCCTCCGCGATCGGGTTGGGGGAGACCTCGATGTCCACGTCCGGGCCGACGCCGTTGACGGTGGCCGTCAGCACGTTGGAGGTCTGAGCGGTCCCGTCGTCGACGGTCAGCGTGACGGCGAAGACCCCCGGCACGTTGAAGGTGTGCTCCACATCGCCCAGATCGACGCCGCATACCTCCGGGCTCCCGTCGCCGAAGTCCCAGCAGAAGGTCAGCGTGTCTGCCCCAGGGTCGCTGGCCTGTCCGCTGAAGCTGACCGCCTCGCCCTGATCGATCTCGACGTCGTCGCCGGCGTTCACGGTCGGCGCGACGTTGCTGACCCGCACCGGCACGAAGCGCGAGGCGATGTTGTTGCCAGGATCGAGCGCCAGCAGCGTGACGCCGAAGACGCCCTGGTTGGTGAAGGTGTGCTGGACCTGGGCCAGGTTCACGCCGTTGACCTCCTGCCCGTCGCCGAAGTCCCAGAAGGTGGTCAGCGGCTGCCCCTCAGGGTCAGAGAAGGTCGCCGTGAAGACCAGCGCGTCGCCCTCGTTGGCGCTCCGCGGCCCATCGAGGGTGTGGATGACGGGCGGGTCGTTGACCGGCGTGATCGTGATCGTGATCGTCGCCACCTCGGAGGAGAGCTCCCCGTCGGTGGCCTGGAAGTCGAAGCTGTCAGACCCGAAGGCGTCCCGCTGGGGGGTGTAGGTGAAGGCGCCGGTGTTCGGGTCGTCGAGGGTGACCGATCCGAGCGATCCGTCGTTGACGATCAGGAAGGTCAGCGGGTGGCCGTCGTCGTCGGCGGCCTGGAGCTGGCCCGTCAAGGGCACGTCCTCGTTGATCTGGAAGCTCGCCCCCTGGGCCACGGGGGTCGCCGCCCTTGAGATCGTTCGAAGGGGCGCGCCGCCCGCGTCGTCGGCGACATCATCCGGGCCGCAGCCGACGGTCAAGAGCAGCGCGAGCGCGCAGAGGAGGCGAGTTTGCGTCATGTCTTGTACCCTTGGGGTCTCAGGCGCAGGTCTGATGGGACCGCGCCGTAATGTCAGAGGGTAGCAGATGCCCTCAGGGCTGGAAAGGCCGATGCCCAGGGCGCTGATCGCCCACAGGTTTGCCCAGTGAAGGTTCCAAGGCCCGCGAGGCCACGGCATCCCACGCCACGATCGTGCCGACGGCGTATCGCCCCACGCTCCTCGCACCGCCCCCGTTGGGGACGGGCTCGTCGGGTGGGGCTGGAATCTCAGGGTGGGCTGCGCCCTGTCGGTCGCAGGCCAGCGCACGACCCAGGTCGACACCAGGGGCGTGAAAACCCCAATCCACAGGCCCACTTCGACGCGCTGAGCTGGCCCCTCGAACCGCCCTCACCCGCCCGCCGGCCTGCGCCCAACGGGCGCAGCCCACCCTGAGATTCCAGCCCCACCCGACGAGCCCGTCCCCAACGGGGGCGGTGCGAGGAGCGTGGGGCGATCGTCGAGCGTGGCAGGACTTCAGGCTTCACTGAGCAAACCTGGATCGCCCGTCCGCTCCCTTGATCGATCCGCGCCAGGGATCACCCCTCGGCGCGGATCTTCGCCCAGACCCGGCGCTCCAGCGCCTCTTCGAAGCTGACGAGGCGCGACAGCATCGCCTTGTATTGGACATAGGCGCCCCCGTCGGTCGAGATCCGGCACAGGTGGCGGTAGAGGCGAAGCTCGGGCTCGTCGGGCAGCCGATCGTCCGGGGGGACGTCGAGCCCGAGCGACCGCAGGCGCGGCGCCGCGATGGCCACGAGCAATGCCCCCACCGTGTCCTTCACCCCCCTTCGCAGATCCTCAAGCCCGGCCGTGATCGTCTCGGCCTCGGGCAGCTCCGCCATGAGCCCATCCAGATCATCCACCCTCGCCATCGCCGACCTCCAGATCCTTGAGGAAGACCTCAACGCGGCCTCTGAGCACATCGGCGTCGAGGGCCGGGAAGCGGATGATCCGCGGCAGAGTGGCCTCCAGAGCGCCCCGCAGCCCCTCGACGTCGATCAGCCCTCGCTCGAACATGGCGCCGACGTCGGCGCGATCTCGACCGTGGCCTCGCGAGAGCTTCGAGAGCGCCTGGGCGTAGAAATCGTAGTGGAAGAAGTCGACCTCGCCGCACCGCTCAATGAAGAGGCTCCGATCGCGCCAGCCGGGCAGCTCGGGCATGAAGTCCTGAGGGGAGGCCAGCTCCACGTTGACGTCAAGCTCATTCTTGAGCCGGGCGATGGCCTCAAAGATCCCGTCGGGTTCGGGGTCGAGCCGAATATCAACGGCGACCGTCGAGCGACGCCAGCCGACCAGCAGCGCGCTGGCCCCCCCCGTCAGGTAGATCCGCCCTGGCCCGCGCGCCGACCGCCCCAGCGCCTTCATCAACCGGCGCAGCTTGTCAGGATCGACCTCCGAGCGCATACGAGCCTCTGAATCAGCGGGCCTACGCCCTTGACCTCCGACTCTAGGCCCAACGTCACGCGACCTCAACCCGTCGCTGGCGCGGGTGGGGGGCAAGGGACACCTTCGCAGGGGTGACCGTGTGGGGCGGGCGGCGAGAGCGCCGTGGAGGGATCGGGTTGAGTCCAGCGGACACGTCAAGCCATTCAGCCGGTTTAATAATTAGAAAGAAACGAAAATTAATTACAAAAGATGCCCTGAGTTCAGTTGGCATGCCAATGGGCGCTACCTACAGTGAATACGAATACGAATTTATGAGGATTGGCTTCGAGTTCGGTTCAATGGTCAGGTTGGGGACACGTCGATGAGGGCGGGGCCTACCGCCTCCAGATCGCAGGAGCCAGAGAGGATGAGAACGCCTCCGGCGATCTGGACGCGAGCGAGGAGCGGGTGCTGGTCGGGGCCTGTAGGCTTCAGGTCCTTGGGCTCACGAGACCTTCCAGAGTAGGAGCCAGTTGGGGTCGTCTTCGGTGGACCAGGAGACGCCACTTGGGGTGTTGTACCACATCAGGGGCTTGCCAGGGGCGGGATTGCTGATCTTGAGGAAGTCGCTCGGCATGCCCAGGTGCACCCCAGACCGGCGGTCTGGTGTGGTGGGCGTGCGGGCATCGATGGCGTCCTCGATCTGGCTCGGTGAGGTGTTCAGCGGGGCGTTGAGCGTTCGCGAGCCCACAAAGTCGATGGTGCCGGGGGAGGTTCCAGCCTTGGTCCACCACGCCCAGCTGCCAAAACCCGCGGCGAGTTCAACGCGCTCGAAGGTCAACTGACGAAGGGGCCGGGGATCGGTCAGATCGATGAGCATGAACCTGTCCGTGACCCAGTGACCCAACTCCAGGCGCACATTCAGACCCGAGCGCGGCCCCCCAGCCCACAACATGCCCACCCGACCCTCGATGCGGTTGCGCACCAACTCAATGGCCGTGGCTCCAGAGCCTGCGATCCCCACGTGAAGACCGGGGCCGACCAGACAACCCTCGACCCGGATGCGGTGTCTTTCGCTGACCGTGTCAATGTCGATGGGATGGGTCTGGAGCACCAGGACGCCCATGACCAGATGGTTGGGGACGGGCAGGCCCGAGGTCGCAAACAAGGCTTCGAGGGCGCCGTTGGTCTTGAAGAAGCGGAAGCGTTGAGTGGTTGAACGCTCATCGCGATCGGCCTTGGCCTGCATCAGATCGAGGCGCTCGGGGCGCAGGATGCAGTGTCTGATGGTGACGTCCAGGTTGGTGCTGGGGCCGGGGTTGATGGCCACTGCGGCGTATTCGTGGATGGGTTTGTCGATGGTATTGGGGTCCGAAGGCCGCGCGCCTTGACCGACGACAAAGTCAGCCCTTCGCGTCGCCAGGATGCAGGCATCAAAGACGATGGGCTGGGCTGGGGCATCTTCCTTCCAGAAGAGCGTGCCCAGCGCTGTGCCTCCGGCGAAGGCCGAGGATTCACCCAGAAGCTCCTGATTGGTCAGCTTGCAGCCCTTGAAGTGCATGCTGGTGTGGGTGCCTTCAAGGACGAAGGGCGCCTCTTCGTGGACAAGGCCTTCGGCCACCAGCGTCGAGGGTCGGCTGCAGGTGTCCAGGTTGCTGGCCAGGGTCAACTGGAGATTGCGCGACAGGTAGACGTTGGCCATTGAGAAGTCAAAGGCCGCGTCCAGCGCGACGCGATGGCTGGGCATGACGCAGGGCCTGGGGATGGGACCAGGGGGGAGGGTGCCAGGGGGAAGGTGTTGCCTGAAGACATTGCGGCTGTCGTACTGCTCGACCTCCATGTCGATGCCGCTGCGCAGCGCCCGCGTGCCCAGGGTCCAGAACTCTGTCAGGGTCAGGCTCGTGTTGCCGCCCGTCAGGGCCAGGCCCGCGCGGAAGCAGTCGATGGCGCTGCATTTGCGCACGGTGGCGTTGACGTGTCGGTTGACCAGGATGCCGTCGCCGGGCGAGCCCTCGAAGCGGCAGCCCCCGACAAAGGCGGTCACGCGGGCTCTCGAGTTCTTCTGAGCGCCGAGGAAGATCCAGGCCGAGTGCTCGAGCTTGAAGCCATTGAAGGGTCCCTGGCTTGTGGGATCGACGCCAAAGTGGAGGCCGCGAAAGTGGATCGGAGGATAAAGATCGTCTCCCGGCTCAGGGGCGATGAAGTCCTCGGTGGTCAAGGTCCGATCGTTGTCCTGGGGCGTGAAGCCCAAGGGCGTGGGCCAGTCCGCCAGGGGGGGGCCAAGCCGGGCGAAGTGGGCTTCGAGTTCCTCGTGGTGGACTTCGTGAAGGGCAAAGTGGCTTGCGAAAAATATCATCAGCCTGTTGGTCAACCCGATCAACGCGGCGCGCAGAGCACCTCCGTTGATGGGGGGGATTTGAAGGCTTTGGATCTGAGCGTCGATCCGCGATTCGTCAGGTGGTGGGAGGCGACGGTGTTGAGCGTCGTTGGAGGCGTGGTGCAGGAAGACATCGATGAGGCCGTTGGCCAGGATCCTGGCCTGTTCGAGGTTGGCGCCCTGCGCCATGGGCACAGTATGCGGGACGTCATCGATCTGCGTGATGCCGACGGGCCGATGGGCTCTGAACTCATCAGGGTTGGCCCCAGGGGGGACGAGGAGGACATTCTCAAGGATGTCCTTGGGGTCGCTGCGCAGGTGGCGTTGAAAGGCGGCCTTGAGCAGGTTGAGGGTCTTGACGATCTGGCGCGCTGAGGCATTGGGGCTGAGTTGGGCGAGGTCTTGGCGAGGCGGGCGGGTGATGAAGCCCGTGTGTCCCTCGATGGTGCGGCCAGGGCGCACGAAGCTGCGCACGAGGCTGTGGGTGTCCACGATGCGGATGGTCTGGCCTGGGCGCGAGGCCAGCAAACAAGCATCAAGAGCTTTGTTGTCCGACGTGGTGTTGTATGGCGCCCAGAAGAACTTATTCCCCTGCGTCGTCTGGCCTTCGTCGACCAGATCGTCTTCGAGGTTGCCCTGGGCCGCGCCCCACCACTGGGGATAAAGCACCCTCTCTCAGGGCTGTTGGCGCCGAAGACGACCCCCGCGACAGCCGCCATGCGCAAGGAGCCTGTTTGTATCCTGGTGCTCTGAGCATCGGGCCACTCGCTCAAGGTGTCTGGCACCAGATTCCCCTCGGCGTCACGCAGCGTGGGGACGAAGATGTTCTGGTTGCAAAGCTGACGAAAGGCGTCCACGACGAAACACTGATGCAAGCTCGCCGCGATCTCTCCTTCGATGACGATACGGAATAGCACCGGCAAGGTCGTCCGCGCCTGGATCACCTCAGCACGGGATGCCGCCGCCTCGATGTTGCAGCATTCCCCACACAACCCCACCGTTGGATTGCTGGGGTCGGTCGGGTCATCAAAATTGAGGGGAGAGGCTGCCACTGGGCGGGGTTCGGGGAGCAGGGTCCGGTTATCCGCTGGGTTAATTCTGGCAGCCATTGGAAGAAGGCGTGCACCGGGTTCGAAGAAGATCCGTGCGTGGACGAGAGGGTCAGTGGGATTGGCGAAGACAAAGTCATTGTTTACACTACTTGGAGAGAGTTCGGGGTCAAACAGGATCAGATATGTGCCAGCAGGAAAGTAGAGAATAGGGTCCTCTCCTTTTGAAAATGCATCTGCCAAGATTCGATTGATACCATTTCGGCAGTCTCTGGATCCATCAATGAATATGTCTGAAGGCGTATTGATGTCGGGATCGTTTTCAATGATGAAGATGTTTCCAGGTTCGTAAGCCATACTCAAGGACATGATGACTCACCATTGGACAGGGGCTGCGATTCCACTGCCGTCTCTACCAAGTTGACCCCACGCGTTGCTTCCAGCACAATAGATCTGACCACGCTGACTCAAAGCGCAGTAGTGATCAGGGTGCGCCACAATATCTATAAAAAAGTCATCGATGGAGGTGTTCGGGAAGGATTTGGGCAGGCCCGGGTTGTTTTCAGGTGGTTCAAACGACTGACCGCTGTTAAGCACACCGGGGTTTCCAATGAACATAACTTGACCTGCTTGGTTCGTAAAAAGGCTGATGCTATACCCTCGCCAGAGAGCAGCGGAAGTGACGTTGATGGCGTTGGGGACGGGCATGGGGTTGTAGCACTCGCCACAAGAGAAAGGGCCGACCTGGAAGTGGTGGTTGGCTCCCCAGCACCACAGCTGGCCCTCAAGATCAACCGCGCAGGAGTGGGTCCCGCTCGCGAACACTTGTGTGGCACGCAAGCCTTCGAGGCGCACGAACTGAGATCTGACTTCTGTAAGACGGGGTCCCATTTCTCCAAAGGTGCCCTGCCCAAAGGCGCTGATGGTGCCGTCGTTGTGGAGCCACAAGCCGTCGTCGTCGCTGAAGGAGATGCTCTTGACATCGTGGATGCCGGACACGAGACGCGGGCCTGGGTTGTCGCGGGTGGGCGGAGGCCAATCACGCGGCAGGTTCAGAAAGCCGCCATTGCCCCAGCACGTCACGTCACCGTCCGGCAGGACCGCGCAGGTGTGGTATTGGCCCGACTCGATGAAGGTCACGCCGCTGAGCCCTTCGATGCGCACCGGCGTGGCGCTGACCAGCCCCGTGTCACCCAGGGCCAGCTGCCGACCTATGTTCCCTCCCCAGCACGACACGCCCCCGTCAGCGTGCAGCGCACAGCTGTGGGCGACGCCCGCCGTGACCTGCACGGCGTCGTCGATCCCTTCGATCTCCAAGGGGATCCTGTTGGGGATCCAGCTGAGCCAGTCGTCCGGATCGATCTGCCGAAAGCCTGCTTCGTGGAACTGGCTGTCGCCAAAGCAGCGCACCGTGCCGTTGTTGAGCACCGCGCAGGTGTGCTCGTCCCCCGCGTCGATCTGGACGGCCCTGAGACACACCCCTGGGCCGCACTCCACCGGGCAGGCGTTGTCGCAAGCGCCGCAGTGCTCCCGGTCGGAGGTCTGATCAACGCACTGACCCCCGCAGCACGACAAGCCTTGTTCGCATTGAGCGTCGTCCTCACAAGGCATCTCTTCGTCTGGAGAGCCGCCGTCCTCGTCTTCGAGCGACGTGTCCTCGGGCAGAACCTCAGGGGTGTCTTGCATGGACACGTCTTGCGCCTGAGTGACATCGGCCCCGTCGTCAAGCGCGTCGGTCGCTTGAGGCGTGTCGCGCTCTCCCTCGTCCAGATCGGGGTTGCTGTCGCTCGGCTCGGCGACATCGCTTGAGGGGGCGGCGTCGAGGGTGTCGCCGGGGCCGGCATCAGGCGAGGGCTCCTGGGCGGGGGGAGGACCACAGGCCCAGAGCGACACCATCGACAGGGAGACCCATAGCACGGTGAAGGAGCGTTCTGTGTCCATCTTCATGACTCTCGCTCAACGCCAAGCCATCGCAGAGGCCCATTGCCTTGGCGCGCAAAGACAAAGATGGGCTCTTCGTTGTCACCCACGATCTGATCGCCCAGCAGCGCCCCGGTAGGCAGCGCCACAAGAGACGGGGCGGTCAGCAGGCGACCCCCAAGTTGACAAAAGATCGCCTCGACATCGACCATGGGCGCGTCAAACACCTCGGCAAGGCCCATGGGGTAGCCTTGAAAGGTCAGGCACATCCCCGGAAAGAGCGTCGCGTTGTCGAGGCCACCAAAAAACGACTTCAGCCTGGGCGTCGAAACCACAAGCTGCGCACCGATGTCCAGAACTCGCGCCGAACGCATCGGGAAGCGCGAGGCTCCCCCCACCAGGACGTGTTGGACGCCCTCCAGCAGCAGGCCGAGCCGCGTGCCCTTCAACACCACGTGATCGAACATCACCACGGGCTCATCTTTGACCCCACGCGCAGAGCGCAACCACACCGACGGGATGTCAAACAGGGGCAAGCGCGGCGTGCTCGTGGACGACACACGGGCCATCAACACCAAAGGCGCCCCGCCGGAGTTGGGTTGGCGCCAATCGAAGGTCAAGGCAGCTCGACCAGCCTGCGCGGCAGGCGACCGGCCTGGGTCGACCTCAAGGGTACACTGGCTCAAGAGCGCCACCCCCGGGGTCTTGAGCGTCGAGCCCAGCACGACAGGTTTGTCATGAAAGGATCCTGATCGTATCTGACACTCGACGGCGATGATCTGGGCCCCTGGTGCCTCGATCCTGAGCGATTCGGAGATCGCGCACCGCGTCAAGGTCACGCGCGAGGCTTCATCGCCTTCAACGCGGACCTCGCCCTCAACGCGGACATCGCGCCATTGCACGATCACCCTATGCCCTGCCCCGTCCCCGATCCTGACGCTGGCCCCGAAGAGCGTTCGAGGACTCCGGGTGGCATTGGTCCACTGAAAGAAGGTCGTCTCGCCCGCGCTCTCCGGCACGGAGGCCGTCCTGATCCCCGCGACGGTGCACTGGCTGGCGGTCAAGCGAGAGGCCTGAAGGGCGCAGCCCGGCGGGATCACCAGACCAGTGCCCTTGACCTTGGAAAACGCGCAGTCGGTCAACTCAAGGGGCACCTTCTTGCCCGGCAAGGGGCTGACCACCACGAGCGCCCTCTCCTGCGTGGACCCGCTCGCCTCGACCGCCGCCTGTGGACCCAGACCCTCGAAGCTGACGCTCTCGATGAAGGTCTGCGCATCGAGCATCCCCAAAGATGGGTCAACGGGTGAGTCGTCCGACCCGATGTCCACCGCCAACATCGGATCGATGTGGAGCAAGGGAAGCTCAGGGCCTGCCGCGATCAAGGTCGTGCCACGCGCAGAGAAGAAGCGATGACCGGGCCTGAGGTGCATCGGGCGGGCGAGGTAGGACTGGGCCTCGAATCGGACGCTCACCCTGCACTTTCGCGCAAGGCTCAGGGCCATGGCCTGCAAGCCCTCGCCTCGATCGTCTGGCGCCCCTGCCCCCCACCACTCCGGCAGAACCTCGGGCAACTGCGTGCCCTTTGTGGCGTCGATCACGACCCCACTGGTGGCCGTCCCATCCTGAGCGATGCGGGTGGCAAAGATGCGTTGGGGGGGCGCAAACACTGGCCCTCGGATCGTCAACGAGCCCCGCACCTCGATCACGGCCCCTGGCGCCAACCACAGCGCCACCGACGGCCCCGCCTCGAAGTCGCCTTCAAGGATATACAAGGCCGGACCCAATGCCAAGGTCGCCCGGCTGAACCTCAGCGTGCGCAGCTTGCGGGCCAGCGCTTGCCCTGGCAGCACGAGGCCCTGTGTTCCCAACTCGTGCAAAGCCACGGTCTCTCTCCTTGACCCGCCTGCGGTGTCCTCTCACCCCATCAAGGTCAACTCTGCCCTGACATTGATCCCCTCAGCGGTCCCCAGCGTCGGGACGACCTGAAGGCGAGCGAAGCGCCTGGGCAGCGACACCCTGAGGAGCTGTGAGCCGTCGCTGGAGAAGGCCAGCGAGGGGTTGTCGCTGGCGGCAAAGTCGCGCTCCTCGTTGAAGTCGGCGTCCTGAACGACGACCGAGACCGAGTCGCCGGCCAGGAGGCCGTCGACCCACACCTGCAAGGTGCCCGTCTTGAAGGTCGCCGTGTCGGTGGCCTGGAAGGTGCTTTGCGCAAACGTCCCGACCAGGTGGGTCTTCGGAAAGATGTCGATCCAGGCGGCCATGAGGTCCTCCGTCGGGTTGGGATGACACAGGCTCCCGGCCTGTGTGGCCTGCGGAGCCTTTGCGTTGCGCCCTGGGGCGGCTGGGGTCACTGAACGAGCACCTCGGCCTGAAGGTTGGCCCACTTCGTCGAGCCCAGGCTCGCCTGGGCCTTGACCCTCACGAAGCGCCCCGAGAAGGCCAACGAGACCACCGCCTGGGTGACCTGCGCGCTGGTGGTGTCATTGCCCAGCACCACCTGCTGGGTGGGGCTGGTCACAAAGGCCGTCTCCTCAAGCCGCGTGGCCTCTTCGATGTCGATCGTGAGCTCGGCGGCTCCTGAGATGATGTCGACGAACTCGGCCTTGAGCCTCAAGGTCGTCCTGCGGTTGGGATCGAGCTCCATGGCTTGAGCGGTGCTTTGGATGAACGTGCGAAAGATCTGGGTCTTGGGCATCAAGACCCTCCATTGGTCGTCCATGGTGTCTCCTTCAGTCGCGGTTGAGGTGGACGATGGCCCGGACGTTGACGCCGTTGATGGCCGCCCCATACGTGGGGGTGATCTTCAGGCGAATGAAGCGCCCCGCGACCCCGATCTCGAGGCTGTTGCCCGCCGTGGCCGCTCCCATGGTGCTGTCCAAGGTCAGGCTCATGGCCGCGATGTCTGCAAAGGCGCTGTCCTCGTTGATGTTGGCCTGCTGGATGACGATGGCGACCGTGTCGCCCGCGCTGATGTCGCCCCAGGCCTGCAACAGCCCTGTCTTGAACTGGCCGACGTCGAGGGCCGCTGCGGGCGCCTGGGTCATCGCCTCGCGCAAGGGCGTCTTGGGCAGAATCTCTATCGTGGTCGTCATGGTGGCCTCGCTCAAAGGGTTCGAGAGGATCGCAGTGGGTCTGATGGCCGAGCCCAGAGCGCCGGGAGGGCCCTGCTCAAGAGCAGGTCCAGCAGCGGCCCCTGCACAGCGGCACGGAACAAGCTGTGTCTTTCCGAGCGACCGGGGGGGCTGAAGAGGCTCCAACACCGGCGCCAGCCTGTCGTCCCCGATGCCCTCGGTGTCTTGCCCAAAGGAGACGCGGGACAGGGCGACACCAGCAGCCCCGTCCGGCCTCAAGGCCATGGGGCCGAAGGACTGGGGGACGCGCGCGTTGTCGCTGCGCGAGTCGGTCTGCGACGGTGTCGAAGCCGGGCGTCGCCTCAAGAACTTGCCCACCGCCGAAGCGTCCAGACCCGAGATGGCGCTGCCAGTGCTCGGGACCCGCGCCTGATCGAGCGACAAGGTCAAGCTCGATGGGCCGCTCAACCCGCTGAGGATCGCCAGGGACACAGGCAGGCGCGCGGCGCCGTTTGAGCCACGCCCAGACGCCACGATCGGGGTCTTCCTTGCGTGGGCCTTTGCCGTAGGGCTCGACAGGGCTGCGGGGGGCGGCGAACTCGGAAGCAAACTCTGGCTCGCAGGACGAACCGAAGCCTGGGACAAGCTCGACGCCGACAAGGACCCGCTCGAAGCGGCCGTCGTGGGTCCATTGGAGAGGTGTTTGGAGCCGTCTTGGAGATGGGTGCTCATCTTGTTGACCCTCCAAAGGGGAGGCCACTCCCCTGGACTCAACACCATCACTTGCGACTACGTTACTACCCCCCCCCCCTCACTACTGTGTCAATAGTAAGTGTGAAAATATTTTGCCACCCCTCAACAACAACCCTCTGAACCCTGTCGAAGCCATCCTCGATCCTGCTGCCATCACTCCCCAGGCGCCAGCCGCCGGTGTGACTCGGCCAGGGTTGATCCTCAAGGTGGGAAATTTCAGGGTGTGGGTGGCCTTGATGACCCTCCAGGGTGTGCCGGCAGAGTGTCACTCTGGGCCAGGACATCCTGGGCTTCTTTTGGGGCCAGTGGTGATCTCGGCGCCCTCCCTTGGGGGTCCCATCGGCCAGTGTCACACTGGCCGATGGGACCTGGAGGGTCTCGACGGCCAGTGTCACACTGGCGCCCTGCTGCCTGGAGGATGGGGATCGGTAGTGTCACACTGGCCCCCAGGACCCTGGAGGGTCTGGGCCGGCAGTGTCACACTGCCCCTCAGAACCCTGGAGGATCGAGGTGTGGAGTGTCACACTCTGGGGCGAGCGGGCTCCTGGACGGTCGGACCTTGAATGCCCGATGCAAGAGGGGCTCAGGCTTCCTGACCGCAAGCCGTGCCAGTCAGAACTCGATTGCCCTGGGGTGCGCGCTTGACGCCGCCGAGGGCTTCGGCCTACGAATGAGGGCGCTCGTTGGCTTGCCTGGGGTCGATGCCTTGAAGACCGTGACGCCCGCTCTGCTTGTGTGGATGATGCCGCTGCTCGGCGCGGCGGGCTGCGAGGCCTTCGTCGACGCCGACGCCATCCCGCGCCCGGCCTGCCGCGCCGACGCCGACTGCGACGACGGCGTCTTCTGCAATGGCCCCGAGCGCTGCGATCCGGCCGATCCGACCTCCGACGGCTTCGGCTGCGCCTCCCCCGACCCCGCCGCCTTCATCGACGACGGGATCGACTGCACCGTCGATCGCTGCGACGAGGCCGCCGCCGCGATCACCCACAACCCCTCGGGCTGCGCCTGCACCGACGACGCCCAGTGCGCGGCGCTGGCCAACTCGCCCTGTCTGGCCGAGGCCACCTGCGACCCCTCGGACTTCACCTGTCGGCTGACCTTCAAGGAGGCCGGCGAGCCCTGCGACGACGGCGTCGCCTGCACCGCCGCCGACACCTGCGACGCCGACCGCGCCTGCGTCGGACAGCCCGCCGACGCCGACTGCGACGACGGCGCCTTCTGCAATGGCCCCGAGCGCTGCGATCCGGCCAACCTCGCCGCCGACCCCTTGACGGGCTGCGCCGCCGGGATCGCCGCGATCCTCGATCCGGCCCAGGACGACGGGATCGCGTGCACCGCGCCGGCCTGCGACGAGGGGCGCCGGGCCGTCGACCACGTCCCCACCGGGGCCTGCGCCTGCCTGAGCCCCGAGGACTGCCGGGACGGCTCCTGCCAGGCCTTCGCCTGCGACGCCTCAACGGGCTTCGCCTGCGCGCCCATCGACGGCGAGCTGCTGCCCGCCGAGTCGGCCTGCGACGACGGGGCCTCCTGCACCGAGGGGGATCGCTGCCGGGGCGACGGGGCCTGCGTCGGCGAGCCCGTCCAGGCGCTCTGCGACGACGGCGATCTCTGCAATGGCCTTGAGCGCTGCGATCCCCGCTCGCCCGACGCCGACGCCCTCGGCTGCCTCGACGGCGAGCCGCCCCCCGAACCCTGCCCCTGATCGCGCGGCCCAAGGCGTCGCTTGAGCGGAGAGGTCAGCCTGCCTTGTCGAGAACCAGGACGCTGGAAGGGGACAGGATCGGTCGCTGGCCGACGCCGGGACGTTGGCCAGCGCGGTGATCAGATGGCCGGGGGCGGGTCCTGGCCGCGTTGGGATTCGAGGTCGCGCAGGAGACCCCAGATGGCCACCAGCATCGCTTTGGGGGCGATGGGGGCGGAGGACTTCAAGCGCGCAGCGTGCTCGGGGACGCGGGCGGCGGGCAGCTGGCTCTGAAAGGCGAGGCGCTCGGCGCCGAGGGTGAGGCTCAGCTCCAGCCAGCGCCGACGGCCTGCCTCGGGCCAGACGTGGAGGTGGGCCACCTGGGCACGGCTCAGATCGAGGGTCCGCTCAACGCCCCCGTCCATGCTCAAGGTCAAGGTGTATCCTTGGAGGGTGGCGACCCCGTCGCGGCGGCCCAGGCCGGCGAGCCAGCCGCTCCGCGTCGCGCGCCTCAAGGGCCAGCTCTGGCGGGCGGCGGGAGGCGCGGCGATGGGGTCCAGGCCCGGCTCGCGGGCGGGGTGGAGGCGGAAGCCCTCGCGGATCTGGCTGGGGCTCTGACCGGCGCGATCCGGGGTGTCGCGCTCCTGGGATGGGTGGGGGTTGAGGACGCGCTCGACCTCGAAGTTGGCAATATGTTGGCCCGTGATGGCCTCGACGAGCGGGGGGACATAGGTGATCGGGGCGTTGAGCAGGAACCTGCGCAGGGTCCATGAGGTCCTCGCCCCCGAGATCACGCCGTAGAGCGCCGCCGCGACGACGAGAAAGGGCCATTGCAGCTCCAGGGAGAAGTCGCCCATCCACCAGACTCGCCTGGGCTGCGTGCCCAACCCCAACCACACCACGAAGGCCACCAGGACTGCGGGCAGGACGAGCGCGTTCCACCGCCTGAGCTGCTTGATGGCGACATCGGCGTCGGCGTGGAGGCTGCGGGCGAGTTCTTCGGTGAGCTTCTGCGGGTCGCTGGGCTTGCCGCGCTTGAGCGCCAGCGAGAGGGTGCCGCGCAATGCCTGTGAAATCAGGGTCTTGGGGATGGCGTGGCAGATCTTGAGTGGGCGATCGAGGTCGCCGCCTCGGATGAGCTTGAGCATGGTGGCTTCGAAGACCGGGTGGTTGATGGTCCAACTCATCCCTGGCCTGAGCCAGTAGACGAAGGCGGCGCCCGCACACACGCACGCGAAGATGCACCACATCACATAGACAGGGCCGCTTCCCACTTCAGACATGCGACCTCCAGGCTCGAAGGATGGTCCACCGCGATGGGAAACCTGTCGCCACCGTTCACCACGATCGGATGGGATGAACGGTGGCGTCACGCGTTGGTGCGCTGGGCGGCGCCCGGCCTAGAAGCAGCTGGGCTTGCGGCGGATGAGCTTGCCTCGGGTCGTGTCCCCGGTGAACTGCCCGTCTCGGATGGCCACCTGCCCGCGGACGGTGACGTGCGTCGGGCGGCCGTCCTGCTCGAAGCCTTCGAAGCCGCAGTAGTCGTTGTTGACCTTGTGATCCTTGAGGGTCACGACGCCGCGGTAGTCGGGATCGAAGACGACGAGATCGGCGTCGGCCCCGACGCTGATCCGCCCCTTCTGGGTCAGGCCGAAGAGCTGTGCGGCCTTGGTCGAGGCGCTCTCGACGAAGCGGTTCAGGCTCAGGTCGCCGCGCGAGACGCCGTAGGTGTAGAGCATGTTGACCCGATCGCCGATGGCGGGGATGCCGTTGGGGATCAGGGTGAAGGCCGAGCGGCCCATGTCCTTCTGCGCCAGATCGAAGGGGCAGTGGTCGGTGGCGACGGTGTCGACGAGCCCGATGGCGAGGCCGTCCCAGAGGGCCTTCTGGTTGGATTTGTCGCGCAGGGGCGGCGACATGATCCATTTGGCGCCCTGGAAGTCGGGGCGCTCGGCGAAGGTCTTGTCGAAGCAGAAGTGCGGGATGACCGACTCGACGTAGATCTTGACGCCGCGATTCTTGGCCGCGACGGCGGCGTCGAGGGCGTCCTTGCAGCTCAGGTGGACGACGTAGCCGGTGGCGCCGGTCAGCTCAAGGAAGGTGGCGAAGTGGCCGGTCCCCTCGGCCTCGACGCGGGTGGGGCGGCTGGGCTCGTGCCACTCGGGGCCGGTCTTGCCTTCGGCCAGGAGTTTCGTGCAGAGCTGGGCGACGAGCTCGGCGTTCTCGCAGTGGGCGGTGGTGATGACGCCAAGCTCCTTGGCGAGCTTGAGGGTGGCGAAGAGCTCGTCGTCGTTGACGCCGAAGAAGCCCTTGTAGGCCAGGAAGACCTTGAAGGAGGCGATGCCGTCCTCGACGATCTCGCGCAGCTGCGCGCCGGTGGCCTCGTCGAACTTCGAGACGGCCATGTGGAAGGTGTAGTCGCAGGCGCTGTTGCCCTCCGCCATGCCCTTCCAGATCTTGTACCCCTCCAGGGTGTCCTCGCCGCGGTTGGGGCAGGCCATCTCGATGTAGGTCGTCGTGCCGCCGTGCAGGGCGGCGATGGACGCGGTGGCGTGGGTGTCCTTGGCGAAGGTGCCCATGAAGGGCAGGTGGATGTGGACGTGGGGGTCGATGAAGCCGGGGAAGACGTACTTCCCGCTGGCGTCGACGACCTCCGTCCCTGCGGGCACGTCCAGATCGTGGCCGATCGCGGTGATCAGCTCGTCTTCGCAGTAGATGTCGGCGTGGTAGTCGTCGGCGGCGGTGATGATCCGACCACCTTTGATGAGAAGGGCCATGGTTCTCCTTGTCTGGTCCCGAAGGGGTCAACGCGCTGGTTTCAGGCGCGCCACCATACCCCAACCCAGGGGACCGACGCCAGCACCACCCCACACGCGACGATCGCGGGGTGATCGCCGAACGCCCCACGCTCCTCGCACCGCCCCCTGCGGGGACGGGCTCGTCGGGTGGGGCTTGGATGCCCGGGGTGGGCTGCGACCTCTCGGTCGCAGGCCGGCGCGCGGGCGCCAGAGAACCGCGAGGGCGGATCACCGCGTCGAAGTGGGCCTGTAGATTGGAGTTTTTGCTCCCCCAGGTGTCGAGCTGGGCCGCGCGCGGGCCTGCGACCGCCAGGGCGCAGCCCACCTGAGTTTCCAGCCCCACCCGACGAGCCCGTCCCCCCGGAGGGGGGGCGGTGCGAGGAGCGTGGGGCGATCGGCGAGCGTGGGGTGCTCGTCGAGCGTGGGGTGCTCGTGGAGCGTGGGATGCTCGTGGAGCGTGGGATGCTCATCGAGCGTGGGATGCTCGTGGAGCGTGGGGTGATCGTCGCGCGTGGGGCGATCGTTGAGCGTGGGGCGGTCGTGGAGCGTGGGGCGGTCGTGGAGCGTCGGGTGATCGTCGCGCGTCGCTGGTCTACAAGGTCGAGAGGATCTCCTCGGTGCGCGCCCACAGGAGCTCGGCCAGCGCGTCGTCGTAGGCCGCGGGGATGGCCCGGGCCTCCTGGCAGTCGCTGAAGTACTGGCCGTTGGCGCTGGAGAGGCTGGGGTGGGTCGCGACGAAGCACTGCGTCGCGGCGCCCTGCTCGACGGTCTTGAGGGTGACGGTCATGCGCGAGAACATGCCCTCGGCGTCCGGGATGTGGCGCGAGAGGTTGGTCTTGATGACGCCGGGGTGCAGGGCGTTGGCCGTGCGCCTGGAGCCGGCCTCGGCGAAGCGCCGGGCCAGGCTGCGCGCGAAGAGGATGTTGGCCAGCTTGGAGCGCCCGTACATCCTCCAGGGGTGGTAGTCGCGCTCGCCGGAGAGGTTGTCCAGCTCCAGCCCGCGCTCGCGGGCCATCGTGTGGGCCATGCTGCTGAGCACGACGACCCTGCCCTCGTCCGTGAGCTGGTCGATCAGCCCGGTGACCAGCGCGAAGTGGCCCACGTGGTTGGTGAAGAACTGCAATTCGAAGCCGTCCTGCTGACGCAGCTCGGGCAGCGCCATGATGCCGGCGTTGGCGATGATGCCGTCGAGCGCGATGCCAGTGTCGCGCACGGCGTCCACCGCGGCCCGCACCGACGCGACGGAGGCCAGCTCGCAGGCGATAGGCGTGCCCTCGATCCCCAGGCGCTCGAAGGCCTCGGCGGCCTTGCTGGCCGTGCGCGCCGTGCCGACGATGTGGGCGCCGCGCAGGGCCAGCACGCGGGCGGTCTCCTCACCGAGCCCCGAGTTGAACCCCGTGATCAGCCACGAGGTCCCGCTCAGATCAATGCCCCGCGTGACTTCCTCCGAGGTGCTGTCGAAACCAAACTCTGCCGTGGTCATTGGCGCTCCTTGATGTGGCCGTTTGTGGGAGGAGGCCCCGCAGGTATTTCAAGGCTCACCGCAGGCTCGCTCCCTGAGCGTGTTTGTAAGTTGTTGAAATCAGACATCTAAATTGAGCTAGAAGGTCCAGGCGTGCGAGAGGCCGAGCCCATCGCGGGAGATCCAGGGGGTGAGCCCCACCGGCTCGGCGGCGCCCTCGCCGTCGAAGAAGTCGATGATGAGGAGGGTTGCGCCGGTCAGGGTCAGCGCGACGCCGGAGATCAGGAGACCCTGGGTGAGCGCCTGTCGGGACTCAACGGCGGGCTTGAGGGTGTCGAAGCGCTCCAGATCATTGCTGGCCGAGGCGGCGCGGAGGTCTTCAAGTTCGGGGCCGAGGACGAAGAGCTCGACGCTCAGGGCGCCGATCAGGGTCAGGGCGCCAGCGGCCCCGACGGCGATGCCCGTGGCGCCCAGCTGGCCGAGCTCCCAGGGTATGGGATCGGGGCCAGGGTCGACGATCACCTCCTCGACGAGGCCGGGGATCTCCAGCGTGATCGCGTGGGTGGACATGGCGCCTACGAGGACGACCTGCTCGGTCGTCTTGCCCTTGAGCTCACCGCGCAGGGTGTGCGGGCCGGGCATGACGTAGATGGCCTTGCCGGCGCAGAGCTGTGAGGGCTGGTCGTCGACGGTCAGGGTGACGCCCTCCTGGGGGCAGGTGACGATGATGGAGCCGAGGCATTGCTGGGCGAGGGTGTCGCGGTACTGGGCGATGAGGGAGGCGACCTGCTCGGGGGTGGGGTTGGAGACCTTGGGGGCGGACTCGGCTTGATCGAGGATGTCGCGGGCCTCTTCGCAGCGATCGGCCTTGAAGAGGGCGAAGCCGAGGCTGGCGTAGGCGAAGTTGAGCGGCCCGAGGTCGATGATCTCCTGGTAGAGGCGGATGGCCTCGTCCCAGTCCTTGGCCAGGAAGGCGCTGTAGGCCTGCTTGCTCAGCTCGATCTGCTCCGCCGTCGGCTCGATGAGGGCGTCGTCCTGGGCGGCGACCGGCGCAGCCAGGAGCAGCAGGAGGGCGATCGGGATGGCGGCGAGGGCTCGGCGCATGGGGGTCACTCGGGTGGGGGCATGAGGATGCCGCCGCCGCCGGAGTCCTTCTTGGGGGGCTTTGTATCGTTGGCGGGGGGCGGGGCGTCGCCGACGCCCTTGGGGGTGTCGTTGCCCTTGACCTCGCGGGGGGGCGACTGGGCCTCGCCGGGCAGCCGGACCTTGGGGTCGCGCTCCAGCTTGATCTCGGCCCTTGGGGCGTCGGAGGGGTGCAGGGTCAAGGTCTGCGGCTTGTAGCCCATGGCCGAGATCAAGAGCGTGACCGGGTCGTCGGCCTCCGAGGCGAAGTTGTAGTCGAAGGGGGCCTGCCCGAGGCGCTCGTTGCGCAAGATCACGTCGGCGCCCTCCGGATCCACCTGGATGGTCACTTTGACCGACTGCGCCTCGCCCATGATGAAGTCGGGCATGTTCTGCGTCGGCGGGGGTTCCTCCTGGCGCTCGACGGGGGGGGCGGGCTCGGGCGACGGGGTCGGCGGCCCTGCGGCTATCTCCTCGTCCTGATTCATGAACCAGGCCATGCCCGCGCCCCCGCCGAGGAGCAGGAGCAGGGCGAGCGCGGCGACGCCGAGGCCGACCCAGAGCGCGGTGCGCCTGGGCCTGGTCGCCTCGGGCTGGGCGGGCGAGGGCATCGCCTGGCTCTGGGAGGTGGAGCGCATGCGCGCGCCGCGCGAGACGCGGGCGCGGGCCGAGTCGTCGCCGGGGAATGGGCCGCTGGGGGGTCTGGCGGAGCCGCTGGGGGATCTGGAGCGGCCCCCGGTGTGGTTGGGCAGCGAGAGCGGCCCGGTCCCGGTGGACGGCCCCGGGTAGACGGCGCTGGTCATCAGGCTGCCGGAGGTCTCCGAGAGGCGGCACATGGGCTCGCCGACCTGGACCTGCTCGATGGTGGCCGGGTCGATGGTCTCCAGGGCGTCGCGGAAGACGTGGGCGTTGGGGTAGCGCTGGGTGTGATCCAGGGCCATGGCCATGGCCAGGACCGCCCCGAGCGGGCCCTTCATCAGGCTCTGGGGGATCTCCAGATCGCCGAGCGAGTGGCGCATCAGGCAGACGTAGGGGTCATCGACGTCCACCACGGGTCGGCGCGTGAAGCACTCGACGAGGATCAGGCCCATCTGGTAGACGTCCAGCGCCGGCGTCACGATCTGGGTCTTGATGTACTCGGGGGCGTAGTACTTCGGGGTACCCATGAGCTGGCCGGTGCTGGTCAGGTGGGACTCCTGGCCCAGCCGGGCGATGCCGAAGTCGAGGATCTTGAGCATCTCCTTGCGGGTGCCCGGATCGTTGAGGTAGAGGTTGGCCGGCTTGAGGTCCTTGTGGATGATGCCCTGGCGGTGGCCGTCGCCGAGGGCGTCGAGGCACTTGATGAAGAGGCGCAGGATGCGATCGGGCGCCATGCCGCCGCCGCGCTTGAGCTCGTGGCTGAGGTCGTGGCCTTCGAGCAGCTCCATCACGATGTAGGGCTGGTGGCCGGTGACCCCGTAATCGTAGATCGTCACCACGTTGGGGTGTCGGATCTGCGCGGCGGTCTGGGCCTCGCGCAAAAAGCGCTCCTCGAAGGCCGCCTGATCGGTGAAGCTCTCGCGCGACTGCAGGATCTTGATGGCGACAGGGCGGTTGATCGCCAGCTGCTGGCCCCGATAGACCTGCGCGAAGCCCCCCACCCCGATAAAGCCTGTCACCTCATAGCGATCCTCCAGGATCGTGCCTGGGGGGAGGCGATGGGTGTTGACGATCGGGGTGGACATGCGCGCTTGGCCCCTGCGTAACCCTCAGGCCGCCCTTAGGCCAGGAGGTGTGCCGTAGATAAATATCGAGAGTTTTAGCGGGGGCGTCAAGTCAGGGGCCGACAGACAAGGTTCGTCGGCGGCCCCGGCGCGGGATCAGCGGCGGCGGCGGGCCAGCGCGAGCAGGCCCAGCGCGAGCAGGGCGATCAGCGGCAGGCCGGCGGGGGCGCCAGCGGCGGGGGCGACCGCCGCGCAGCCCTCCTTCTTCGGGGCCGGGGGGATGATCTCGACGACGCGGAAGGAGCCGGAGTCGGACCAGGGGCCCTTCTGCGCGCCGTCGTCGGCGCGCACCCGCCAGGTGTAGCTCGCAGGGGCCAGCGACACCTCCAGGATGTAGGAGGTCAGGCCCTGGCCCGTGGCCGACTCGGGCACCGACTTGCCGGTGATGACCTGACCGGCGTTGTTGAGCACCTCGACGTCGTAGAGCAGCGCGCCGCGCTCAGGGTCCTCGGCGTTCTCCCAGACCAGATCGATCTCCTCGCCCTTGTTGAAGACCTCCTCCTCGACGGGCGAGAAGACGGTCGGCGCGCCCGGCGCCAGCCCGGCCGTGGACACGGTGAAGGTCGCCACGTCGCTCCACTCGCCCTCGACGCCGTCGGCGTCGGTGCCCCGAACGCGCCAGCGGTAGGTCGTGTTGTTGTCCAGCTCGGCGACCTGGGCCGTGGTCATGTCGCTGCCCTCGGTCGGGACGACGTCGTTGAGCTGGCGGACCCGGTCTCGCAGCGCCTCGTCGGCGAAGACCTCCAGCGTGTAGGTCACCGGGGTCTCTTCGGGGTCAAGGACGTTGGCCCAGACGAAGTCGGGGTCCACCTGGCCGATGGAGGTGCCGTCGGCAGGGCTCTGGAGGGTGACCTTGGAGGGCGGCTCGTTCTCGACGCTGAAGCGGAAGCTGCGGATCGACTGCGGCCCGAAGTTCTCGCCGTCGTAAGCCCGGGCGTCCCAGAAGTAGACCTTGTTCTCCTCGACCGGCGTCTCGGGCAGCGCCTGGAAGGTGACCTGGCCGTTGCCGTCGGCCTGGACGCCCTCCTGGGTGGCGATGACGGTGCCGGGGTCGAAGGTGTTCGTCGTCGAGACGCGGAAGGCGTAGGTCACCAGGTCGTTGTCCTCGTCCTCGACGGCCTCGGCGATGAAGCGCAGGCCCTCGACGGCGTCGATCGTGGCGTTGAGCTCCGGCGAGACGAGGGCGGGCGCGGGGGGCAAGGAGTTGATGAGGTTGATGACGAAGGCCTGGGGCTCGCTGAAGGCGGAGCTGATGCCGCGCACGTCGGTGGCCCGGGCGCGCCAGGTGTAGGTCTTGTTCTCCTCGAAGGGCCGCGTGCTGACGAAGTCGACCGTGTCCCCGCGGCCCGGCAGGCCCAGGATCGAGTCGTGCAGCATCATGGCGTCGTCGAAGATCTGGAAGTCGTAGCCGACGGGGATCTCGCGCTCGGGGTCGATGGAGGCCCGGACGGTGAAGACGACCGGGGCCTGATCGACGATCCCGTTCGGGCTGACGTGCACCGGCACCGAGGGGGGGTCGTTGAAGAGCGAGAAGCGGAAGTTGGCCACGGCCGTAAAGGCGCTGTAGCCGTTGCCGTCGTAGGCGCGGGCCCTCCAGTAGTAGGCCGCGTCCTCGGTCAGCGCGAAGTCGAGCGTGACGCGGGTGACGTTCTGGCCCGCCGGGACGCGCTCGTAGAGGCCAGCGCGCTGGGTCAGGGCCGAGTCGCGGTAGACCTCGAAGAAGTAGGTGACGGGGTCGCCGTCGGGGTCGACGCCGTTGTTGACGATCAGCGTGACGTTCGGGGTGTTGACGAGCTGGTTGGTGAAGGGCGCGTTGACGCTCGGGGCCGTCGGCGCGTTGCTGACCAGCGGGTTGGTGTCGTCCTGGCACTCCTCGGCGTTGGTCAGGCCGTCGCCGTCGAAGTCCTGCGGGCCGTCGTCGGGGTCGTCCGGGTCGAGGCGGTTGAAGCGCTCCTCGCACTCGTCGTCGGCGCCGTCGCCGTCGCGGTCGGGCAGGCCGACGCGCAGTTCGAAGGCGTGCGCCGTCAGGCCGCCGTCCTCGTCGGTGACGTGGATGAGGATGTCGTAGATGTTGTCCTGCTCCTCAAGGGCCGGCGTGTAGGTGATCCGACCGGCGTCGTCCATGACCATGCCCTCGGGGCCGTCGATCAGCGCGTAGCTGACCGTGTCGTCGCCGAGGTCGATGGCCGTGACCTGGTAGACGTAGAGCTCTTCGAGGATCGCGTACAGGACCGGGCGGCTGGTCACCTGCGGGGCGACGTTGAGGACCGTGACCGCGATCGTGTCCGCGTCCGAGCCGCCGTCGTCGTCCGACACCCTGAAGCTCGCCGTGAAGGTGCCCTGATCGGCGAAGGCGTGGGTGGGCTGGCGCTGGGTGTCGGTGCCGCCGTCGCCGAAGTCCCACAGGTAGGTGTGCTGGTCGGCCGTGCCGGGGTCGGTGAACTGGCCGGGGAAGGTGAAGGGGGTGCCCTCGTTGATCGTCCGGTTCCCGCCAGCGTTGGCCACCGGCGCCACGTTCTGGACGGTCACGACCAGCGCGTCGGAGTCGGCGCCGACCTCGTCGCTGACGATCAGAGTCGCGGTGAAGGTGCCGTTGTCGGCGTAGGCGTGCGAGACCTCAAGCTGGCCCTGGCGCTGGCCGCCGTCGCCGTACTGCCAGATGATGATGTGCTGGTCGGCGGTCCCAGGGTCGAAGAACTGGCCGGAGAGCAGGACCGCGTCGCCCTCGTTGGCGCTCAGGTCGCCGCCGACGCTCACCTCCGGCAGCACGTTCTGGAGCGTGATCGCCAGAGTCCCCGAGTCCGTGTCGATCCCGTCGCTCACGGTCAAGGTCAGCGTGAGCGCGCCGTCTCTCGGGTAGGCGTGGCTCACCGCGGTCAGCCCGACCCCGGAGGCCTGGGCGCCGTCGCCGTAGGACCACGTGTAGGTCAAGGCCTCAAGGTCGAGGTCGCTGGCCGAGGCGGTGAAGGTGAGCGTGTCGCCCTCATTGCCGACCTGAAGACCCTGCAGCAGGTCGATGACCGGCGGACGGTTGACGTTGATGACCTCGATCTCGACCTCCTCGGCCGTCGCCCCGCCGTCGTTGTCCACCGCGATGAAGGTCACGGTGTAGTCCCCGGCCTGGAAGAAGGTCGGCGTCCAGCTGAAGACCCCCGCCTCGGCGTCGAAGGTCGCCCCCTCGGGCAGACCCTCGATCTCAATGCCGACCTCGCCGTCCTCGACGTCGGCGCCGCTGACGCTGAAGCTGATCGTCTCATCCTCCAGGACCGCCTGATTCCCATCGGTGGCGATCGAGGGGGCGTCGTTGACCGGGGCGACGGTGATCGCCACCTGACCCGGCGCCACGGCGATGTTGTTGCCGTCGAAGACCTGGAAGGTGAAGGCGTCGCTGCCGAAGTAGTTCGCGTTCGGCGTGTAGGTGTAGGCGCCGGTGACCCTGTTGGTGATCACCAGCGTGCCGCGCGTGGGCGAGGTCACGACGCGGAAGCGCAGCGTGCCCCCGTCGGGGTCGACCGCCCCGAGAACGCCCTGCAGGGTCGTGTCCTCGTTGACCGTGACCGCGGCGTTGGTCAAGGTCGGGCGCTGGCCGACCAGGGCCGGGACGTCGAAGGCGTCCTGGGGCTCCGAGAGCAGCCTCGGGTTCACATTGCCCCGGACCCACACCCCGTTGGGATCGCCAAGCTCCTCGCCGTTCGTATAGCCGTCGCCGTCCGAGTCGATGGCGAAGATCGCCGGCCAGTTGACGTTGCCGCCCTGGAGGGTCGCCTGGACCGAGAGCCCGAAGGACGTCCGCGGCCCCCCGGGGAAGACGTGGCAGAAGTTGCAGTCGCCGTTGGGGTACTGGGCGATCCGGAAGGAGTAGGCGTCCGCCTCGGCAGACCACGCCGCCAGCAAGCCCAGGGCGATCAACGCCGCCAAAAAGTTCTTTATCATCATCAACATGCGCTCCTTAGGCGCCTCCTGGCGGACCCGGCGCTGGCCGTCGGGCGAGGTTGTTTCAAGTCCAGTCCGCTACAGGGTAGCCAAACCCTTGAAAATGTTCAAAAGCGGTATGGCCGATCTCACCACCGGAGATCAACCCCCGCCATCTGGCCGCTCCACCAGGGCCGGAGGGTCAGCCCCTCGGGCTCGGGCTCGCCGCCGTCGAGCATGATCAGCGTGATCCCCGTGGCCGCCAGCGCCGCGCCGCCGATGACGAGCCCCTTGACCAGCGCCTGCTGGCCGGCCAGCGCCTCGCGGCGCTCGGCAAAGAGGGCCGGATCTGCGGTGGCCTCAAGCTCGTCGAGGCCCGGCTGCAGCACGGCCACCTCCAGCACCCCGCCGGTCAACAGCGCCGCGCCCCCCACGCAGGCGCTGATCAACCCCGCGGTGCCCACCCAGGCGCCCTCCCCCTCCGGGTCCGGGCGCGCGGGGACGACCTCGGCGGGCGCCACCAGAGCGACCTCCATCGCGACGCCCGACCTCACCTCCAGGTTCGCCGCCAGCCGCCCGCCGCCCGCCTCGGCGCTGGCGGCGTGCGACCCCGGGCTCAGCCACAGCGCGACGCCGCAGGGCCGCGATCGCCCATCCCCCAGCGCAAAGGCGTCGACCCCCTCGGGGCAGGTGACCGTGACGGCGGCGCAATGGCGCTCAAGCTCCTCGCGGTAGACAGCGACCCCCGCGGCGACCTCGTCGGGGTGAGGCTCGGCGAGCCTCGGGGCGTCGAGCGCCTCGCGGTAGGCGGCCTCGGCCTCCTCACAGCGGCCCAACTTGAAGATCGCGTAGCCGTAATTGGCCCAGGTCAGGTTCAGCGGGCCGAGGTCCAGCGAGGCCCGGTAGAGGCGGGCGGCCTTGGCAAAGTTGCCCTCGGCGAAGGCCGCGTAGGCCTGCTCGTTGAGGCCGACCTGGATGGCGGTCGGCTCGGCGGGGCCCTGGGCCTCGGCGATCCGAACCCCGGCCAGCGCCCCAATCAGGGCCGCCGCGGCGCACAGCGCGCGGCAGGTGGGCGGCGCTCGCATGGGATCAACCTCCAGGGAGCTTCTGTAGGGTGGGCGGCAGCATCTTCATCTTGACGGCGGGCTTCTCCTCGACAACCTGGGGCGCCTCCGGGGCCTTCTGGTGCACCTCGGCGCCCGTGGGCTCGGCGCTCCGGGCGTCGGCGGCTTTGAGGCCCTGGCCCGCGCGCTCGACCGGCGCAGTCCTGGCGGGAGGGCTCGGCTCCAGGTCGGGCGTCAGGGCGACGAGGGCCGGGGTGCGCTGGTCCCGGGAGAGCGCGACGGCCACCGGCGCGTACCCCTCCATCCGCAGCTCCACCACCACCTCGTCCGGGTCGCCCTCCCCCACCGGCAAGCTGGCCGGCGTTGACAACCCCGTCGACACCCCCCCTCGCCAGATCTCCGCACCCGACGGGGTGGAGCGCACCTCGAGGGCCGTTGGCCTCGGCGCTTCGGGGTCCGGATCGGGCAAGGCGGCCTCTTCGGTCGGCACCCCGACCCCGTCGGCCGAATCCTCGGCGCTCGGCGCGCCGCGCTCCGCTGCGGGCTCGTCGGAGGCGGGCTGCGAGGGCGCGCTGTTCATGATCAGGAGCCCGAGCAAGGCGCCGCCCAGGATGAGCACGGCCAGCGCGCTGGAGGCGACGGCGGCAATGAGCGCGACTCGAGCGCGCGGCGCGGGCCGTGGCGGCGCCACGGCCGCCCGGCTGGCGGCCTGCGGCGCGAGGATCGGCGGCGCGAGGATCGACGGCGCGAGGATCGACGCCGCGGGGGGATCGTCGCCGAGCTCGTCGCTCAGGCTCGGCACCGTGACGGTCGGCCTCCAGGCCATCTCCTCGTCGTCGTCGTCGGGCGCGAGGCGGCCCTCGTCGAGCGGCCCTCGCAGGCCGGGCGGCGGGCCGAAGGCGTCGACGCTGGGCAGCGGGCCCGTGTCGTCGGCGACGTTGGAGCGCTCGATCCGACCGTCGAGGTGGATGACGACGGCGTTGGGGTGGGCCAGGGGCGCGGCGCGGGGGCCGCCGAGGGTGCTGGGCTGGAGGTCAGAGCGGGCGTCGGGGGCGCCGGGCATGACGAAGAGCTGCTTGCTGCCGGTGGCGTCGTTGAGGAAGCGGACGGGCCCCTCGGCGGCGATCGGGGCCAGAGAGGCCGGGTCGACCCGCTCCAGAGCGTCGACGAAGCGGCCGGCGTCGGCAAAGCGCTCGCGGTGATCCAGCGCCAGCGCGCCGCGCAGCGCGGGCCCGAGGGGGCCGGTCAGCAGCTCCTCGGGGACCTCCAGCTCGTTGTTGCAGTGCCTCAACAGGCAGGCGTAGGCGTCGTCGAGGGGGACCGCAGGGCGCCCCGAGAGCGCCTCGACGAGGATCAGGCCCATCTGGTAGACGTCCAGCGCCGGGCTGACGATCTGGTGGCGGGCGTACTCGGGGGCGTAGTACTTCGGGGTGCCCATGAGCTGGCCCGTGCCGGTCAGCCGATCCTGGCCCGGCGCGCTGAGGCGCGCGATGCCGAAGTCCAGCACCTTGAGGGCCTCGCGGCGCTCGCCCGGGTGGGTGATGAAGAGGTTGGAGGGCTTGAGATCCTTATGGACGATGCCCTTGCCGTGACCCTCGGCCAGCGCCTCAAGGCACTCTATGAAGAGGGGCAGCAGGCGCCGGGGGTGCATGGGGCCGACGTGCTGGAGCTCGTGCTTGAGGTCGTGGCCTTCGAGCAGCTCCATCACGATGTAGGGGCGCCGGTCGCCGGGGTCCTCGATGATGCCGAAGTCGTGGATGGTCACGACGTTGGGGTGCCGGATCAGGGCGGCGGTCTGAGCCTCGCGCAGGAAGCGCTCCTGGTAGGCGATCCGGGCCTGAGGGTTGTTCGGGGCGTTGAGGATCTTGAGGGCCACCGGGCGGTTGATGTTGAGCTGACGCGCGCGGTAGACGAGGGCGAAGCCGCCGGCGCCGAGCAGCCCGGTGATCTCGTAGCGGTCGGCCAGGACCGCGCCGTCCCGGAGCCTGTCTTCGGCGCCGTGGTCGTCTGGGTGGGCGCTGGTGGACACCATGCTGACCTGGTGGATGGGCGTCAGACGCCGGAGTTGCCTGACCTCCAACTATTATAGGGTTCGCCGGGAGAGTCAAGCAGGAGGCCCCGGAGGCTCGAACAGGGCGGGCCAAAAAAATGGACGGTCTGCTTGACTGCCCCTCCGTGGTGCCTAACTAACCTCCCGTTCAAGAGCCCCTTAGCACTCTCGCCCGGAGAGTGCCAGATGCGCTTTGCGCGGCGATCTATTGGCGACATCTGTATAATCTACTGAACCGTTGAGGGAGAGTCATGAATATCAAGCCTTTGTACAACCGGGTGCTGGTGCGTCGGCTGCAGCAGGAGACGACGACCGCGGGTGGGATCATCATCCCGGACACGGTCAAGGAGAAGCCCCTGGAGGGCCGCGTGGTGTCGGTCGGCACGGGGACGCGCCAGAAGGACGGCAGCCTGCGCCCGGTGGCGGTGTCGGAGGGTGACAGGATCCTCTTCGGCAAGTACTCCGGCACGGAGATCAAGATCGACGGCGAGGATCTGCTGATCCTGAAGGAGGACGACGTCCTGGCCGTGTTGATCGAGGGCTAGGCCGAGCGAGGCCGGGCGCGCCGAGCGGCGCGCCGGCCAGCGACCCCTTGGATTCGTCGAAGAAAACCAGAGAACCGGGCGAGGCCTTGGAGGTCGCGCCCACCGAGTCAGGAGAGAGAGAGTCATGGCGAAGGAAATCATCTTCAGCGAGATCGCCCGCCGTCGGATGTTGAAGGGCGTGGACACATTGGCCGAGGCCGTGCGGGTGACCCTGGGGCCGAAGGGCCGCAACGTCGTCATCGCCAGCGCGCACGGCCCTCCTTCTCGGGGTTGAGCAGCTCGCGCAGCAGCCGCCCTTCCCGATCCACGAGCCGGGTGCTCGTGACCGTGTGC
>SYOX01000245.1 GCA_005804885.1 Pseudomonadota bacterium
CGCGCGGCCTGTCGGCGCACCACCTGTCGGCACGCCGCCTGTCGGCGAGGCCGACGCGCGGCCCAGCGGCGCGCTGCCTGTCGGCGCACCGCCTGTCGGCGCACCGCCTGTCGGCGAGGCCGACGCGCGGCTCGCCATGCCCTGGGCGCGCGCCATGATCCCCGAGGACGAAGAGGCCGGGCTCGCGGCCGCGACCACCAGCTCGGCCTCGGGGTCCTGCCGCATCAGCCCGATGAAGCTCTTGATCTCGGGCTCGCCGTTGTTGAAGGCCTCCTTGAGCAGCGCCATCGCCGCCGGGCTGCCGTGCCGCGCCAGCGCCCGCAGGACCTGCTCGTCCCCCAGCGGGTTGTTGTGGCCCATCGCCCCACCGCGCCGCGAGCTGATGCCCAGAAAACCCCGCGTCGGCTTGACCAGCGGGCCGAGGCACTGCTCCAGGAAGCTCACGTAGCGATCCCCGCCCAACTCCATCAGCGTGTGGAGCAGCTCACGGATCTCCTTGTCGTTCAAGCGCTTTTCGACGGCGTGCCGCAGCAGGTTGAGAACGTAGATGCCGCTCTTGGGGTCGCCCAGGCGCCTCAAGGCCGCGCTGGCCGTCAGCCGCACCTCCTCGACCGGGTCCTCCAGCCGCGCCAGCAGCAGCTCCCGGTAGGGCGCCAGCTGCATCCTGGGCGTGATCGTCGCCGCGATCACCGACAGCTCCGGCACCTGCGAGGCCCACAGGAACTTCAGGAAGGCCTCCCCCGAGGCCCTCCCCAGCGTCTCCTCGTTGGTGTGCGCCGCGATCACCTTGATGATCGAGACCGGCAAGCCCTCCAGGTAGGGCCGCCAGTAGCGCAGCGGCTCCTCCTCCATCTTGTGCAGCATGTTGATCAGCGAGCCGCTGGCGACCGGGTCGGGGTTGCGCGCCACCGCCGCGACCAGATCCTCGGGCGTGGGTTGGAGGTACTTGTCCATCAGGTGGGTCAGCGCCTGCTCGCGCCCCGAGCCTGCGGTCGCCTCGGACAGCAGGTCCGTAAAGAGCTTCGGCTCGACCACCTTGTGCCACGCCGCCCTCATGCGCGACCCGACCGGCTCGGGCTGGTTCAGCGCCGCCTCGATGCGCTCCCCCATGCCGTCGCCGTCCAGCGCCAGCTGCTCCCGGAACATGTTCTCCAGGATGCGCCCGAGCGCCTCATCCTCCAGGGCCGAGGCGTCCTCTCGCAGGACGTGCGCCATCATCCGCTGAAAGTGCTCGAAGGTCTCGCAGATTTGCTGCTCGTGCCCTTCTCCCCAGAAGACCTCGTCCTCGACGCCCTCACCGATGATCTCGGTGACCATGTTCGTCAGCCCGTCCGCGTCCACGTCAAAGCGCCGCGTCGGCCCCCAGTCCTTCTGCGCCGGACCCCTGGACGGCCGGCCCCGACCTCCTCCGCCGACCGCCTCGTCGTCCTCCTCGCCGTCCTCGCCGCCCCCGAAGACCCCCGAGAGCGCGCTGGCGAAGGCCCCCCGCGCGCCGCCGAACCCCGCGCCGCCGAGCCCCGCGCCGCCGAGCCCCGCGCCGCCAGGGGCCGCGCCCATCAGCCCGTCCATGGCGCCCCGCTTGCCCGTCAGCTGCGCCATCGCCGCCGCCGACTGCTTCTGCGCCTGACCGCGCGTCTCCTTGACCAGCTCGTCGAAGCCGTCTACCGCCTGGTAGCGCATCCCCTTCAGATCCAGGATCCACAGCCGATCGGCCAGATCCGCCTCGTGCTGCCACTCCTGCCCCTTGTCGAAGATCGACAGGAAGGTGCTGGCCTCGTCCGCCGCCATCGTCCCCAGGAAGGACAGCCGCCGGATCCCGTCCTGAAAGAGCCGGCTCGCGATCGTGTCCCGCCCCTCCTGCTTGAAGACCTCGATGTCGTGGTAGGTCATCGCGTTCTCGGTCAGATCCAGGTGGATCCCCTCCCCACGCACGCTGATCAGCCGCCACGAGTCGTCCACCCGCTCCTTCATCAAGATCAGCAGCTTGTTGTCCGGCGAGTAGAGCCGACGACCCAGCTCCAACCTCGACAGCGCCGCGCAAAAAGCCTCCACGAGGTGCGGAGCCGGACCCTCGATGGTCTTCTCCTCCTCCTTCTCCTTCTTCGGCCCCGAGTCCTCCTGCGTGTCGACCTCGCGACGCCCAAGCCCGAAGAGATCCTCCATATCCGATGACATCGCTCACCCTCCCCTTGTCGGATCAGCCCCGAGACCTCACGACCGACCACCGACCTTCACCGCATCGTAAATGGTTTTACCCCCAACAGGAAAGCCCGCCGCTCGACGACCGTCCCACGCTCGCGGATCGCCCCACGCTCCTCGCACCGCCCCCTGCGGGGGACGGGCTCGTCGGGTGGGGCTGGAAATGCGGTGTGGGCTGCGCCCTGACGGTCGCAGGCCCCCGCACGGCCGAAGTCGACACCTGGGGCAACGCTCCGCAAGGCAAGGCAAAATCCCAATCCACAGGCCCACTTCGACGCGGTGAGCCGACCCTGCGATTCTCTGTCACCCGCGCGCCGGCCTGCGCCCAGCGGGCGCAGCCCCCCCGCGCTTCCAAGCCCCACCCGACGAGCCCGTCCCCCGCAGGGGGCGGTGCGAGGAGCGTGGGGCGCTCTGGAACTCTGCACCCCTCCTGTGCCAGAAGTGGATCCCAGGACCCTCCTGACCCCCGTCGAGGCCCCATGAACTGGACCCACGCCCACCTCGCCCTCAACCACCTCCCCTTCGGTGGCCTGCTCTTCAGCGCCGCCGCCCTCTCGCTGGCCCTCTGGCGGCGCTCCGATGAGCTGACCCGCTTTGGCCTCGACACCCTGGCCGCGACCGGCCTCCTGAGCGCCGTCGCCTTCGCCACCGGGCAGGCCGCAGGCGACCTCATCGCCGACGCCGATCCCCTGACCGCCACGGTCCAGGCCCACGCCGACGCCGCCATGATCGCCATGATCGCCGCCACCTCGCTGGGCACCGCCGCCCTGTGGGCTCGCCTCTACCCTCGCCCCCCCGCCCTGGCCCCCCGACCCATCCTCATCGCCTTGCTCGCCGCCGCCGGGATCTGCGCCGCCCTCATGGCCTGGGCCGCCGCCGAGGGCGGCCACATCCGACACCCCTGAGGCCCGTCCGGCGTCGCGTGGGGCAGGCGTGGGGCAAGGGAAATGGTGGGGGCGGGGATCTAGCGGAGGTGGGACCGAACGGGGCGCAAACCCAGGTAGTTGCAGGAGAAGGTGGGCTCGCGGGTGCCGCGGTGGGAGGCGCGGCAGAAGCGCGCGTGGAGGTACCAGCTGCCGCCGCGCTTGGCGAGCTGCCCGCCCTCGGCAGGCCCCGTGGGGTCGATGGCGATCTCCTGAGCGTTGCGGCCGAGGGACGCGTCGAAGCGATCGCCGGTCCACTCCCAGACGTTGCCGAGGGTGTCGTAGAGGCCCCATGTGTTGGGCTGCTTGAGGGCGACGGGGTGGGTGCCGCTTCGCGGGGTCGGGGTGTGCATCTCGGACCAGGTGGAGCTGTCGAAGCCGAGGGCGTAATCAACGCCGCTGTTGCCGCCGTACCAGGCGATAGGGTCCAGGTCGGGGGCGTTGTTGCCGCCGAGGATCTCGACGTCGCCGATGTAGGTGGAGGTCTGGGTGCCGGCGCGGCAGGCGTACTCCCACTCGGCCTCGGTCGGCAGCCGCCAGCCTTCGGCCCCGAGCCCTTCGAAGGCGTACTCCTGGGTGGATTGGGCCACCTTGTGGTAGGCGGGCCGGAGGCCATCTCGGCGCGAGAGGGCATTGCAGAAGTCCATGGCCTTGAACCAGTTGACCTGCTCGACGGGGTGATCCTCCCAGCCAGGGCAGCCCTCGCCCTGGAAGTGGGACGGGTTCGAGCCCATCAGGGCAAGCCATTGCCGCTGGGTCACGGGCGTGGTCCAGACGATGAGGGAGCGGGTCAGGCGCACGGGGTGGCGCGCCTCGTCGCTGTCGCGGTGCTTCTCCTCGGTGGGCGATCCCATGAGGAAGTCGCCGGCGGGGATCCAGACGGACTCGGGCCGCTCGACGTCGAGGGCGCGCAGCAGGGCGACGCGGGGCTCGCGGAGGTCGAGGGCGAGCGCGCCGACCCAGGCGCCGGGGGCCGAGCGGGCGGCGGGGCGCCACGCGCTCCGGTGGGCGTTGAGGTGATCGCAGGCGTAATCGAGGCCGAGCTGGAGCAGGGCGGGATCTTCGATCGCCAGGAAGGCGCCCCAGAGGTCAGCCCAGGAGGACGGCGAGGGCGGGGCGTAGAGCAGGGCGCGCAGCTCCTCCAGCGTGGTGTTGGGGTCGAGCGGCGCGGGATTTTTCGGGGAGGGGTCTTGCATGGTCTGGCTCGCTGGGCGTGCGCTGCGGGGTATCTGGGGGCAGGCGCGGTGGTGATCTGCCGTCATGGATCGATAACCTCGACGGGGCAGGTTGGGAAGCGTGTTCGATTGGTTTCGAAGCGTGATAAGGTCTGTCGCGACGGATGTTTGAGGCGGGAGCGCGCGCATGAGTGATCCCTCGGGTGCGACGACGAGCTTGCTGGAGCCGCGCTTCCTGCGCCTGCTGGGGCGGCTGGCGGTGCAGATCCAGGGCCGCGTGCGGGGTGACCGGCGGGGCGAGCGGCGCTCGTCGCGGCGCGGGGTCGGGGGGGAGTTCGTGGACGTGCGGCCCTACACGCCGGGGGACGACCTGCGCCACCTCGACTGGCACCTCTATGCGCGGCTGGACGCGCTGCTGGTGCGCCTGTACGAGGCCCAGGAGGAGCACACGGTGCACATCCTGCTGGACACGTCGGCGTCGATGGGGTGCGGAAAGGGCTTGTACAGCAAGCAGCTGGCGGCGGCGCTGGGCTACCTGGCGCTGGCGTCGTCGGACACGGTCGGGCTCTACGCGATGACGGGGCAGATCGACGCGCGGGTGGGGCCGCTGCGGGGCAAGGGGGCGGCGCACCGGGTCTTCGACTTCCTCGATCGGGTGAGCTTCGAGGGGCCGACGGGGCTGGAGCGGTCGGTGCGGGAGTTCGCGGGGTCGCGCCGGAGGGGGACGGCGGTGTTGATCAGCGACTTCTTGATCCCGGATCGAAGGGTGGAGGTCTTGTCGACGCTGGCGCGGGCGCAGATGAGGGTGGCGGTGCTGCATGTGCTCAGCGGGGAGGAGCGGGACCCGCAGGAGGGCGAGGAGCTGACCTTGATCGACGCGGAGACGGGGGAGGAGATGGTGGTGAGCGTGGATCGGCGGGTGCGGCGGGCCTACCTGGGTCAGCTGGCGGCGATGACGGGGGAGCTTCGGGAGGCCTGTCGCTCCTATGGCTTCGCCTTCATCGAGGTGGACAGCCGGACGCCGCTGGAGGCGCTGGTGCTGGGCGAGCTGCGCCAGGGCGGGCTGGTCGGGTGAGGGGCCGTCGCAGGGAGGCGCCAGAGGTCGCGCGATTCCTCTTTGATTCTATGGGCTTGGGCGTGCCGTGGGCCAGCGCAGGGGCGGGGGTGGGCGGGGTGCGGAGGGTTGAGGGGGTGAGCTGATGGAGCTGCTCCAGCCGTGGGGGTTGATGGCGCTGCTGGGCCTGCCGGCGATCGTGGCGCTCTACTTCTTGAGGCAGCGTCGGCCGCCGCGGGTGGTGGGGTCGCTGATCTTGTGGCAGCAGGCCAGGGCGCAGGTCTTTGAGGGTCGGCCCTGGGAGCGCTTCAGGGCCTCGTGGCTGCTGTGGTTGCAGCTGCTGGTGATGGGGGCGCTGGCGCTGGCGCTGGCGCGTCCGGCGTGCGTGTCGGAGGGGAGCGACGCGGGGCGGCTGGTGCTGGTGCTGGACGCGTCGGCGTCGATGGCGGCGACGGACGTGGCGCCGAGCCGGTGGTCGGCGGCGATCGACCGGGCGCGGTCGGCGGCGCGGGCTGCGCCGGAGGGCGCGGAGGTGGCGGTGCTGGTGGCGGGGCGGCTGACGCGGGTGGCCGAGCCCTTCACGCGGGATCGGGGCAAGCTGGAGGCGCGGCTGGACGGGCTGGCGCGGCGGCCGCCGGACGCGGTGGCCGCCAACACCACCGAGGCGATCCTGCTGGCGATGCAGCTCGGCGGGGCGGAGGCCGATCGCGAGATCGTGCTGATCTCCGACGGCGCCTTTCCGGCCGACGAGCTGCCGCCCATCGGGCAAGGGAGGCTGACCTACGTGGGGGTGGGGGCCTCGGGGGACAACCTGGCGATCACGACCTTCGAGGTCCGGCGCGGCGCGAGCCAGCGCTTCGGCACCACGGCGCTGTGCGTGGTGACGAACACGGGATCGGCGGCCCTGTCGGGGCACCTGCAGGTCCGGCTGGTCGCTGGCGCGGCTCTGTCGGCCGAGGTCGAGGGGGCGGCGCGGGAGGGCGCGGGGTCGCTGATCGAGGCGCAGCGGGTGCGGCTGGGGCCGGGCGAGCAGCACACCCTGAGCGTGCCGCTGGAGGCGGACGAGGGGCTGGTGATCGCGCGGCTGTCGGACATCGCGGGGGAGGGCGGGGCGCGCGACCACCTGGGGACGGACGACGCGGCCTTCGCGGTGGTGGCGCCGGAGCGGCCGGTGCGGGTGCTGCTCGTCGGCGACGGCCCGCTGGTGGAGCGGGCGCTGCGCGCCAGCGCCCGGCTGGAGGTCGAGGTGATGGCGCCGGAGGATTTTACGGGGCAGACCGACCGGGACGTGATGATTTTTGACGGGACCTTCCCGGCGACGATCCCGTCGGGGCGCTTCCTGGCGCTGAACCTCCCGGCCGAGAACCCGCTGGTGACTTTTTCGGGGGAGCCGGTGGCGAACCCGACGATCGCGTCGTGGGACAGGGGCCACCCGGCCTTGCTGCACCTGGATCTGGGTGCGGTGCGCTTCGGCGAGATCGTCAAGGCGACGGGCGTGGGCGCGCTGGTGCCGCTGGCGGAGTTCCGGGGTGAGGGCGGGCCGGCGGTGCTGGCGGGGCAGACGCCGTCCTGGCGAGGGCTGGTCCTGGTGCCGCCGCTCTTGCGGTCGGATCTGCCGCTGCGGGTGGCCTTCCCGGTCTTCCTCTACAACGCGCTGGGGTGGCTTAGCCCCGGCGGCGAGCGCGAGGCGGGCCACACGGTGGCGACGGGGCGGCCGCTGGCGGTGCCGGCGGGGGTCGGCGGGCGGGTCGAGGTGGTCGATCCGGCGGGGGATCGCAGCGCCGTCACGCTGTCGCGGGGGGCGACGGACGGGGTTTACCTCTTCGGGGATACGGCGCGTGCGGGCTTCTACGCGGTGGAGGTGTCGCCGCCGGCGGCCAGCGATCCGGCCAAGGTCGGCGCGGGGGGCCAGGGCGCGGGAGGCGGCGATCCGGCCAAGGTCGGCGCGGGAGGCGGCGATCCGGCCAAGGGCGGCGCGGGGGGCGGTGGTGCGGGGATCGGCGACGGGGCGGGGAGCGCGGGCGGGCGCCGGTCGATGGTGTTCGGGGTGTCGCTGGTGGATGCGCGGGAGTCGACGATCGCGCCGGTGGCGCGGATCAGCGCGCCGAGGGGGGCGGGGATCGAGGCGGTGTCGTCGGTGGAGCGCGTCGATGAGATGACGCGGGCGGCGCTGCTGGCGGCTCTGGCGATCGCGATGCTGGAGTGGGCGCTCTTCCTGTGGCGGTCGCGGTCGCGGCGGCCGGTCGGGCTAAGGTCTTCATCTTCTTCATCTTCTTCGCGTGGGGGGCTTTCGTGACGGGCTTGACGCTGCAAGATCCGGCGGCGCTCTGGCTGCTGCTCCTGCTGCCCCTGGTGTGGTGGGGGGCACTGCGGCTGGGTGTGCTTGAGCGGCCCCAGGGGCGCTCGGCGGCGGCGTGGCGGTCGCTGGTGGTGGTGGCGCTGGTGCTGGCGCTGGCGGGGCTGTCGCTCTTGAGGCGGCACGACGAGCTGGCGGTGATCTTCGTCGTGGACGCGTCGCGATCGATCGACGGCGACGGGGAGGGGTCGACGGGGGGTTCGAGGCGGGCGCGGGCCTTCGTGGCCGAGGCGCTGGCGGCGCGGCCGGAGGCGGACATGTCGGGGGTGGTGGTCTTCGGCGGGGCGCCGGAGATCGAGTCCATCGTGAGGGCCGGCGGCGAGGGGCCGCTGTGGGCGTCGCGGCCGCCTGCGGGGGGGACGGACGTGGAGGCTGCGCTGAGGCTGGCGCTGGCGTCCTTTCCGCCGGACACCCACCGCCGGATCGTGCTCTTGAGCGACGGGATCGAGACGCACGGGCGAGCGCGTCAGCAGGCGGTGGTGGCGCGCGAGCTGGGGGTGCCGATCGACGTGGTGGCGCTGCCCTCGATGCACACGGGGCCTGACGTGATCGTCGAGGCGCTGGTGGCGCCGCCGAAGGTCGAGGCCTCGCAGCCCTTCGATCTGCGGCTCCAGGTGCGCTCGCCGGCGGCGATGGATGCCACGCTGCGGCTCTACCAGGGCGATGAGCTCACCGGCGAGGTGCGGGTGAAGCTGGGGCAGGGGCTGGACGTGCTGACGGTGCCGCAGGTGCTCAAGGAGGGCGGGCTGCACCGCTTCCGGGCGGTGATCGAGGCCGACGGCGACGCGGAGCCGCGCAACAACGAGGCGCGCGCGGCCGTCGAGGTGGCCGGGCTGCCTCGCGTGCTGCTGCTGGAGGGCTACAAGGGCGGCTCGGGGCACCTGGCGGCGGCCTTGCGGGAGTCGGGCTTCGCGCTGACGGAGGGAGGGCCGGAGGGGCTGCCGGATACGCTGGAGGACATGGCGGCCTTCGACGCGATCATCCTGAGCGACGTGTCGGGGACGGATATGTCCCGCGAGCAGATGGTGTCGCTGGAGCGCTACGTGGCCGATCTGGGGCAAGGGCTGATCATGATCGGGGGGGATCGCTCCTTCGGGCTGGGTGGCTATTACAAGACGCCCGTGGAGCGGGCGCTGCCGGTGTCGATGACGCGGCAGGCGCAGGTGCAGATGCCCTCGCAGGGGATCGCGATGGCCATCGACCGCTCGGGGTCGATGGCGGGCTTCGGCGAGGTCAGCAAGATGGAGCTGGCCAAGGAGGCCGGCGTGGCGGTCGTGGAGCTGATGAAGCCGGGCGACGAGCTGGGGGTGCTGGGCTTTGACGGCATGGCCTCCTGGGTGGTGCCCTACGAGGTGCTGACGGACAAGGACGAGGCGATCCGGCGCATCGGCACGCTGCGGGCCGGGGGCGGCACGGACATCTACAACGCGCTGCGGGCCGCGCACGAGGGGATCCGCGGCGGCAGGTCCTCGATCAAGCACGTGATCCTGCTCTCGGACGGGATCTCGGAGGTCTCGGACCTGCCGGCCAAGGTGGCCGAGATGCGCCAGGACAAGATCACGCTGACGACGGTGTCGATAGGCGGCGACAGCGACCGCTACACGATGGAGAAGCTCGCCGCGCTCGGCGGCGGGCGCTACTACGAGACGGAGTCGCCCGACGCGATCCCGCAGATCTTCACCCGCGAGACGATGCTGTCGAGCCGCAGCTTCCTCATCGAGCAGCCCTTTGTCCCGGAGGCCGTCGAGGACTCCGAGGTCTTGCGCGGGATCGAGGGGCTGCCGCAGCTCGACGGCTACGTGGCCACCACCCTCAAGCCGCGCGCCACGCTGGCGCTCCAGGCCCCCGAGGGCGAGCCGCTGCTGGCGCACTGGCGCCTGGGGCTGGGCCGCTCGCTGGCCTTCACCAGCGACGCCAAGGGCCGCTGGGCGAGCGCCTGGATCACCGAGCCCTCGGTCTTTGGCCCCTTCTGGAGCCAGGCCGTGCGCTGGGTGACCCAGACCGGGGCCAGCGACGCGCTGGCGCTCTCGGCGACGCTGCGCGGCGGGGGCCTCCAGCTCACGGTCGACGCGCTGGCCGAGGGCGCGTGGCGCGAGGGCGCCGAGACGCAGGCCACGATCCTGCACCCCGGCGGCCGCCGCGAGGTCGTGCCGCTTCGCCAGATCGCGCCCGGGCGCTACAGCGCCGAGGTGGAGGCCTCGGACGAGGGGACGTGGTTCGTCGCCGTCCAGCAGCTCGTCGAGGGCAAGGAGGTCGGCCGCGCCGTCCGCGAGCTGCACCGGAGCTGGTCGCCCGAGTTCGCCCCGGCCCACACCGGCCTCCCGCTGCTCCAGGAGCTGGCCTCCAACACCGGCGGCCGCCTGGACCCGGCCCCGGCCGCCGTCTGGGCGCACCCCGACACCCCGCTGACGACGCCCCGGCCGCTGGCCCCCTGGCTGATCGCCGCGCTGGCGCTCCTGTGGCTCGTCGACGTCGCCTGGAGGCGCCTGGAGGGCTTCAAGCGCACCTCCGCCTCCGCCCCCGTCCCCCGCCCCTCCATCACCGACGCCCTCGCCCTCCCGCGCGCCTCCTCGCCTGGGCCTCCCGCCCTCCCACCCCGCGCCGCGATCTCCGCCGACGAGGGGTCCGACGAGGGCAAGGGCGAGGGCAAGAGCGAAGGTGGGGGCGAGGGCTCGGCTCCGCCCGCCGCGCCGCCCCAGTTCACCAGCCGGCTGCTGGAGGCCAAGAAGCGCTCGCGAAAGGGGTGATCGCACACTCCACCCCCTGTCCCCCTCCTCGCTGCGCAAGGAGGGGGAACGCTTGTATTACGGGCAAGGGTGGATCGCACTCCACCCCCTGTCCCCCTCCTCGCTGCGCAAGGAGGGGGAACGCTTGTATTACGGGCAAGGTGGATCGGGGGGGCTCGTTGGGTGGGCACGACGATTCGGGGGGCGGGCCGCAGGAGCCTACGCCGGGATCACTGGCCGCCTGGGGCGGGTGGCGATGTCGGCGGGGCGGGACTCGATCCACCCGAAGCCGTCATACGAGCGTCCCCGAACCATCCAGCCCGTAATACGAGCGTCCCCCCTCCTCGTGGAACGAGGAGGGGGACAGGGGGTGGAGTGCCGATCCACCCGAAGCCGCAATTGGATCATTGCGGATCTCGGTGCCCCTGCACCCCGCTCCATGTCCGCTGCCAAGGGCCCTGCGCCCGCTCTTCGCTGGAAAAGACTATGGATTACGGGTGTTTATGGTGATGGTCCGGGTGGGTCGTTGACGAGGAGGCCGCTGCTGGGTTCGACGCGAGGGTCGGCGGCGGGCGCGGTGCGCCCCTCGCTGCTCAATTCTTGGGCGCGGGGCGCCTTCGTGGGATAATCGCGAGGGAGAGATTTTTGACGCCGAGCGTGCCTGGATGAAGTGCCCGACCTGCCAACAGGAGATGGAGCTGCTCGATCCTTTCGGGGACGGCGAGCAGTACCACGTCTGCCGCGCCCACAAGCCGCCGCTGATGATCCCGGTGCGGCGCGAGGCGGCCCCGCGCGCGGAGCCCCTGGCGACGCCGGCGTTGGCGACGCGGGAGATGCCGCGGATCGACGGGGCGCTGGTGCGCGAGACCTTCCCGACGCCGATCGTGGTGGCCTACGGGCGGGTCCACGACGAGGGGCTGGGGGGGTTGGAGCGGCTGCGGGCGGTGGCGTTGACGCACCTGCTCTTGATCCAGATCTCGGCCCTGGTGCTGTGGCGCGACTTCATCGCCGGTCGAGGCCGCGACAGGGCCGTCGAGGTGGCCGTTGAGCGGCTCTCGGCGCCCTCGCCGGATCGCTGGTACGAGGTCCTCCAGGCGCTGTCCAGGGTCCAGGTGCCTGAAGGCGAGGGGGGCAGGGCGGCCTTCAGCCAGGGGTTGATGGAGGCGGCGCGGGTGCTGGACCATGGCCGCCACGGCGGCCAGCCGATCCAGCAGGCCTTGCGGGCCTTCCGGCACCGGCTGGAGCAGCAGGGTCCGTCGTGGACGGAGCAGGCGCAGGCGGGGATGCTGGGTCGGATCACGCCGGTGCTCGACGCGGCGCTGGGGCTGATGGCGCCGCTGCGCGAGGTGGTGCTGCTGCGGGATCTCGGCGAGGGGCGGATCTTGAGGCTGGTGGGGCCGTCGGAGCGGCTGGCGCCGGAGGCGACCCAGGACGATCGGCTGCTCAAGGCGCTGGGGCGCTCGCCGGTGCTGGCGCTCAACCGCACCCGCGTGCTCTCGCTGCACCCGCTGATGGTCGCGCCCGAGTCCACCAGCCTGGGCGAGCGCGACGAGGTGATGCTCTACAACGGGCACAGCGACGCGCAGGTCAGCTACCTGGGGGTCTTCGGTCGGGCGACGCGGGCGGACACGATCAGGGCGCTGTCGAAGCTGATCGACGCCGCGCCCGTCACGGGCGGGCTGTCGGCCCAGGCCAGGGCGCGCGAAGCTACGGCGCAAGTGCTGGAGGGCCTGACGGGGGCGCGTTACCTGCCCTCGATCTACCTGGAGCGGCCCTCGCTCGACGGCGCGGTGGACGCCTTCGTGGACGCGCGCGCCGAGAGCGTCTGTCTGGTCGTGGGCGAGCCGGGCAGCGGCCGTCGGTCGCTGCTCTGCAGGCAGGCGCGGCGCGCGCTGGAGGCCAAGGGCGACGCGGTGGCGCTGCTGGCGGGCCAGCGGGGGTCGGTCGAGGCGCGTCTGCGCGAGCTGCTCGGCGCGGGGCCGCAGGAGGCGCTGGTCGACGCGCTGGCGCGCTGGCGGGAGACGACGGGCGTGGGGTTGACGGTGCTGACCGACGCGCCGATGGGCGCAGGCGGGCTCAAGGCGCTGGACGACCTGGCGCTGGCGGCCCACCAGGCCAACGGGGCCGGGAAGGGGCCGCGGTGGCTGAGGATCGTGGTGACGGCGGACGCGCGGGAGGTCAAGGCGGCGATCAGCGCGTGGTCCAGGCACCACGCCACACCCTTCTTCGCGCACGCCTTCGCCTTCGCGCACTTCACCGCAGAGCAGGGCGACGTGCCCTTTCTGACGATCGGCCCTTTTTCAGACGAGCAGTCGGCGAAGGTCTACGCGTGGGCGTCGCACGTGGTGCCGCAGGGCTGCCCGGCGCCCTGGAACCAGCTCTCGGCGCAGACGCGGCGGGCGCTGCGCAAGCCGCACCTGATCTACCTGCACCACCTGGCCTTCGGGGGGGTGTCCCGGCCCGATCCCGTGGACGAGGACGGGCTGTGGCAGGCGTGGTTCGAGCGGCTCTTCGAGGGGCGCCGGGGCGGCAATGCGCTCGGGGAGGTGGCCCTCTGGCTGGTCGAGCGGTGCATGAAGGAGGGCGAGGGGGGCTTGAGCCTGTCGCGGTCGCGGCTCTTCGAGGCGAGGGCGCGCTGGATGGAGCGGCTGGGCGGGGCGCCGGACAGAATGGCGTCGAGCCTGGATCCGGTCGAGCGGCTGGAGGGCGCCGGGCTGGTGTGCGGCGACGGTCGCGGGGTGTGGGGCTGGGTGTGGGAGCCGCTGTCGACGCGGCTGATCCTGGAGGTCCTGCTGGAGCGCACCGAATGGCTCGGGGAGGAGACGCTGGATCGGTGGCTGGCGCTGCCGGCCTCCGAGTCGCTCGACGAGGCGCTGGCGATGGCCTGTCAGCGCCTCCAGCGCAGGGTGGGCGAGGGCGCGCTGGTGTCGCTGGCGCGCCGGGGGGACGCGCGCGCGATGTCGTTGCTGATCAGGGCGCTGTCGGACGCAGCTCCTGAGGACGGCGCCCCCGACGGGGCCTTCCGGGCGACGCTGGAGGGCTTGACCCAGGCCGCCGACAAGCCCTCGGCGATGGGCGCCTGGAAGGACGCGCTCCTGTGGGGGGTCGCGCCCTTGCTGTCCGGGTCCTCGGGCGCGCGTCGGCATGTGCTGGAGGTGGCCACCGGGCTGCTGGAGCGGCTGGCGGTGCTTCAGCCCGAGGAGGCCAGCCACCTGCGCGATCTGGCGCGGGCCTACCAGCAGCTCGGGGAGCTGGATTACGCCCAGGATCCCGATCGCGCCACGCGCTGGTTTGAACGCGGCGAGGACATGGCCCGGCGGCTGTCGGTGATGAAGATCGCCGCGTCGCCCAACGACAGCTCCGTCCGGCGCAGCTACCTGCTGGATCTGTCGGCCTCGTACAAGGGCATGGCGCCGATGGTGCGCCAGTTCCTCGGCGCGCTCGACGACCCCCACCGCGCCAGCATGCGCCTGCTGACGGGCACCTATCAGCAGATGGGGGACAAGCTCTCGAAGATGGACGCGGAGAAGGCGCGCGGGTGGTTCGACAAGGGGCGGGTGATGGCCGAGCACCTCCTGGAGCTTGAGCCGGACAACCTCAACCACCTGGTCGATCTGGGGAAGTCCTACCAGCGGCTCTCCGAGCTGGACGCGCGCCACGACCCCGCCCAGGCGCGGGTCTGGCTTCAGAAGCATATGGAGACGCTGCGGCGCTTGATCGATGCCGACCCCGCCGCGATCGAACACCAACGGTCGCTGGCCAGCGTCCACAACCGCATCGGGGAGATGGAGGAGGCCTCGGATCTCAAGGCCGCCCGACGGTGGTACGAGAAGGCCCTGGAGCTGCGAAAGGCGCTGTCGGAGGCCCACCCGCAGGACGCGGGGCTGATGGCCGAGCTGTCGAGCTCCTGCCACCGGATGGGGCGCCTGGAGAGCCAGCTCGACCCCGACAAGGCGCGCGGGTGGTTCGAGCGGGATCTGTCGCTCTGCGCCCGGCTGGTGTCGCTGGCGCCCGACGACCTCGACCGCCAGCGGAACCTGGCCGTGGTCTACTTCCGCCTCGGGGAGCTGGACGCCGGTCGGACGCCGATCCGGGCGCGCAGCTACCTGGAGAAGGACGTGGCCATCTCCGAGAAGCTCTCGCTGGCTCGCCCCGAGGACGGGCGCATCCTGGAGGGGCTGCTGGCCTCCTACGCGCTGCTGGTGACCCTGGATGAGCCGGGCAACCCGCCGCGCGCGCACGCCTGGGCGCTCAAGCGCCTCGACGCGGCGCGGCGCCTCAAGGAGCTCAACCCGACCGACGCGCCCACCATCCAGCGCCTGGCCGAAGCCTACGGGCAGCTCGGCGAGCTGGACATGGAGCGCCACCCGGCCAGAGCGGCCGAGTGGTTTGAGCTGCTGCGGGCCACCCTCGATCAGCTCTGCGCCCGACGCCCCGAGGATCCCGCGCTGTGGCGGCAGCTGACGCGCTGCTATCAGCGCCTCGGGGCGCTCTCCCAGGCGCAGGACCCCGATTCGGCGAGGCGCTGGCTGATCGAAGGCATCAAGGCCAACGAGCGCCTCATGGCGCTGGTCCCCCAGGACACGCAGCACCTGCTGGATACGGCGGCGCTCTACGCCGCCATGGCGACCGTCGAGGCCGGCACGTCGGCCCAGGAGAGCGCGTGGCTGGGCAAGGCCCTGGCGCTGCTGGACCGCCGCCTGGAGCGCGCCCCCGGCGATCCCATGGCGATGGCGCCGATCGTCCAGCTCTGCGACCGCCTCGCGGAGATCGACGGCCGCGTCAACCCCAAGCGGGCCGACACCTGGCGGCTGCGCAGCGCCCTGACCCGCGCCGCGCTCGTGCCCATCAACCCCGACCGGGAGACCTTCGAGGGCAGCGTGCAGGCGATGATGGCCGCGTCGGGCCTCAACGACGATCTCCAGGAGGTCTCACGGCGCTGGCTTGAGGCCAGCATCGACGGCCTGGAGCAGATCATCGCCGTCGACCCCAAGAACGCCGATCACCAGCGCAACCTGGCCGTCTGCCGCGTCCTGCTCGGCGATCTGGAGATGCCCAAGAACCCCGACCTGGCCGTGCGCCTCTACACCAAGGGCCTCGCGCGCGTCGAGCGACAGGCCGCCCTGGAGCCGCTCAACGTCGTCTACCTCCACGATCTGGCCCAGATCTACATGCGCCTGACCCGCTACGAGCGCGCCCACCGCCCCAGCAAGGCCCGCGACTGGAACGAACACCAGGTCAGCGCCCTGGAGCGCCTGCTCGCCCTGGAGCCCGACCGCCCCCGCACCCTCAAGGCCATGGCGCAAGCCTGCGAGGACATGGGCGAGATGCTCTCCCAGACCCACCCCTCCAAGGCGACCCCGTGGTTCGCCCGCGCCCAGACCCTGCGCGAGCGCCTCGGGACCTGATCGACCCGCTCCCGCCCGCGCCCATGGCCCCCGCGCGGGCTTGTCTCTGCCCCTGAATCCATGTATGACGCTCCGGTCGACCTCGCCCTGGTGGCCGCCGCCGCGCCGCAGGCCGGCCTCCTCAAACTCCCCCGAGCGCGCCCCATGACCATGATCACCAAGGCTGTCCTGGACCTGATGCAATGCGCCGCCTGCGCCCACCCCGAGCTGGGCATCGGCACCCGCCGCGAGCCCGAGCTGGTCTGCCAGGGCTGCGGCGAGCGCTACCCCTTCGTCGACGGGATCGTCGACATGGTCCCCCGCAGCGCCGTCCACAAATACCGCTACTACCGCACCGACACCCTCCTCAACCTCATCGCCCCCCTCTACGACCTCGCCTCGCCCATCGTCAGCCTCCTGATCTGGAAGTGCCCGCCGCTGCGCTACGTCGACATGGCCCACCGCGCCGTCGGCCGCAGCATCGGCGGCGCCTACGTCGAGTGCCCCATCGGCACCGGGCTCGTCCTGGGCCACATCCGCGCCGAGCACGTCGCCGGCCCCCTCATCGGCATCGACTCCTCCTGGAAGATGCTCCAGAAGGCCCGCAAGCGCTTCGAAGCCCTCGGCATGCTCGACCGCGTCACCCTGATGCGCGGCGACCCCGAACACCTCCCCATCCGCAGCGGCGCCATCCGCTCGCTCCAGTCCGTCAACGGCCTGCACACCTTCCACGAGCGCAAGCTCGTCCTCAAGGAGTTCGACAGGCTCATGGAGCCCGGCGGCTTCATCTCCGGCAGCGCCCTGATCCGCGGCCACGGCGCCGTGGCCGACATGATCCTCAACCAGTACGAGCGCTACGGCGTCTTCCCCATGCTGCGCAGCCGCGCCTTCATCCTCACCGAGCTCCGCGAGATGCTGGCCTACCCCCGCCTCCAGCACGAGACCTACGGCGCCGTCCTCTTCTTCTCCACCCACAAGCCCGACTCGACACCCCAAACGCCCGGCTGATACGGAACCACGTTTGAAGCACTTTCATCTTGGGCTCCCTGGTGGCCCAAAGTGTAAGTGGCTTGAGCGTGGTTCCGGCTGACCCCAAGGCGCCGCACCCGCCAGGAGCGCGCTCCCCGCGCTCCCTCCAGGCATGCTCCCCGGCTTCTCCCCCGAGGACCTCGCGCGCTCCCTCCGGGCATGGTTTTGGGCTACGCCACAAGGATCTCGCGCGCCCTCCTGGATCGCCACCTCGTCGTGTAAGTCTATGTTTTGAAATCGGATTTGGCTGCCCTGGCGAGGCCCCTCTTCAGGCTCGGGCGCACCTCTCGGCTGAGGTGGGCCTCCTCGGCAGGCGGCCTCCCCGACCGCTGCGGCCGGGGAGGCCGGGCCTACTTCGGCAACCCGAGGGTCGAGTAGCCCGTCTTGCCCACCACGATCTGCCGGTAGGCCACCAGCCGCCGCAGCGCCACGTCCACCTCGGGGTGGCGCTGGCCCAGCGCCGCCAGCCGCGCCCGCCTCAAAAAGAGCAGCGTCGTGTCCCGCGTCGCCCGCACCGTCGCCCGCACCGGCGAGCGCGTCAGGCTCGACACCGTCCCGAAGAAGTCGCCCTCGCGCAGCGTCGCGACCACCTGGCTGCTGGCCTCCTGATCGTGCTTGACCACCACCTCGCCCCGCGCGATCAGGTAGAGCCCCTCGCTGGCCTGGCCCTGGCGCATGATCGTCTGATCGGCCCCAGCCTCGACGCGCTTGAACTCCGTCGCCAGCGCCGCCCGCTCCTGACCGTTGAGCGACATGAAGAGGCTACTGCCGGCCAGCAGGTTGTTCAGCAGCCGCTCGTGGTAGAAGTTCCACAGCACTTGCCAGATCGTCGGATCCTTCTCGGCGATCTTCGCGATCAAGCTCTGCGGGATCTCCAGCAAGGCCACCGGCGTCTCGGCCCGCACGACCACCTTGGGCTCCTGGCCCGTGAGCAGCTCGAACTCCCCGAAGAACTCCCCCCGGCCCATCTGCGCCAGCGCCAGGATCCCGTCCGGCGTCCGCCGCTCGATCCGCACGCTGCCGCTCAAGATGATCGAGAGCGTGTTGTGGCGCACGTTCTCCTGGATGATGCACTCGCCCTCGCGCACCCGCCGGACGTTCATCCGCTTGAGCAGCGTCATGAAGGTCCCCGGCGGCAGCCGCGAGAAGAGCGGCGTGTTCGGGATCTCCACCCCCTCGATCACCATCGACGGGTCTTCTTCCAGATCCACCGGATCCTCGTCCGGCTCCGCCGCCGCCGCCGGCCTCCCCGTCACCATGGGGGCCGACTGGTCCAGCACGTTCTGGATGGACCCCCGCACCAGATCCTCGATCCCTTCGAAGCCCTCCGTCGACCCCTCGACGCTGAACGCGTCGTCGCTGCCCTCCAGCGCCTCGATAAGGTCCGCCTCGTCCAGCTCGATCGTCTCGCCGGGCCGCTCCACGAGCGCGACCGCCCGGCGCCGATCGGGCAGCTGGAGGTCCTCCAGCTCCTCGACGCCGATCTCGTTGATCGCGTCGTCGGCCGTCAGCACGATCACCTCCTCGGCCTCGGCCGGCGGCGCCTCGATGACGCTGACCACCCGGCTCGGCGCGTTGGCGCTCTGCTGGTTGGCGAAGAGGCGCGCCAGAAAGAGCTTCGTCTCAAAGTGCCCAGGGTCGATCTCGAAGACCGCCCGACAGGCCGCGATCGCCTCCAGCTCAAGACCCTCCTCGCTCAACAGCCTCGCCGCCGCGTTGTACGCCCCGACCGCCTGCGCCGCCTGACCCTGGGTCCGCCAGAGCGCCCCCAGCCTCAAGTACGCGTCGATGTTGCGCGGATCGGCCGCCAGCAAGCGCTTGTAGTGCGCGATGTGTTCTTCCATGTGCCATCACCTCGCTCTCGTCCTGCGGCACTCTACCACGGAACGCCGCGTGGCACAGCCACAAGCCCGCCCCGGACGCGCGCATCAAGGCCCGAGGCGTCGGCGAGCTTGAAGGCGGGATCGCGGTGGGAGTACCATCGCCCGGGCGAACGACGGCGATTCAAGGCGAGCAGCGGCTCAGGAGGGCTTGTGGTGTTGAAGGGGTTTCTAAAGGCGAGCGCGGTGGCGTGGCTGGCGATCAACTTGGCCGGGTGCTGTTGCGGGACTCTCTCCGACTTCGAGCCGGCCTCCGGAGGCGGCCCGCCCCTTGAGGAGCCCGAAGACCCGCTGACCCCCGGCGAGGCCGGCGACGACGACACCCTCTCCGAGCGAGGGAACCGGGAGGTGTCCTCGTTCAGGCGAGCCAAGACGCACGTCGACGAGATCTACGCCGGCCAGGAGGTCACCTTCTACTGCGGCTGCGAGTACGCCAAGGACACGGTCCAGCTCAGCACCTGCGGCTACAAGCCGCGCAAGAACTCCAAGCGCGCCAAACGACTCGAGATTGAGCACATCGTGCCCGCCCAGGTCTTCGGCGAGTCGACGCGGGCCTGGCGAGAGGGCAACCCCGAGTGCCTCGACAGCAAGAAGGCCCCCTACGAAGGCCGCCGCTGCGCCGAGAAGATGTCTGCGGCCTTCAGGTACATGGAGGCCGACCTCTACAACCTCCGCCCCGCCATCGGCGAGGTCAACGGGGACCGCTCGAACTACCCGCCGACCATCATCGAAGGCGAGGCCCGCGAGTACGGTCAGTGCGACGTCGAGATCGCAGATCAGCAGTTCGAGCCGCCCCCGCATGTGCGCGGGGACATCGCGCGGACCTACTTCTACATGGACTGGGCCTACCCCAACCGCGGCATCCTGACCGCCGAGAGCCGCGCCATGTTCGAGCAGTGGGACAAGGAAGACCCCGCCGACGACGCCGAGCGAGCCTGGGCCGCCAAGGTCGCCCAGGTTCAAGGCAACAAGAACCCCTTCATCAAGTGATCAACCCGCCCGCGCCTGAAGTCGCGCCGAAGGCCGCAGGCCAGGATCGCGGCCAAAGTCGCCGCAGGCGCCTCCGGGCGCTGATCTGGCTCTTTGTCACTGTCACCGTGGGGGTCGTCGCCGTGCTCTGGATCGCCCGCTTCATGCTCTTCGCCCGACACGCCACCTCCCCCGACGACTCGATCGCCGCCCGAGTGCCGGGCCTGGAGCGGCTCTGGATCAAGTCGCCGGAGGGGCCTGTCGAGGCGTGGCTGCTGCCCGGCAAGGGGGCCTCGGCCCAGACACCCGGGCCCGCCGTGATCTTCGCCCACGGCAATGCGGAGCTGATCGAGCACTGGCCGCCGATGATGGAGCCCTACCGCCAGCGCGGCCTCAGCGTCCTGCTGGTCGAGTACCGCGGCTACGGGCGCTCGGCCGGCTCGCCCTCCGAGGCCGCCATCGCCGAGGACTTCGCCGCCTTCTACGACCTGCTCGCCGCCCGCCCCGAGGTCGACCCCGACCGGATCATCTTCCACGGCCGATCGCTCGGCGGCGCCGCGGTCTGCGCCCTGGCCGCGCGCCGCCCACCCGCCGCGCTGATCCTCCAGTCCACCTTCACCCGCTTCACCGACATGGCCGCGACCTGGTTCGTCCCAGCCTTCATGATCCTTGACCCCTTCGACAGCCTCGGCGTCGTCCAGCGCCTCGACCGCCCCACGCTCGTCTTCCACGGCCGCCTCGACACCCTCATCCCCCACAACCACGGCCAGCGCCTCGCCGCGGCCTCGCCGCGCGCCCGGCTCGTCTCCTACGACTGCGGCCACAACGACTGCCCGCCCGACTGGGGCCACTTCTGGGCCCAGATCGACGCCTTCCTGCGCGACGCCGACATCCTCCCCGAAACCCCGCCCTGAAAACCCCCGCTCGTGCGCGAGGCTACGGTCGTGGATCATCGCTCAGAGATCGTCGCTCAGAGATCGTCGCCGAGCCCCTTGGTGGACTTGTTGAGCAATTCTTGCTGCTGGCGTCGGCGATCCTCCTCCTCACGGCGCCGCTCGGCCTCCTGGCGAGCGACCTTCTGTCGAATCATCTCCTTGATATCGCTCACCTTTTTCTGGTGGGCGCGGGAGGCGTTGGCGATCGTGAGGGTCGAGCTGCTCTGCACGCTCCCCATGGCATAGGACTGGAAGCGGGACTCCACCTCGAGCTCGGCCTCGCCGTCGCTCCACGTCCAGGTGCCCTTGTGCTCGACGCCGAGGATCTGGACGTCGTCGGGCGTGTGGGCGGAGGTCGGGGGGCCGTAGCGCCCCTTGAGGGTGTTGAGCAGGGTTTGCTCGGCGGCGACGTGGGTGGTCAGGTCCGCCAGCGGCTCCATGGCGCAGATCATCTGGGAGAGCGCGTCGTCGACGGCGAAGTCGAGGGTGCAGGAGGTCGGGAAGGCGCCCAGCGTCGTGGCGACCTCAAGGCGGAAGCCGGGCATCGGCTCGCCCTGGCCGATCTGGCCGATGTTGAAGTTGAGCGCGTCGAAGTCAGGGGAGATGACCTCGGGATCGAGCCTCGTGGCGGCGGCGATCTCGGGCAGCGCGGCCAGGGCCTGCGCCTCGCTCATGCCGAAGGAGAGGCCCTTGAGGCCCGTGGCGACCGGCAGGCAGGGGGCGCCATTGCACAGCGGGGCGGCCTGGGGGAGCTCCTCCCCCCTCTCGGGGTTGCTCACCATCACGAAGGTCACCATGGCGACGAAGGCCAGGAAGATCGCGAAGACGAGGGCGATCACCTTGGTGTGGGAGGTCGCGCCGTCGGTCGCCGGCGCATCGGGCAGGGGCAGGAGCGCGCCCGGCGGTCGGTGCTGGTGGCCGATGATGTCGAGGTCGAAGGTGGCCGGGGCGTGCTTGACAGGGTGTTCGGGGCGCGCAGCGTCGCCGTAAGACGAGGCGAACGCGCCCCAGCCCTCCTCGATCGCGGATGAGGCGAGGGGGGCCGACCTGGCCTCCTCGACGTGCCACTCGTGAGGGGGAGGGCCGTCGAGGAGGTCGAGGGCGGGCCGATCGCGCTCTGGGGCGCTCGACAGGGGGGCAGCGTGGGGGAGGTGGAGCGCCTCGCGCTCGCGGCGGAGGGCGTCGACGGCGGCCAGGACGTCGAGGCGCAGGCGGCCGGCGTCGCGGGCGCGGGTGGCTGGATCGGGGGAGAGCATTCGATCGAGCAGGGCGCGCGTCATGGGGTGGACCTTGACGAAGGGCGCCCAGTCGAGGCGGTTGGAGTAGTCCAGCAGGGTGTCGGGCTCGCGGCGAGTCAGCAGGCAGACGGCCATGGCGCCGAGGCCGTAGATGTCGCTGGCGGGCTCGGCGCGGCTCTGGAATTGCTCGGGGGCCATGAAGCCGAAGGTCCCGGCCACCGTCGAGCCGCCCGTGTCGGGGTCGGTGACGGCGTCGCGGACCGAGCCGAAGTCGATCAGCACCAGCGCGCCGTCGCTGGCGCGGCGCATCACGTTGTTGGGCTTGATGTCGCGGTGGATCACGGGCGGGCTGAGGGTGTGGAGGTAGTCGAGGATCGAGAGCAGCTCGGCGACGATCAACAAGACCTCGTCCTCGCGGGTGCGGCTATCGCTCTGCTCGTCGGTCAGGGTCTGGCCCTCGATGAACTCCTGGACGAGGTAGAGCGACAGGTTCTTGCCGACCCCGGCGGTGAAGTCGTCGATGCAGGCCGGGATGCCGGGGTGATTGAGCTGGCGCAGGATGCGCGACTCGCGCTGGAAGAGGGCCTTGGTCTTCATCGAGTCGATGCGGCGAAAGGGCAACTCCTTGATCGCCACCGTCAGACCGTCCGCGACCCGCTCGGCGCGGTAGGTGATGCCCGAGGCCCCCTGGCCGACCACCCTGTCGAGGCGGTAGCGGCCGTCCAGCAGCGGCGACAGGCCGCAGGATGGGCATGGCCCCTCGGAACGCTGACCCTCGGAACGCTGACCCTCGGGGAGCAGGCCTTCGGGGAGCAGGCCTTCGGGGAACTGGCCCTCGGGGCGTTGCTCCTCGGGGCGATGTACCCCGTGGCGCTGGTTTTCGGCGTTGGTCCCTGCGATAGGCTCTCCGCAGCTCCCACAGATCATGGCGTCTCCTTTTGCATCTGCGCGCCCCATGGGAACATCATGGGCCGCTCCTGGCTTCGATCCCAGGCGTTCGCGTCGCCAAGGTTGTAATGGAGGTTCGATGAAGATCTACAAGCCCCCCGCGCCGATTGAGCATACCTCGGGGATCTCGAGCGTCTTTCTGGCCGGATCCATCGAGATGGACAAGGCCGCGCCGTGGCAGTCACAGGTCGAGGCGGCGCTGGCCGATCTGGACATCATCATCATGAACCCGCGTCGGGAGGCCTGGGACGCCTCCTGGCGCCAGAGCATCGACGACGACAACTTCCGGGGGCAGGTCGAGTGGGAGCTGGAGGGGCTGGAGCGGGCCACCTGGATCGCGGTCCACTTCGATCCGGCCACGAAGTCCCCGATCACCCTCCTGGAGCTGGGCCTCTTCGCCAGCAGCGGGCGCCTGATCGTGAGCTGCCCGCCCGGGTTCTGGCGTCGAGGCAATGTGGAGGTGGTCTGCGCCCGCTACGGGGTGCCGCTGCTGGACGACCTCGACGCGCTGATCCCGGCGCTGCGCGAGCGCCTGGGCCGGCCCCCGACCTGCGGCGGGGTTCGGGGCATCGATCACGTCCAGCTCGCCATGCCGGCCGGCGCCGAGGCGCAGGCCAGAGCCTTCTACGGCCAGGGCCTCGGCTTGCGCGAGCTGCCCAAGCCGGCGGGCCTGGCGGGCCGGGGCGGGTGCTGGTTCGCGGCAGGACAGGCCCAGATCCACCTGGGCGTCGAGGCGGACTTTCGACCGGCTCGCAAGGCGCACCCGGCGCTGCTCGCCGGCGACCTGGAGGCCGCGATCGCCCACCTGGAGGGCCTCGGGATCGAGGTGCGCCGCGACGAGGCGATCGCCGGGGTGCGCCGCTTCTTCGTCGACGATCCCTTCGGCAACCGCGTCGAGGTGATCCAGGACGCCGCCCCGCGCCGCCCCCACACTGTCAGCTAACTTGTTGAAAAATCTGGAAAAATCTGGACTATCGGGTCAGACCTCGACCAGCGGCGCGAAGCCGCCCATCGGGGTGCGCATGTTGGTCGTCTGCCCCCGATAGAGCCGCGCGAAGCTGCCCAGCACCTCGCCCCGATAGGTGAACAGCCGCACGTCGTACTTCATCTCGGCGCGCCGCGTGCCGTCGTCCAGGGCGCGGCGGCCCGGCTCCACGAGGCGCTGGGCGACGTAGCCGCCCTGAAGGATGCGCGCGAAGGTCTTGCGCGTCAGACCCTCACCCGACCACGCCGCCCGGCTGCCGAAGCCGTCCACGGGCTTGAAGAAGAGGTCGCGCCGCCTCGCCCAGAGCGCCTCGTCCTCGGAGCCCACCGCCACCGTCTCGGGGACGTGCTTCGACAGCAGCGCGGCGCGCGCCGGGTCGAGCCCGAGCGACTCCAGCCGCGCGGCGTCGGACCACGCGATGAGGTTGGACTTGCGCGCCATCAGCGCGTGCGCCCTCGGGTGCGGCGACAGCACCACCCTCCCCCCAAGCCAGGCCGCCCGCAGCGGCGCCAGCACCTCGCCCTCCAGGTAGAAGTCCGTCAGGCGGTTGTAGACCATGTCCACCGCGCGACCGCCGAGCATCACCTCCCCACCCGACCCCAGGCTCAGCGCCTCGGGGGCCGCGATCTCGGCCTCGATCCCCGCGCGCCTCAACACCGCCGCGAAGCGCAAGAACTCCGGGTGAAGGAACTGCGCCTCCGGCGCCTCGTCCACGATCGCGATCCGCCCCGGCGACCCCGGCCGCCCCGCGAGCCGCCACTCCTCGACGAACATCTCCACGATCCGCGACTCCAGACTCTCCTGGTCGCCCCCCACCTCAAGCAGGCCGCCGACGCTGGAGCACCACCGCTGCGACCCGCCCGCCAGCCCGCCGAGCATCAGCAGCCCGCCCGCGTTGGTGTTGACCTCGATGAGCCGCGGCCCCTCCTGGCCGATGTGGAAGTCGTAGCCGAACATCACCCCCGGGTGACCCGGATCGTGGCGCGCGATCTCAGGGGCCTGCGCCAGCGCCGCCTCCTGCCAGCGCGGCGAGGCCGCAAGCGCCTCGATCACCTCGACGACCGCCTCCATCGCCTCTCTGTCCTGCCGATTGATGAACACGGGCTCCGAGGCGAAGGGCGCCCCACCCATCTCCGCTGGCAAGGACACGGCCGCCTGATCCCGGCCCACATGGATGCAGTGACAGCTCGTGTTGAGGTCGGCGGCGTTGAGGGTGTGCGTCATGGGTCGGGCCTCCTTCGAATGGGGTTGATCGCGGCGGAGCGCGATCTTCAATCGTCAATCGTCGATTTACGATTTAGTGGGTTCCTTGTCAAGCCCTCGGCTCAAAAGTAGTCGGCCCCGGAGACCTCGAAGGTCGCCGCGAGGGCTTGCGCGTCTTCTCCGAGCCGCTCGTCGACGCGGATCATGGTCAGCCCCTTGCGCGGCTTCTGTTCGAAGTGTCCGCCGAGGGCCGCGCCGGGGTCGATCCACGTGGACAGGCGCGGGGCGCCCAGCGCCGCGATGGCGCGCAGGGCGGCGTCCCGATGCTGGGCGGCTCGCCCTTCGGGGTCGCCGCCCTCGTCGAGCAGCGCGATCTCGATGGGGGCGACGACCTCGTCGTCGAGCTGGACTCTGGCGTAGCCGATCTCTGCGCCCTCGTCATCGCTGATGGAGAAGAGGCGGTTGTCGGGCTCCTTGATGAGGCTGTAGCGCCAGTAATCGAGGTCGCGAGCGAGGGTCAGCGGAGCGCGCTGGCCGTGCCGGGTCCAGGCCGCCGAGAGCAGGTCGAGGCGGGCGGCGGGGTCGATGGGGGTCAGCCGCAGGCGCGGCCCGCTCTCGGCCAGCGCCGTCGGGTTGGCGCAGGTGTGGTTGAAGCTCGCGCAGGGGACGAAGCCCATCCGGCCGTAGTAGTCCTGGCCGATGTCGGAGAAGAGGAGGCCGACGCCCGCCCCCTGGCGCCGCTGAAGCTCGATGACGTGCCGGCACAGGCGCTCGGCGTGGCCCTGGCGCCGCGCGTCGGGGCGCGTGTGGACGGAGCCCAGGCCGAAGCCCGGCACGATGCGCCCGCGCAGGTCGAAGGCCAGCTCTTGCAGCCCGAGGCCGGCGGTCACGACGCCCTCGACCGTCAGCACCCACCAGCGGGCGCGCAGGTGTCGCGCCGAGCCCTGGCGCCGGGCGAGGAAGCCTTCCATGTCGAGGCCGCCGCCCCAGACCTCGTGGGCATTGCGCCATGCGGCCGTGCGTTCGTCGGTCGAGGCGAGGTGGATGGAGAGGTTCATTGTGAAATACCGCGGCTTGTCTGTAGGTTGTCCGGGTGAACCCGGAGGCCCTTGGAGGTTGAGATGGCAGACATGAGGAGAGTGGCGTTGATCTTCGGCGGCGTGGCCCTGGTTGGCGTGAGCGCGAACCTCGCGGTGCGCGCGATCCGCAAGTTCGTCAAGAAGAAGGAGAAGCTCGGCACCCAGGACGCGCTGGTGGGTCAGGAGTGCCTGATCACGACGCTGGAGGTGACCGAGACCTTCGGGCAGGCGAGCTTCAACGACGGCGGCGCCGGGTTGATCCTCTCAGTGCGGTGCCCGAGCCCCAACAAGCTTGAGCGCGGTCAGGCCGCCCGGATCGTCAGCTACAACGCCAGCGCCGGGACCTACGAGATCGAGCCGGCCTGAGCCCGCCCGGCGCTGTCCGCAAGGCCCGGCCCTCCTGCCGGCGCCTCGCCTCAAGCCTCTCCCGACAGCGCGGGCCCGAGGCGCTTCTCGATGGAGGCCTTGAGGCGGTCGCCGTCGACCCCGATGGCCCTGGCCATCATCCCGAGCTTGATCGTGATCTTGACCTGCGTGTCGGTCACGACGATGTCGCCGCTGACGCCGGTGCCCTTGAGTTCGGCGCGCGACCCATTCCACTCGGCCTTGACGCCGTACTTCTTCATCATCTCCTCAAAGGCCCCGACCTTCTCGCGGGCGCCTGCGACGCCGAGGTTGTGGGCCTGGGTCACGACCACATCAGACATGGCTCTCCTCCTGGGTTGCGCGGCGCTCACCTGGCGCCTGAAGTCCCCCGATCATGTCACGAATCCGCCGTCCTTGACCAGCCCCGGCGACTTGAGGCAGCTTTGCTCAGTCAAGGTAACGACGCCCAACGCCCCACGCTCCTCGCACCGCCCCCCCTGCGGGGACGGGCTCGTCGGGTGGGGCTGGAAGCGCGGTGCGGGCTGCGCCCACCGGGCGCAGGCCGGCGCAAGGCTGACAGCGATTCGCAGGGGCGAATCAGCGCGTCGAAGTGGGCCTGTGGATTGGGATTTTCACGCCCCCTGGTGTCGATCTGGGCCGCCCGCTGGCCTGCGACCGACAGGGCGCAGCCCACCCGCGCTTCCAGCCCCACCCGACGAGCCCGCCCAACGGGCGGTGCGAGGAGCGTGGGGCGTTCGTCTTCGCTGAGCATACCTGGCGACTTGAGGCGGCGTCGGCCCGCTCGCCATTGCGAGCCCGCGCGCGCCGATCTACTCTGAGCGAGCGCGACGCGCTCGGTGGACCGGGCGGCGCGCTGTGCGGGCACAACGAGGGTCGGAGGGACGGGCTGATGAGAGACTTTGTCGGGGTGGTGGCGCTGGTGCTGCTGGGGTTGGCGGGGTGCAGCGACACGGTCGAGGAGCCATCGCCTGTCAACGACGACACCCCCGACGCGGGGGACGACGTCCCCTTCGAGCCGCCCACGCCTTGCGACGACGACAGCGAATGCGCCCCCGCGGAGGTCTGCGTTCCCTGCGCGGGCCCCTCGTGCGAAGGGTGCAAGGACTGCGTCCAGGGGTGCGCGCCCCACGCCTGCCCCACCGAGCCGCAGCCCGCCTGCGACCAGGGGCGGCCAGATTGCGGCGAGGGCGCTCTGGCGGTGGTGCGCGACGGCTGCTGGGTGTGCGTGGACGGGATGACGTGCGAGGACGACCCGACGCCTCCCCCGGTGAGGTGCCAGGTTGACGCCGAGTGCCCGGCGACCGACTACTGCGATCCTTGCGCCGGCTCCTCGTGCCCGGAGTGCGACGACTGCCTGGCGGGGTGTCTGCCCCACGCCTGCGAAACGCAACCCGAGGCGGCCTGCGACGAGGGGCGGCCAAATTGCGGCGATGGCAATCTGGCGGTGGTGCGCGACGGCTGCTGGGTGTGCGTGGATCGGCGGACCTGCCGGCCTGCCAACGTCGAGCGGGATCTGCGCTGCGACGACGGGGATGCGCTCGTCTGCAATCAAGAGCCGCCGACGTGCCAGGACTTCGAGATCCTGTCGATCCAGAGCGGGTGTTTCGAGTGCGTCAACCCGGAGACCTGCCGGCCCTGGGGGGAGGCGCAGTGCCGCCGGGACGCCGAGTGTCCGAACGACGCCCGCTGCGACGAGTGCGCGTCGAGCTCCTGCCCCAACTGCGAGGACTGCGTGCCGGCCTGCGCGCCCCACGCCTGCGAGACGGCGGAGGCGGCCTGCGACGAGGCGCGGCCGGAGTGCGATCAGGGCGTGGCGGTGGTGCGCGATGGCTGCTGGGTGTGCGTCAGCCTGGACACCTGCGAACCCATCGAGGACGATCGCCTGACGACCTGCGACGAGGGCCCGCTGGAGTGCGATCAGCTCCAGCCCGACTGCGAGGATTTCGAGATCGTGGCGGTGCAGGACGGCTGCTGGGTGTGCGTCAACCCGCTGACCTGCCGACCCTGGGGCGAGCCGGGCTGCGCGACGGATCTGGACTGCGCCGACAACGAGGACTGCAACGGCTGCGGGACGAGCTCCTGCCCCTTCTGCGACGACTGCGTGCCGGCCTGCACCAGCCACATGTGCCCCACCGAGGAGGTGCTTGACTGCTTCTGCTCGCGACCGGATTGCGGCTTTGAGGGGGTGGCGGTGATCCAGGCGGGGTGCTGGGTGTGCGTCGATCCCTTCTCCTGCGAGGAGACGCAGGCGGTCTGCGAGTAGGGATCACCAGATCTTGAGGGGCTCAAAGAAGGTCAGCCCGACCATGGGCATCAGGAAGGCTTCTTGCCGGAGGTCGAGCGAGCGGCCCAGGAGCAAGAGGCGAGCGTCGACGGCGACGCTCAAGGCCACCATGGCCTGGGTGGTGCCGGCCTCGTCGCGGAAGCACTGGCCCGTGCACACGAAGAGGGTGGTCTGCGCGAAGGCGCCGGCAGGGCTGAAGCCCAGCGTGTCGCGGCGCAGGACGAAGGGGGCGAGGCTGGCGCCGAAGCGGGCCTCCAAGGCCACGAACTCGTAGATCCCGAGCACGGATCCGTCGAGCCCAAGCGCTATCTCATTGTAATCATTTGAGAACTTCGTTCGGACGTGTCCGCCTGCCGTGGCGCCAGGGCCGTGGTTGTCGCCAGCGGCGAGGCCGAGGCGGAGGTCGACGGCGATGGGGGCCGCTTCGCGGGTCAGCGACGAGGCTGGGCCGCCGGAGAGGCCGCCGAAGCAGCCGGTCGCCAGAGCGCAGAGCGCGACGATGAGGGCGGCGCGGGCGCAGTCGGGCGTCTGCGAGCCGCGGGTCGCGTCGGGCGCGTGGTCGCGAGCCGCGTTGGAGGTCGAGGGGTTCAGAAGCCATTCGGAAATGAAAGACCGAGTTGTGGGAGGGCGAAAGGGGTCAGATGTGGATTGGACGAGGAAGGACTGGGGCAGCGCCCCGTCCGAGGCAGCGCCGCGCCCAAATGAGTCCGAGCCGCAGATGGCCTCTTTCGACCCCCACAACGACGGTCTGGAGTTTCCGAATGGCTTCTCAGAAGCTGCCCGTGGTCGGGCGGCTTGAGGGCAAGGTGCGGGGGCTCCTGCGGCGCGTGACAGGGCTCGTGACGACGGGCAGCGCGGCGATGGTGGGGCGCGAGGTGGGCAGCTGGCTCTCGGCCGTGTTGGGTCGGCGCGCGGCGTTGTGATCCGAATCGACGAGGTCGGATTGGAGGGGCGGCGAGTCGCACGGGCGGTTGATGGTCCCACAGGCGTTGCGCGCGGGCGGAGCCTTGCTCGCCTCGGCTTCGTGGAGCGGGAGCAGGCGGCCGAGGATGGCCATGTGCTGGCGCATCTGCTCCGCGGTGCGGTACCGCCGGTCGGGGTCGCGCTGCAGGGCCTTGATGATGATCGCGCCCAGGGGGTCGGCCAGGGGCGTGTCCTTGGGATCGGGGAAGCGCCCCTGGACCTTGTGCTCGATGATGCTGGCGTTGTTCAGGCCGTTGTAGATGTTCTGGCCGGCGAGCATCTCGTAGAGGAGCTGCCCGACGGTGTAGAGGTCGGTCGCCGGGGAGAGTTGCCCGCGCAGCAGCTGCTCGGGGGCCATGTAGGGCAGGGTGCCCATCGCCATCCCGCCGATCGTCAGGCGCGGCAAGGTGGTGTCGAGGTGACGGGCCAGGCCGAAGTCGAACACCTTGACGAAGTAAGGGTCGCCGGCCTGTCGGCACAGGAAGATGTTCGAAGGGGTCAGGTCCCGGTGGATGATCCCCTGGTCGTGAGCCTCGGTCAAACTCTGGAGGATCTGCGCCGCGATCCGCAGCGCCAGCGCCGCCGGCAGCCGCCCCCTCTGTCGGATGAAGGCCTCCAGCGGCTCCCCCTCCAGCAGCTCCATCGTGTAATAGAGCACCTCGCCGTCCCAGCCGAGCGCGTCGACGGCCACCGTGTGTGGGCTCTTCAAGCACCGGATCAGCTCCACCTCCCGGGTGAAGCGAGCCCGCGAGGTCGGCTCGTCGGCGAGCCTCGGCAGCAGCGTCTTGAGGGCCACGTCCCGGCCGCCCTCCAGCGGCAGCGCGCGGAAGACGACCCCCATGCCCCCCTTGCCGATCTCTTCCAAGATGAGGAAGCGACCGTCGACCACGTCTCCAGGTTCGAGAACTCGCATCAGCCTGGTCCTCTCCCGCCCCGAGCGGGGTCATGATGTCTGTGCGCTCGCCGCCCTCATGGTTTGGAGCCCGTGGTCTTCGTTGTCGATGCTGTTTCTTTGTTCAGTATTCGTCGGATGGGGTGGGGCGCACGTCGAGCGCTCGCCGCATGGGCGGGTCTGAGGGGGGTGATCGTGGACTTCTCGTCGTGTGTCGTGGGGCGGCGGGCGGCGCTGGAGCGATCAGCGCGCGCGCTCGCCGGGGAGCAGGGTGTCGAGGCGGTCGACGGCGTGCACGGGGGCGTCGTCGCCGGCCATCAGATCGGTGATGGCGCTGTAGACGAGGCGCTTCTTCTTGAGGGTGTTGAGGCCCTCGAACTGGGTCGAGGTCACCGAGATGGAGTAGTGGCCGCCGCCGCCGTCGACCTGGATGTGGGCGCCGGGGATGGCGCTGGCGATGCGGCTGCGGATGGCCTCCAGCGTCTCCTGGGCGCTCATGCGGGTGTTGTGATGGCTCATGATCCTGCTCCTGATGATCGGTTGCTCGCTGGCTGGGCGATGGCCCGCCGAGCGGTGAACTTGCCCCATGCCGCCGAAGAAATCCAGCGCCGCGGTCAGGGCGAGGGCGCCGTGGGAGGCGTCGGGGCCTTGTGAGGCCAGGCGCGCGGCCCCTCGCGGATCAGGGGGGAGGGAGCAGGTGGTCGTCGCAGCGCTGATCGTGATCGGCGCTGGGCGAGCCGTCGGGGCAGGTGGCGCCCTGCCAGATCGCGGCGTCGATCCGGGCGCCGGTCAGGTTGGCGCCGGTCAGGTCCGCGTCGGTCAGATCGGCCTTGTGGAGATCGGCGTCGGTCAGATCGGCGTCGATCAAGGACGCGGCGCCGAGGTTCGCATCGGAGAGGTCGGCGCCGCGCAGCTCGGCGCGCTCCAGGGAGGTCTGGGCCAGGCGCGCGCCGTGGAGCAGGAGGCCCGTGGCCTTGAGGTCGTCGAGGGTGGCGCCGAGCAGGTCGCCGTGCAGCATCAGCGCGCCGGTCAGATCGGCGCCGGTCAGGTCGGCCATCGAGAAGCTGGCCCAGCACAGGTCGGCGCCGGTGAAGTCGGCGCCGGTCAGATCGGCGCCGATGAACTCGACGATCAGGAGCCGGGCGCCCCTGAAGACGGCGCCGGGCGCGGTGACCTCGACGGCGTCGGCCTTGGCCATGTTGGCGTCGGTGAAGTCGGCGCCGGTCAGATCTGCGCCGCTGAGGTCGGACTCGCGCAGGCTGGCGCCGACGAGCGAGGCCCCCGACAGGAGGGCGCCGGTCAGGTCGGCGCCGTCGAGCATCGCGCCGTCGAGCCTCGCGCGGCTCAGGTCGGCGCCGGCCAGATCCGCGTGGCTCAAGTCCATGCCGGACAGGTCGGCCTCGGCCAGCTCCAGGTGATCGGGGATGCCGTCGCCGTCGCTGTCCGCCTCGCCCCCCTCGGGTTCGGGCGGGGCCGGCTCGGGCTCGGGCGGCTCCGGCTCGACCGGGCCAGGGGTGGCCGGCTCGGGCTCGCCCGGCTCGGGCTCGCCCGGCTCGCCCGGCTCGGGCTCGGGCTCGGCCGGCTCGGGCGAGCCTGGCTCGGGGTCGTCCGGATCTGAGGCGCGGTCGGCGAGATCGCAGTCCGGGCCCAGGCAGCCCTGGGCCAGCCAGGGCGTCGGCGCCTCCTGCGCGCACCCCGCCGCTCCGAGGACCCACGCCAACAGCGCGAGATGTTTGAGGTTCAAGGCCATCAGCGCTCTCCTTCGTGCCGTCGCGTGGGTGTTACGACCCGCAAGCCTCGTGGGATCGACGCGCCGACCCTCAACCCGCCATCAAGGCGCCGACCTTGAGGCGCGACGCCTCGAAGCGCGGGTGGACGCGCAAGGGATCCAGCGCCGGACAGCGCTCAAGCCAGACCCGGTCGGTGAGCCCGGAGGCCTGGGCCACCTCGATCAAGTTGAGCCCTTCGTCGATGTTGCCGCAGAAGACCGCCAGCTCGCACAGGAACTGGCACAGGATCACCTTGCGACGAGCGTTGATCGTCAACGTCATCAAGCGCATCATCGCCCGCCAGAGATCCTCGATCACCTTCCCCGTGCGCGAGGCGTGCAAGAAGAGGCGCGTGCCGTCGGCGATCCGCTGGCCGTCGAGCGCCTCGGGGTCGATGTCGGCGACCTCCCCTCGCCAGATCGCATAGCGGACCACCGAGAAGAGCGTCAACTGGAGCGCGGGGGACTTCTCCAGCAGCAAGATGTCGAGCATTCGATCCGCCTGATCCCACTGGCCCAGGAGCGCGTGCGCGCGGATCAAGTCCTGACGGGCGCTGGCGAGGCCCGGATCGAGCGTCAACGCCGTCTGGAGGTGCTCCATGCCCTCCTCAAGTGGCCCTGTCTCCAACAGGATCCGCCCGAGCAGGTCGTGCGCCTCCGCGTAGGCCTCGGAGATCGCCAGCGCCTGCCTGGCGTGATAGACGGCCTCGGTCGGCTTGCTGACGGTGAAGGCGATCAACGCCAGCGCGAAATGGGGCTCGACCCGCCCCGGCGCCCCCTCAAGCGCGGAGTTGGCCAGCCGCCGCGCCTCCTGAATATCCTCGAACTGGTACTTATCGTCCAGGAAGGCCCGCCTGGCCCGTGCGACCGCCGCGTTGCTCTGCACCAGCGGATCCTCAGGCGCCAGCACAAGCGCCTGGGCAAAGAGATCGCAGGCCCCGTCGAGTGCGCCGTGCCAGTTGTGGCGAAGCTCGTGCCGCCCGCGCAAGTACAGATCGATGACGGCGTTCGGCGGCGCCAGGGCCAGCGCAGGCGGCGGCAGGGTGAGGCTCTCGGTGATGTGACCGGCGATCTCCTCGGCCAGCGCGACCGCGCCCTCCGGGTCGATGTCGAAGCGACGACCCCAGAGCTGATCGCCCTCGGCCACGTCGATGAGCCGGACCCGGATCCTCAGCCGCGACCCATGCCGCTGGAGCACCCCGCAGATCACCTGCTCCACGTCCAGATCGCGGCCGGCCTCGCGCGGATCGACGCCGCGCTGGTACGCGGCCGCGCTGACACCCCTGGCCCGCACCCGCAGCCCCCGCGTCGCCGACAGCAGATCGATCAGATCCTCGGCCAGCCCCTCCGCCAGATAATCGTCGTCCGCGTCCCCTCCGTTCTCAAAGGGCAGCACCGCCACCCGACGATCCGCCCGAACCACAGCGATCGTCGAGCGCGTCGATCGCACCGACGGCGTCAATCGTGCCGACGGCGTCTCCGACGGCGTCGATCGTACCGACGGCGTCGGTCGTGCCGACGGCGTCAATCGTGCCGACGGCGTCTCCGACGGCATCAATCGTGCCGACGGCGTCTCCGACGACGAGCGCTCCGGCGGCGTCTCCGACGGCGTCTCCGCGCTGATCACCGTATGGGGCAGGTGCGCTGTGTCCAGCAAGGAGAGCGGGGCGGCAGGGCGCTCGCTCGTGAGCATCGCCTCGGACATCGGCACGATCTGCGACTCGACCGGCTCCTGCGCGAGCGCGCGGAGCGACGCGGCGACCTGCGCGGCGTCCGGGCGCAGCTCCGCCTCGGTGGACAGCATCTGGCTGATGAGCGCGTCGAGCGACGGGGCGCGCTCGGACAGCTCTCCCCGGTGCGCGGAGGGCCTCGGCCCGCCCAGCCCGCGCTGGGCCTGCTGCTGGCTGTAGAGCGCCAGAACCCCCTGATGGACGTTCTCCATGTCCATGGTTTTATAGGGAGATTTGCCCGTGAGCGCGAAGTGCAGCACGGCGCCGAGCTGGTAGACGTCCAGGCGGCCGTCGACCCGCAGCCCGGGCGTGAACTGCTCCGGGGCCATGTAGTCCGGCGTCCCGATCACCCGCGAGAGCTGCTCCTGAGCGCCTGCGCCGCCGAGGATCTTGGCCACCCCGAAGTCGATCAGCCGCACCTCGTCGCGTTCCATGATCAACACGTTGTCGGGCTTCAGATCCCGGTGCAGCACCCGCTGCTCGTGCGCCGCAGCCAGCGCCGCCGCGATCTGCGCCCCGATCCGGGCCACCCGATCCGGGCCCAGCACGCCGCCTCTCCAGACGAGGTGGTGGAGGTCCTGACCCCCGGCCAGCTCCATCCTCAAGAACAAGGCGCCGTCTTCCAACCTCCCCACGTCGTGACACCTCACGATGTTCGGGTGGTTCAGGCCCATGAGCACCTGGACCTCTTGCAAGAAGCCCGCTTCGGGATCCTGATCGTTCATCTCCAGCGGGCGCAGCACCTTGAGCGCGAAGCGCTGATCCGGCAACATGGTGTGATGCACCGCGTAGACACGCCCAAAGCCCCCGGACCCAAGCAGCTTGTCGACCTTGTACTTGCCGTTGTCGACCACCTGCCCCAGCAGCGGATCGGAGGGCCAACGCCCCGACGAGGGCGCGACCACCCCGCAAGAGGGGCAGGCGATCATCGTCGCGTCAGCGATCAACGCGGAGCACTTCGGACAGTAGATCGGCATCGGTCCTTTCCTTGTGCTGCGAACCTGCGATCAGGCCGCCCCACCCCATTACCTGATCTGGGCGCCGCGCGCGACCTCCAGGAGTGCGCCGCGGGCACGCTCTCTGCTAGACAATAGAGTATTGATCTGAGCGCGCCGATGCGCCAGATCCCCGCCGGAGGTTCGCGTGACACAACGCACTGAGGACGCCGCGCCGTCGAGGCGATGGGATCTATGGGGCGCAGCGGCCGGCGCCGCGCTCGGGCTCGTGGACCTGCTCACCTTCCGCTCGCTGGGCGTCGAGATGACCTGGGCCGGCCAGGACGTCAGCACCCTGGTCGTGGGCGTCTTCGCGCTGACCTTCGCGGCCCTGGGCTTCGCCCTCGGCCGCCTGCACCACGCCCGCCAGCGCGAGCGCCGCGACGCCGACCTCATCGCCCGCCAGCTCCGCGCCCTGGCCTCCTCCCAGCAGCAGGCCGCCCAGGCCGAGAAGATGGCCGCCATCGGCCGCCTGGCCGCCGGCGTCGCCCACGAGGTCCGCAACCCCCTCGGCGTCATCCGGGCCTCGGCCTCCCTCCTCCAGGAAGACTTCGACCCCCACGGCGACCCCTGGCGCGCCAGCCAGTTCATCGTCGAGGAGATCGACCGCCTCGACGCCATGATCACCGCCCTGCTCAAGTTCGCCCGCCCCGAGCGCCTCGACCTCCAGCGCGTCAACCTCGCCGATCCCCTCGACCGCGCCCTCGCCCTGGCTCGCCCCCAGGCCCAGGCTCGCGGGATCGCCCTGACCGGCTCCCTGACCGCCTTGCCCGCCCTCAGCGCCGACCCCGACCTCCTGTGCCAGCTCGTCTACGGCTTGACCCTCAACGCCGTCGAGATCCTCGACCCCGGCGGCGCCATCGAGGTCCGAGCCCTGGCCGCCGACGACGCGCTGGAGGTCGAGGTGGCCGACTCCGGCCCCGGCGTCCCCCCCGAAGACGCCGAGGCCATCTTCGAACCCTTCTTCACCACCCGGCCCGGCGGCACCGGCCTCGGGCTCGCCATCGCCGCCCAGATCGCCCACGCCCACGGCGGCGAGCTGCGCGCCCTCCAGGGCCGCGGCCTCGGCCCGGGCGGCGCCGGCGCCTGCCTCAACCTGCGCCTGCCGCTGGACAGCGGCTCGCCTGCAACCCACGGATACTCCTCATGAAAGCCACCGTCGCGGTGCTCGACGACGAGCAGCGCATGGTCGACATCCTCTGCATGCTCCTGCGCCGGGAGGGCTACGAGGCCCTGGGCTTCTCCACCCCCGCCGAGGCCCTGGCCGCGCTGGCCGACAACCCCTTCGACCTGCTGCTCGTCGACCTCAAGATGCCCCAGATGGACGGCATCGAGGTCCTCAAGCGCGCCCGCGCCCTGGACCCGGACCTGCCCGTGATCCTCATGACGGCCTTCGCCACCGTCCAGACCGCCATCGCCGCCATGCGCGAGGGCGCCTTCGACTACCTGCAAAAACCCTTCGACAACCAGGTCGTCAAGAACGTCGCCCGCCGCGCCCTCGACATGACTCGCCTGAGCCGCGAGAACCGCTACCTGCGCGCCGAGCTCAAGAGCCGCTACCACCTCGACCGGATCGTGGCCGAGAGCGAGGCCATGCGCCACGTCCTCGACATCGTCCGCCGCGTCGCCCGCACCCCCAGCACGGTCTTGATCCTCGGCGAGTCGGGCACCGGCAAGGAGCTCATCGCCAGGGCGCTCCACTACCACAGCGATCGGGTCGGGGCGCCCTTCGTCGCCGTCAACGCGCGGGCCTTCTCCGAGGGCGTCCTGGAGTCGGAGCTCTTCGGCCACGAAAAAGGCGCCTTCACCGGCGCCGCCGGCGCCCGCCCCGGGCTCTTCGAGCGCGCCGACGGCGGCA
>SYOX01000246.1 GCA_005804885.1 Pseudomonadota bacterium
GCCCTGGCGGTCGCAGGCCCGCGCGCGGCCCATGTCGACACCTGGGGGGCGTGAAAATTCCAATCCACAGGCCCACTTCGACACGGTGATCCGGCCTTGCGGTTCTCTGGCGCCCGTGCGCTGGCCTGCGACCGACAGGGCGCAGCCCACCCCGGGCTTCTAGCCCCACCCGACGAGCCCGTCCCCGCAGGGGGCGGTGCGAGGAGCGTGGGGCGCTCGTGGAGCGTGGGGCGCTCGTCGAGCGTGGGGCGGCGCAGCGGTTGTCTCAGGCCAGGGCACTCGGTACATTGAACGCAGAGCCTCATGGTGGACAGAGAGCGGGGATCTTATGCGCACAGCCTGGGCATTGTTGATCGGGTCAGTCGCGCTCCTGGCGACGAGCGGGGCCTGGGCCTTGCCCCAGACGACCTCGGCGGTGGGCAGCGATCGGGACGCGACCTTGACGTTGACGACGTGGGACAAGGTCATCATCGGCGACACGCGCAGCCGCTGCGCGCTGCGGCTGGTGGTCGGGTCCGCGGAGATAGCCTTCACGGACGGCGATACGATCCAGGTCAAGGTCTACGAGGACGACGTCCTGGGCGACGACGTGATCTGGCAGCAGGAGATCGTGGTCAGCGGCGCCGAGGTCCGCGCTGGGCGCCTGGATCGCACCTTTGACTGCTCGTCGAACTTCGGCGCCGATCAGATCGGGCAGATCGAGATCTTCGGCGAGGCGACGATCGTCAAGGACGAATGCGGCTTTTTGTGCACCTATGAGGCGCCGCAGACGGGGTTGATCGCTCTGGAGGAGATCGCCGACGACGCCAGCGAGCCGGACGACACCCTGCAGGCGGCCACGGAGATCGACGAGGGCGAGCGCGCCGGGCTGGTGTCGGCCGATGAGGACTGGCTGGAGTTGTCCTTCAACCTCGGGGCGGTGGATCTGAGGTTGCTCGTGGCGCACCTGCCGGCCTTCGGGCGTCTGGACGTGACGCTCCTTGACGCCGCCCAGCGGCGGGTGGCCGACGCGGCGGACGTCGACGGCGGCGCGCTGCTGACGGCCTCCTCGCTGGCGCCTGGGCGCTACTTCGTCAAGATCGCGCCAAGATCGCGCGGCGACTTCAATTTTTACGACACGGACCTGCTCGTCGACCTGGCAAGCGACGCCTGCACGCCGGGCGACGAGGAGACGCTGCCCTGCGGCGACTGCGGCTCCACCCGCCGGCTCTGCAACAACGGCGGTCGCTGGGAGCCCTTCGACAGCTGCGCCGGTGAGGGCGAGTGCACGCCGGGCGACGAGCGGGTGACGGTCTGCGGCGACTGCGGCAGCGCGCCGGAGGTCTGCGGCCTGGGGTGCGCCTGGGAGAGCGCGGGGCAGTGCACCGGCGAGGGCGAGTGCAGCCGGGGGGAGACGGACAGGCTCCCGTGTCGGGACGGTTTTGAGTTCAGGATCTGCGACAATGCCTGCCAATGGGGGGAGTTTGGGGCTTGTGTCGGCGAGGAGTGCGGTGAGGGGGAGGTGAGGGACTGCTATGAGGGGGAGGAGGGGAGCGAGGGGCGCGGGGTGTGCCACGGCGGCCGGCAGGTCTGCGATCAGGGTCGCTTCGGGGCGTGCGTCGGGCAGGTGGTCCCCTTCACCGAGCGCTGCGGCGACGGGCAGGACAACGACTGCGACGGCGACGCCGATGAGGACGACGGCGACTGCGCCGATCAGGGCGCTGGCGTCGGCAGCGCCTGCCGCCTGTCGAGCGAGTGCCAGGGAGAGCTGGTCTGCCTGATCAACCAGTTCACCAACGGCTACTGCAGCCTGGAGGGTTGCGCGTCCGACGGCGACTGCGGCCCCCAGGGGGTCTGCGGCGAGGCCTTCGGCCAGCGCCTCTGCCTGCACGCCTGCCAGAGTGACGCCAACTGCCGCACCAGCTACCTGTGCGCCGAGGTCGGCGCCGCCTCCGACGCCTGCCTGCCCCGCTGCACCGACGACGAGGGCTGCCCGGACCCCGCCAACCCCTTCTGCGACCTCGCCCGCGGCCTGTGCGCCGACACCCCGACCGAGCCTGCCGAGCCCGAGGGCGCGCCCGAAGGAGGGCCCGAAGGAGAGCCCGAGGGCCAGCCCGAGCCGGACCCCGGCTTCGTCAACGCCCCGCCGCCCGCCGATGAGGGGTGCGCCGCCCTCGACGCCCCCCTCGGCGGCGCCGCGCCCGCCCTGCTGGCCGTCCTGCTCGGGCTGGCCCTGATCCGGCGTCGACGGCCCTGAGGCTATCGACGGGATCGCGGGCCGTGTGGTAGAACCCGAGCACCTGGATCGAGGACGAGCGCCCGCACCATGCCACTGACCGACCCCGAAAAGCGCGCGCTTCGGCAGACCGCCCGCCGCGTCCGCGACCGCATCATCGACGTCGTCTTCGAGTCAGGCAGCGGACACGTCGGCGCGGCCTTGAGCCAGGCCGACATCCTCGTCGCGCTCTACTTCCGCGCGCTGAACCTGCACCCCACGGACCCGCTCTGGCCCGCTCGCGACCGCTTCGTGCTCTCCAAGGGCCACGGCGGCCTGGGGCTGGTCGCGGTCCTGGCCGAGCGCGGGCTCTTGCCGGCGCAAGACCTGCGGCGCTTCGGGGAGACGGGCTACCGCCTCGGGATGCACATGGACTGGACGAAGGTCCCGGGCGTCGAGGTGTCCACGGGCTCCCTCGGCCACGGCCTGGGCGTGTCGGTGGGCATGGCGCTCGGGGCAAGGCTCCAGGGCTTGCCCTGGTGGACCTTCTGCCTGTTGAGCGACGGCGAGCTCTACGAGGGCTCGACCTGGGAGGCGGCGATCTCGGCGGCCGGCTTCGGCCTCGACAGGCTCGTCGCGATCGTCGACCGCAACCGCCTGACCATGGACGGCTTCACCGAGGTGCAGATGCCCCTTGAGCCCATCGAGGCGCGCTGGGCCGCCTTCGGCTGGCGCACCCTGCGCGTCGACGGCCACGACCTCGACGCCCTCTGCGACGCTCTCGACCAGGTCCGCGAGGCCGCCGGCCCGGCGGTGATCATCGCCGACACCACCAAGGGCCGCGGCGTCGACTTCATGGAGGACGAGGCGAAGTGGCACTACGGCGCCCTCGACACCGCCATGGCCGCACGCGCAAGGGCCTCCATCGCCGCGACCGTCGCGGACCTGGAGGGCGGCAATGTCTGATAAAATCCAAGGGTTTACCTGGACCGGCGCCGACGAGAACCTGATCACCTACAACGCCATCTACGGGGACGTGCTGGTGGAGCTGGGCCGCAAGGACCCCCGGATCGTGGCGCTGACGGCGGACCTGGGCAACTCGACCCGGATCGGGCGCTTCAAGGAGGCCTTCCCCGAGCGCTTCTTCAACGTCGGGATCGCCGAGCAGAACATGATCGCCGTGGCCGCCGGCCTCGCCGCCACGGGGCTGATCCCGGTGGTGTCGAGCTACGCCACCTTCGCGATCCTGCGCGCGGCCGAGTTCGTCAGGACCGACCTGGCCTACAACCGCCGCAACGTCAAGATCATCGGCGAGCTCGCCGGCGTCTCCTTCGGCCAGGGCGGCCCCACCCACCACGCCATCGAGGACGTCGCCTTCATGAGGGCGGTGCCCGGCATGGTCGTCATCGCCCCCTGCGACGGCTTCGAAACCGCCCGCGCCCTGGAGGCCGCGCTGGCCTGGGAGGGGCCAGTCTACCTGCGCATCGGCCGGAGCATGGAGCCGCTCGTCCACAAGGCGCGCGACCTCGACTTCGAGATCGGCCGCGCCGCCGAGCTGCGCCAGGGCAGCGACGTGACCGTCATCGCCTGCGGCGTCGCCGTCTACCACGCCCTCTCCGCCGCCGAGCGCGCCGCCCACCAGGGCCTCAGCGTCCGCGTCCTGAACATGCACACCCTCAAGCCGCTCGACGTCGAGGCCGTCCGCCGCGCCATCAACGACACGCGCCGGATCGTCACCGCCGAGGATCACAGCGTCATCGGCGGGCTCGGCAGCGCCGTCGCCGAGGTCATCGCCGACTCCGGCCGCGCCTGCGCCCTGCGCCGCCTCGGCCACCAGGACCGCTTCTCGCCCATGGGCGTCCCCGAGGACCTCGTCCACCTCGCCGGCTTCGACGACGACGGCATCCTGGCCGCCATCGCCGCCCTGGCCCGCGTCCCCGTCGACGAGGACGAGGACTGGGAGGACGACCCGTGAGCCTCGCCGATGACCCCCTCTCCCCCGACGAGCGCGAGGCGCTGCGCGCCCTGATCTTCACCCGCTCGCTCCTGCCGCTGCTGGAGGTCGTCATGGACGACCGGCCCGCGATGGCCGCGCGCTTCGCCCGCACCCGCGCCGCCGTCCAGTTCCGCCTCGACGGCGCCGACGAGCCTTGCGTCCACCTCGACTTCAACAGGGGCGCCCTCAGGGTGGTCCAGGGCCGGCACGCCTCCCCCGATCTCGACTTTGTCTTTGACAACCTGCCGAACTTCAACGGCTTTTTCGCGGGCAAGGCCGTCAGGCCGAAGATCCGGGGGTTGGCCCGCCACCCGCTGCTGCTGTGGCGCACCTCGGCGCTGCTCGGGGCGCTGCGCATCCTGACGCCCGAGGCCCGCGTCGAGTCGCCCGAAGACCGCGCGCTCTACGTCAAGCTGGTGCTGCGCATGATCACGCGCGCGATGAGCCTGCTGCACCGCGGCGGCCACCCTGGCATGCGGCAGCTGGCCGCCGACAGCCCCGATCGCGTCTACCAGTGGACAGTCGTTGAGTCCGGCGAAGGGGTGTTCTTGCGGATGCACGCGGGGAGGGTGCGGGCAGGGCGAGGGGTGTATGGGCGGCGGCGTCCCTTCGTGAGCACGACCTTCCCGACGGTCGACGCCGCCTTCCGGGTCTTCACCACCACGGGCAGCCAGATGGAGGCCGTCGTACGCGGTGACGTCGTCCCCGAGGGCTCCCCTGAGTACTCCCGCAAGATCAGCCTCATGATGCAGCAGATCGACGCTCTGCTGACCGGTGAGTGACGTGACCCCCAGAGCGCTGATGGGTTTGAGGGACCGAGGTCGTCGAGGCCGAGAGCGACGCCGTCGGCAAGATCGAGGCCAAGGAGGAGAGCGCAGGCGGGCCTTTGGCCCGTCGAGCATCGACGACGACGGCATCGGCGCTGTCGGACCGACGACCGACGGGAGTCAAACCCATCAGCGCTCTAGGCTCCACCCCGCCATCGCGCCCCTGGCGACGATCTTCTACCTCGCCCACGCCGCCGAGCTGCTCACCGCCTTCCCGGCCGCCAACCTCCTGTGGTCGTGCAATGTCGGCGCCGCCGCGATCTGCGTCGGGATGTGGCTCCGACGACCCGCGCCGCTGGCCGCCGGCTGCTTCCTCCTGCTCATCGGCAATGTCATCTGGCTGCTGGACCTCGCCGCCGGCGGCCAGCTCCTCTGGACCGCGCCGCTGACCCACGTCGGCCTCTTCGCCCTCGCCCTGGCCTCGATGCGCCGCCTCGGCCTCCCCGCAGGCACCTGGTGGCGCGCGCTGGCCCTGCTCGCCGCCGCCCTGGCCGCCGCCCGCGCCCTCGGCCCCCCCGATGAGAACGTCAACTTCGCCTTCAGCGTCCCCAAAGGCTGGTCCGCCTTCGGCCTCCCCCTCTCCGCCCTCCCCGCCCCCCTCTCCCCCTGGGCCCACTCCCAACCCCTCTTCCTCACCTACATCGGCCTCGTCTTCACCCTCACCGCCGCACTCCAACAACGCCTCCTCCCTCGCCTCGGCTTCCTACCTCCACCCTCCCCACCCCCCAACCGCCCCACCCCGCCAAACCCGACCTCCAGCGTCCCGGCGCCCCGCCCCTCGCCCTCACCCACCACCTCACCCGCGCCCGATCCAGATCGCCCCCAGACCCCCAGAACAACACCCCTCGATCACCCCCCAGAGGACCCAAGATGACCGAGACAAACGCCCGCAACCACCCCGCCGTCGAAAAATACGCCCAGCACGTCAACCCCGCCTTCGTCAAGCTCCTCGGCGTCTTCGGCTACGGCCGCGCCTTCACCAGGGGCCGCGACGTCTGGATCTGGGACCACGAGGACAACAAGTACCTCGACGCCCTCTCCAGCTTCGGCGCCGCAAACCTCGGCCACAACCACCCCCGCATCATCGCCAGACTCCAACGCCTCCTCACCGAAGACGCCCTCAACTTCGTCCACGTCGGCCCCTCCATCCACCAGGGCGAGCTCGCCGCCCGGCTCGCCCGCGCCGCCGGCCCACCCCTCGAGATCGCCTCCATCTGCAACACCGGCGCCGAAGCCGTCGAGGCCGGCATGAAGATCGCCCGCGCCGCCACCGGCCGCTCCGCCTTCATCTCCTGCGAAGGCGGCTACCACGGCACCAGCCTCGGCACGCTCTCCATCATGGGCGAACGCCGCATGCGCAAACCCTTCGAACCCCTCCTGGCCGACTGCCTCCTCGTCCCCTTCGGCGACCTCCACTCCCTCGAAGCCGCCCTCAAACCCAAGCGCGCCGCCGCCTTCGTCGTCGACCCCGGACTCTGCGAAGCCGGGCTCATCACACCCCCAGAGGGCTACCTCGCCGAGGCACAGAGATTGTGCAGTAAATACGGCACTTTAATGGTGCTGGATGAGGTCCAGACCGGGATGGGCCGCACCGGCTCGCTCTTCGCCTTCCAGGCCGAGGGCTTCACCCCCGACATCCTGGCCCTGGCCAAGTCACTCTCCGGCGGCATCGCGCCCATCGGGGCCACCCTGACCAGCGCGAAGATCCACCACAAGGCCTTCGGCTCCATGGACCAGTTCGACCTGCACTTCACCACCTTCGGCGGCAACGCCATGTCCTGCGCCGCCGCCCTGGAGACCCTCGACGTGCTCGAAGACGAAGGGCTCGTGACCAACAGCCGCGAGCTCGGCGCCCGCCTCCTGGCCGACCTGCGCGCCCGCCTCGACGGCCACCCCCTCGTGCGCGACGTCCGCGGCCGCGGCCTCTTCATCGCCATCGAGCTTGGCCCCACCGACGCCGGATGGATGAACCGCCTGGCCCCCTCCCTCGTCAGCGCCGTCTCCAAGGCCATGTTCGGCCAATGGGCCGCCGTCAAGCTCCTCGAGCGCGGCGTCATCTGCCAGCCCGCCACACAGCACTGGGACGTCCTCAAGATCGTCCCTCCCCTGACCTTCACCCAGGAGCACGCCGACCTGCTCGTCAACGCCGTCTTCGACGTCCTGAGCGAATACCAGGGCGTCGCCCCCCTCATCAAGGACGTCACCGGCCGCGTCGGTCGACAGTTCCTCACCGGCTGGTCCTTCTGAACCCCCCGCGCCCCTGATACGGAACCACGCCGAAGTCCGCAGCCTCGCCCATGCCAAAGGCGCGGATCCCCCGCGCCCCTGATCTGCGCGCCTCAACCCTCAGTCTGCCCTCGGTCGGGGGCCGGCGCAGAGGCCTGCACGCGGGGCAGGCGCGCCCAGCGGAAGGGCGCGGCGAGCTGGCCGAGGTAGTCGGCGGGGAAGTCGGGCATGCCCCCGATGCCAAGATCCTCGGGCGGGCGCCGATCGGGCGGCAACATCCGGGTGCCGAAGATCACGTCCCACAGGATGAGCAGCGATCCGTAGTTGTGGTTGCCCTCGGCCATGTCGGGCGAGTGGTGCCAGCGGTGCAGCTCGCCCTGGCAGATGAGCCAGTTCAGCGGGCCGAGGCGCACGTCGACGTTGGCGTGCTGCAAGGGACCGTGGGAGGTGGTGAAGACCAGATAGAGCGCCACGACAGGCTCGGGGCAGCCCAGCAGCCAGAGCGCCGGCATGGAGGACGCCCACGTCACCACGGCGTCAAAGGGGTGGAAGCGCCCGGAGTTGAGCCAGTAGAGCCGCGGCGCGCTGTGGTGGATCGCGTGCAGCCGCCACAAGGGCTCGATGGTGTGCATCCACCGATGGGTCCAGTACTGCACCAGCTCCGTGATCAGGATCGCCAGCGCCAGCTGCGCCAGCCACGGCAGCCCCGTCGGCCAGAGCCCCATCCCCACCCACGCGGTGATGGACGCGCTCGCGGCCGTGAGCGCCCCAAGCAGCAGGAGCCGCAACCCCTCCGGGATCAACACCATCGAGACCGTCGCGTGCACGCCGTCGGTCCAGAAGTCCCCGTGAGAGCGACCCCACTGGGCGCTGTAGGGCAGCAGCCGCTCCAGCGCCACGATCACGCACAGCGCCATCGCGCTGACGATCGGCACGACCACCTCGGCGCCCAGGCCGCTGTCCAGCAGCGCCACCGCGCCGACGACGCTGCCGCCGACGACGAGCGGGTAGGTGATCCAGGGGGCGAGCTTGAGCATGGCCTTCATCGCAAGGGAGCCCCGATCAGCGCGACCGGAGTCGGGTGGTGAAGTCGCGCCACGCCCTCGGGCTGCCCCCGTCTCCGAGCACCTGGCTGATGCCTCGACACAGGGTCCAGCACTCCTGACAGCCTCGGCCCGCGTCCGCCTCGGCCAGCCGCTCAAGGATGTCCGCCAGCGGCTCCTCGCGCACATTGCCGGCCGGCTCGTCGATCTTCTCGATGCAGGGCGCCACGTTACCGAGGTGATCGATGTTGAAGCTCTGGTGCCCGGCCCGACAGGCCGGCATGTCGCGCTGCTCCAGGAAGGGGTCCATCAAGCTGAGGTAGTCTTGAAAGACCCTGAAGTGGGGGTGGCGGTTCCAGAGCCGCAGCAGATCCTCGGAGATGGGCTCGGTCGGCCAGTGCCCGCCCTCGGGGTCGCGCCGGGTGCCCTGGATCGCCAGCAGCGTGATGTAATGGCCGACGCCGCGCGCGGCGCTCTGCGCCAGCATCGCCTCGAAGTCGCGCCGGTTCTCCTCCATATAGACGGTCATGACGTGGACCTGCCGTCCGCCGTGCGGCGCCGCGTCCCGCAGCCACTCGACCGCCCTCCAGGCCCGCTCCCAGCCCCCAACCAGCCCGCGCTTCTTGTCGTGCCGGGCCGCGTCGGGGAAGTCTATCGAGACGCCCACCTGCGACAGCCCCGTCGTAAAGAGCTCGGCGGCGACCTCCTCGGTGATGTACCAGCCGTTGGTGTAGAGCACGGCGGCGTGGCGCCTGGACAGGATCCGCACGATGTCCACGATGTCTGGCCGCACGAAGGGCTCGCCGCCCTCGATGGAGATGACGAAGCGCCCGATGTCGAAGAGCTCGGCCTCCAGGCGCTCAAAGTCCGCCAGCGTCAGCTCCAGCTCGGGCCTGACGCCGTTGGACCAGAACTGGCAGAACGAGCAGCGCATGTTGCAGCGGTTCGAAACCTGGATCAGCACGCTGAAGGGCTGCTTGCGCAAGATGCCTGCGGCCAGCGCCAGATCGCGCCTGATTTCCTGGATCGACATCGGCCCTCACCTCCTGCTCACCCCAGCCCGCACCAGCAAACCAGAAAGCCCCCGCGCCCGCAAGGACCGCGCCCTCTGGCTCGCCTGGAGAGCCGGCGCGCCCTGACCCGGCGAGGGGGCGTGTGGCCTGGATGTCTCACCTGGCTTGTGGCGGTCGAGCCTCAAGCGCGCCTTGGGCAGCACAGCACAGCGCCGCCGCGACGGGCTCGGCGGGCGATCTGGGGCTGGCACCGGGCTTGCTCTGGCATGGGGCGGCCAGGAGAGGGGCGCCGCGGCGCCATCCTGGCCTGGAGCGAGCACCGCAGCCCGACACCTGAAGGTAGACCATGCGCAAAATATTGGTTTTGTTGATGATCATCGCGTTATCGGGGTGCGTGGACGCGGGGGTCGAGCCGGTCGATCTGGGGCGCAGGACGAGCGGCGATGAGGGCGTGGTGGTGGCCGACCCGGATCTGGACGGGTGCGCGGTGTCGCCGATCTCGCAGGAGGAGTCCTCGCGGCATTCGAAGGCCGCGCTGCACGCCCCTGGGGGGCCGCCGCTGGTGGTCTTCCTCAACGGCAAGGGGGGCACCTACAGCAGCGGCGCGAACGACTCGGCCCGCAACATCTCGTCGATCGTGGGGGGGACGCGGACGGTGCCGGCCTTCGAGCGCGGGGATCAGAGCTGGCGCCAGCTCGTCTCGTGCGTCCAGGATCAGTTCGCGCGCTTCAACGTCCTGATCACCGAGGTCGAGCCCACGGCGGGGAATTACGTCGAGGCCGTCGTCGGCGGCTATCCGGGCAACATCGGCGTCAGCAACGGCATCGGCGGCATCGCGCCCATCGACACCTGGGGCTGTCGGCCGATGGAGAAGGCCATCGCCTTCGTCTTCAGCCGCAACCTGGGCAACCAGCAGCACTTGTGCGAGATCACCGCCCACGAGATCGGCCACACCCTCTCGCTGGAGCACGCCTACCTGTGCGAGGACCCGATGACCTACCTGAGCGGCTGCGGCGCCAAGACCTTTCAGGACACCGAGGCGTCCTGCGGCACCTACCGCGCTGAGCGCTGCTCCTGCCGCGGGGGGCGACAGAACACCGTCCGCGCCCTCCTCGACCTGGTCGGCGCCTCCAACGGCGAGCCGCGCCCGAGCCCCGAGGACGACGCCGCGCCCCCCGTCGCCGCGCTGATCTCGCCCGAGGACGGCGCCGCGCTGGGCCAGGACACGACGATCGAGGTCGTCGGCCGCGCCAGCGACGACCAGTTCCTGGCCCGCGTCGAGCTGATCTGGGACTTCAACGGCGCCACCTACAGCTGCCCGACCAACGAGCAGAACGTCACCTGCGCCAAGGAGGGCGAGGACTTGTACAAGTGGCAGATCCGGGTGGGATCGGGGACGCGGACCTACCGGCTCAGGGCCGTGGACTTCGCCGGCAAGGAGACCATCACCGACTCGCGCTCCATCTTCCTGGGATCGGGCGGCCAGCCGCCGCCTCCCGGCTCGGACGACGCCGGCGCCCCCGAGGTCGCGCTCATCTCCCCCGAGGACGGCACCACGCGCCCCCCCAACAGCTCCGTCACCGTCACCGCCGAGGTCACCGACGACGGCGCGATCGACAACGTCCAGCTCCTGTGGGGCTTCAACGGCCAGTCCTACCCTTGTCCGACCAACCAGCAGTTCGTCACCTGCACCGTCCAGGGCTCGCGCTACACCTGGCAGGTCTCGGTCGGCTCCGAGGCCCCCAGGCCCTTCAGCGTCCGCGCCTTCGACGCGGCGGGCAACGAGGCCACCTCCGGCCAGCGCACCGTCCACGTCCGCACCACCCGCGACAGCTCTCCCCCGACCATCGCGCTGAACACCCCGACCGTCAACGAGACTCGCCCTGCCCAGTCCCAGGTCCCCATCGTGGCCATCGTCAGCGACGATGGCTCGCTGTCCAAGGTCGAGCTGATCTGGGACTACAACGGCCAGGCCTACAGCTGCCCCTCCACCTCCCAGTGGGTCGGCTGCGAGACCTCCAACGGCGAGTACCGCTGGACCGTCAAGGTCGGCTCGCCCGGCCAGCGCCGCTTCCGCGTCCGCGCCGTCGACGCCGCCAACAACGAGGCCCGCAGCCCCGATCGCGTCTACGAGATCATCGACTGACCCGACCTGCCGGGCCGCCGCGCCGCCATCGCCCGCGACGCCGCGCGCCGACCTGAGTCCACCTCAAATCGGCGCGCGGCGTCGCGGGCTCAGATCTTGATCTTGGCCTCGCTCAGCGCGTCGAGCCACCAGGTGGCCGCGGAGTAGGTCACGACGTAGAGGTCGCCCTCCTTGTCCATGTGGACGTGCTCGATGTGCTCGTAGGTGCGCAGCAGCGCCGCCCGCTGGCGGGCGGCCTTGCCCTCGTTGAAGGTCTCCTTCTTCTTGGACCAGTAGTTCTTCTGACGATGACGCATTGTCCGTCTCCTGACAAAAGGTGTCCACGCTGGCCGCGCCGCCTTGAGGCGAAGCGCCGCCCGAGACGATCTCCCGTGGAGCCGCAGGATCGCGCGGCGACGGGCGCAAGCGCCCGCCGACCGCCCTGTCGGAACCAAGGCGACGTCGCGTCGCTCGGTCTTCAAAGGACCGGGCGCGGTGTGGTTGAAAAATGAGGGAGGCGAGCGCAGGCTCACCTGGAGCTCGACTCAGCGCCGCTGGCGCTTGTCCCTGCGCGCGCGATTCGAGAACCCGCACACGCCCATATTCATGGGCGCGCGCGGACGCGCGCTGGCTCCTCCCCGAGCGTAGGCTTTTGATGAGCCCTGCATGATCGTCCCTTGTCAGGTGGACCCTGTCGGCGATCCCGCCGCAGGTCAGGGCCCAAGGTGTGGCGCCCCGCCGCGATGTCAACGCCCGCGCTGGCCCGAGGCCCGGCTCGGCAATCGTCGATCTCGTCGGGCGACCTCGATCCCGACCGCACCGCCCCCAACGCCCGACGATCACCCCACGCACGACGATCGCCCCACGCTCCACGAGCGCCCCACGCTCCACGAGCGCCCCACGCTCCACGAGCGCCCCACGATCGCCCCACGATCGCCCCACGCACGACGAACGCCCCACGCTCCTCGCACCGCCCCGTTGGGACGGGCTCGTCGGGTGGGGCTAGAAATCCAGGGTGGGCTGCGCCCTGTCGGTCGCAGGCCAGCGGGCGGGCCAGGTCGGCACCAGGGGGCGTGAAAACCCCAATCCACAGGCCCACTTCGACGCGCGGATCCTGCCTTGCGGTTCTCTGGCGCCCGTCCGCTGGCCTGCGACCGACAGGGCGCAGCCCACCCGGGCATCCAAGCCCCACCCGACGAGCCCGTCCCCAACGGGGGCGGCGCGAGGAGCGTGGGGCGATCGACGACCAACCTCGCCCTGGCCTGCGGACTTGCACCGAACGCGGCCAGCCTTCACAATGAGGTTGCTGGCCGCTGACCTCGGATCCGCCCATGCCCCGCGTTTTGATGAAAGCACTGTGGACGCTCCTGATCCTCCTGACTGCGGCGTGCGTCTCGGGGGTTCCCGTTGTGGATCAAGGGGATGGAGACGCCGGCCTCGACGACGCCGATCCGCCCGAGGTCGCGCCTCCCCAGCCCGAGCCCACGCCGGAACCTGAGCCGACGGAGCCTGAGCCGACGCCCGAGCCGACGCCGGAGCCCGAGCCCACGCCGGAGCCCGAGCCCACGCCGGAGCCCGAGCCGACGCCGGAACCCGAGCCCTGCCCCGACCTCTGGTACCCGGATCTGGACGCAGACGGGGACGGCGACAGCGCCTCCCCAGGCGTCCAGAGCTGCGAGGCGCCGGCCGATCACGTCGCCACCCGCGGCGACTGCGACGACGCCAACCCGGCCGTCTCCTCCAGCGCCCCGGAGATGTGCGACGGCGCCGACAACGACTGCGACGGCGCCCCGGACGACAGCGGCGCCTGCCCCTGCCCCGTGGCCCTCTTCGGGGGCCGCGCCTACATGATCTGCGACGCCACGGCGGACTGGGCCGAGGCCCACGACCTCTGCGCCGCCACGGCCCAGCACCTCGCCAAGGTCGACGACGCCGCCGAAAACCTCTGGCTGCTTGAGCAGGCCCAGCTCGCGTCCCTGGGCGAGACGTGGATCGGCCTCAACGACCTGCAGGAGGGCGGCCGCTTCGTCTGGACCGACGGCTCCGAGCCTGGCTACACGAACTGGAACTCGGGCCAGCCCAACAACAACAACGATCAAGACTGCGTCGAGATCCACACCGATGACGACTGGGCCGGCACCTGGAACGACGAGGAATGCGACGCCAGCCAGAGCTTCATCTGCGAGCGCGACCCGCCCTGAGCCCACGCGCCGCCTTCACCCGCAAGACGCGACGACACGAACCGCAGGAGACCCCATGGCCACGCTCAACATCCGCGATGAAGGCCGCGCCCTGACAGACCCACGGGAGATCCAGGCCTTCTTGAGCCCCTTCGGCATCTGGTACAGGCGCTTCGAAGGCGGCGACGACCTCCCCGCAGACGCCGACAACGCGGCGATCCTGGCCGCCTACGACGCCCCGATCCAGACCCTGATGCGCGAGGGCGGCTACGTCACCGCGGACGTGATCAACATCACCCCCGACCTCCCCAACCTGGATGTCATGCTGGCGAAGTTCGACAAGGAGCACTGGCACGACGAGGACGAGGTGCGCTTCATCGTCGGCGGCAGCGGCCTCTTCCACATCCACCCCAAGGACGGCCCTGTCTTCAGCGTCGAGGTCGTCGCCGGCGACATGATCAACGTCCCCAGCGGCACCTTGCACTGGTTCCACCTGTGCCAGGAGCGCGCCATCCGCGCCATCCGCCTCTTCCAGAGCCAGGCAGGGTGGACGCCGCGCTACACCGACTCCGGCGCCGACGCGGGCTTCACCCCGATGTGCTTCGGGCCGAACTACCTCCCCCCCTCCATCGGCTAGAGGCGATGAAGGGCACGAGGCACACCGCCCCCCCGACCCGCACCCCAGGAAGGCCGCCCGCGTCGACCTCTGCCCTGCCGCTCGCCCTGCCGCTCGTCGCGCTCTGGCTCGCCTCGACGGCGACCGAGGCCAGGGCCCAGCCCTGCTCCGCCCTCGATCGAAGCTGCCCGCCCGTCCCCTGTCGGACCGCCAACCCCCAGTGCCCCGAAGGTCAGGTCTGCGCGCTGGCGCTCGACAGCCCGCCCTGCCCCACCCTCGACGCGCAATGCCCCGACAACGGCCTCTGCATCACCATCACCCAGGACAGCTGCGACGGCCACGAGGACTGCCAGGGCGCCGAGGTCTGCTACGACAAGGGCCGGCCCCTGTGCGCCGACGGCGACCCCCCACAAGGCCCGCCCTGCGAGACGCCCACGACCCTTCCCCAGGGCCAGTGCGCGCCCGCGACCGAGTGCGGCGAGGACGCCCACTGCCGATCCGGCGCCGACGGCGCCCCCGACGAGGGCTTCTTCTGCGACCGCGTCCGCGTCCATCTCGGCTTCACCGGCACCGATCTTGGGGTCTGCGCGCCGCGGCTCATGGCATGCCTGCGGCCGGACGACTGCCCCGACACCTGGACCTGCGAAGCCACCGCCGACGGGCTCGACGCCAGCGCCGCCGAAGAGCAGGGTTCTGAGGACCAAGATCCCGAGGGACAGACCCCCGAAGGACAAAATCCCGAGGATCGACAAGCAGATGCGCCCGACGCAGGCGGTCAGCCGCCCGAGGACCAGCGGTCCGAGGACCAGCGGCCCGAGGACCAGCGGCCCGAAGGGATTTGCGTCCCACAAGATCACGTCCTGGTCTGTGGCGCGCCCGAGGGGTGCCTGATCCTGCGGCGATCCCCGGCGCTGGCGCTCTCGTCGCCCTTCGCGGCGCCCTCGTCGATGACCGCGCTGGAGATCAAGGCAGGCGCCGCTGCGCCGGGCGAGCAGGTTGCGCAGGGCGGCTGTCAGGCGGCGCCCGGCGCTGGCGCCCTCTTGACGCCGTGGGCCGCGCTGGCCCTCATCGGGCTCGCAGCCACGCGGCGACGTCGTCGATGACGACCTCGGCGACGTGCCCTGGGTCGCCGTACTCCGCGGGGCGCGGCGGCCCCTCTCCCGCGATGAAGAGGTGGTTGAGGCCCGGATAGACCTTGAGCGTGGCGCCCTTCTGGCCCGCCAGCGCCGCCTGCCAGAGCGCGAAGTCGTCCTTGACCGTGACCTGGTAGTCCCGCTCACCCTGGAGGACGAGCAGCGGGCCTTTCAGCGCCCTGGCGGCCTCGTGGGGCTTGTAGTCGCGCAGATCGAGCCAGTAGGAGGCCGGCGCGCCGAGCACCCCGCCATCGCCGGCCTTGAGCGCCTTGACCCTGGCCCGGTCGGCCTTGACCTCTTCGAGCTTCTCCGCCTCCAGATCGGACAGCGCGCCGTCGAGCCCGAAGATGTAGGTGTACTGATCGACCATGGCGTCTTCGAGGGGCCGCGCCAGCGGCGCCATCGCCACCAGGGCGTGGATCCGGGCGTCGCGGGCGCCGATCCGGGGGATGACCGTGGCCCCGAGGCTGTGGCCGAGCACCGCGATCCTGGCTGCGTCGATCTGCGGCTCGGCGCGCAGCCGCTCGACGGCCGCCAGCGCGTCGTCCACGGACTCGTCGTTGACCGTCATGGCGGCCAGGCCGGCCATCGCGCCGCTGTGGACCCTGGTCCTCTTGTCGTAGCGCAGCACCGCGATCCCGCGCGTGGCCAGCCCCCAGGCCAGATCCTTGAAGGGCTTGTTCGGGCCGATCGTCTCGTCGCGATCGTTGGGCCCGGAGCCGTGCACCAGCACCACGGCCGGGTGGGGCCCTGGCCCCTTCGGGATCGTGAGCGTGCCGGGCAGCACCCACGGCGCCGCGCCGACCTCGACCTCCCGCTCCTCGAAGGTCGAGGGATCGGCGTAGGCCGGCGCCTGCCACTGGGGCAGGTCCTCCTTCGGGGGGAGGACGAAGAGGCCCGCCACGCGCAGCTCAGCGTCCAGCACGACCTTGATGTCCAGCTCGCCGCGCTCGAAGGTGCACCGCACCAGGACGGCCTCGTAGCCCGGGAGCGCCTCCTGGCGCGCCGCCCCTTGCCCCTCGAAGTCGCCGGCTTGGAGCCGCAGCTGCCCCCAGAGGCCGACGAGCCCCTCGGGCGGCATGGCGCGCTTCATCGTGTCGTCCATCATCGCGAAGGCCTCGTCGCCCTGACCCTCCGCGATCAGCGCGACGAAGCGGCGGGCGCGCGCCTCGGGGGTCTGCTCGACCGGCGCGTCGCCGGGCTCGGGCGCAGCTTCGGGCGCCTTGTCCATGACGATCTCCTCGGCCTGGGGGGTTGGCGCGACGGCGCAGCCTGCCAGCGCGACGATCCATGAGAGGACAAGAGCGCGGCCCATGCCCACCTCGAAGTTCAGCGTCCGTGAAGGGGGAGGTGCTGCCATCAGGTTTGCTCCTGACCTCTGGGGTTGAGGACGTAGAGGCGGCCGGGGAGGCGCTTGATCAGGCCGGCCTCGACGCAGTCGGACAGCAGGCCGCGGAAGGCGCTCTCCATGCCTCCGTGGCCGTAGCGGGCGGTCAGCTCGATGCGGAGCTGTCGGATGTGGGCGACCTCGAGGTCTTCGAGGACCTCGACGATGGCGGCCTGGAGGAGGGCGCGGGCGCCCTCGTCCCTGCTGCGGGCGACCTGGCCGCCGGGGCCGCACTGGGCGCGCTCGTCCTTGTGGAGCAGGCCCCAGAGGATGGCCAGCGCCTCGGAGCGGCGCCCGCCGCCGAGGCCGGGCTCCATGGGGTTGATCTCGTCCAGGAGGGCGCGGCAGGACATGGGGGAGCCGTCCTCGGGCAGGCTGGCGACGGCCATGTCGATGAGGCGGCGGCGGCGGGGCTCGTCGAGGCCGACGTCGTCGATGTGATCAAAGCGGCCGCGGCCCAGCGAGATCGCCCAGGGCGAGGTGAGCAGGCTGGCGTGGACTGCCGTGCGGTGGAAGTTGACGCCTTCGGGCAGGAGTTCGAGGACCTGGGGCAGCGAGAGGGGCTCGGCGCACTGGAGCAGGATGCGCTCCAGGGCCTCGTCGAGGGTCAGGCCGCCCTCGCGGAAGCTCTCGACGTGGGCCACGAGGCTCTCGTTCTTGAAGGTGACGACGTCGGAGTGTCGCGAGAGGGCGTCGCGCAGGAGGGCGGCGTTGAGTCCGCGGCGGTCCTTGCCAACCCTGTCGAGCTCGCCGAGCAGCTTCTGGGGGGTGATGGCCCCGGTGAGGCCCTCCATGAACTCGACGCACCAGGCCACGATCTCGTCGAGCCTCCCGGGCGCGATGGGCAGGGCGGCGCGGTGGACCCAGGTCTCGCGGCCCAGGGCGTAGATGTCCTCGTGGGCGCGCAGGATGGCCTCCAGGCTGGCCTCCAGGGCGCGCTGGTCGCCCGGCTCGGCCTCGGCCTCCTCCGACTCGCCCTCGTCGGGGTGGGCGCCGGTGTAGAGGTCGACGATCTCGACGAAGTGCAGGGGCTTGTCCTCGGCGGCCATCAGCTTGAGCAGCCGATCGGTGCGCGTGCGGCGCACCACGACCCGGTCGTCTTCCCCGATGACCATGCGGAAGGCCACCGCGAGCAGGCGCTCGAAGGCTGGCCTGGCCAGCGAGAAGCCCGCGATCTCATTGGACATTGACATGACCCGGAGGATGGGCAGGCGCGCCTCGCGCTGTCCGCGCAGGGCGTCGCCGAGCTGCCCCAGGCGCCGGGCGAAGTCCTCGGGGGGCAGGCGAGTCAGGAACTCGTCCCTCCAGCGGCGCACGCCGCTGGCGCCCGCCATGGCCAGCGCCAGCGCGGCTCGCCTCAGGTCCGAGGTGCCGGTCAGGGCCTCGACGCGGGTCTGGTGCACGAGCCCGCCGTTGGCCTGGATGGCCTGGAGCAGCGGCGAGGTCAGCCGCGCGGCGTCGAACTCCCAGCGGGCGTGGAGGCGGTCGACGATCTCGCCCAGGCGCCCGCGCAGGGCCTCGGCGCCCATGCCGTGCTCGGCCTCCAGGCGCACCAGCGGGGCGCCCTCCAGCACCCGGCGCTCCAGCAGGCGCCTGTCGCCCTCCTGCAGGCCTTCGAAGGCCAGCGCCAGGAGCGCCTCGATCGTCTCGGGCGCGGGGCCGGGCGGCTCCTCGGGCGGCGCGGGGGTCGAGGGCGCGGGCGGGTCCTCGAAGAGCGGCCGCTGGAGGTCGAGCGGGTTCTCGAAGAGCGGCCGCTGGAGGTCGAGATCCAGCGGGGCGGTCGTGGCCTCAAGATCCTCGTCGAGGTCGATGGGCAGGGCCTCGCCGATGGGGGCGAGCTGCCAGCGGTAGCCCGCCGGGGTGGCAAAGCGGGGGCTCTGGAGCTCGGCCTCTTCGGCCTCGAAGCGCCGCAGCAGCGCGCCGAGGGCCTCGGCGGCGGCGCCGATCTCCAGGCCGAGGCGGGCGAGGTCGGGCGGCGGCGACTCGCTCAGGACGCCGCTGAGGCCGCCGGCGACGACGGGATCGCCGGTCACACGGCGGTACATCTGGCCGTAATTCAGGACGCTGGCCTGGAAGAGGCGCGAGAGGGGGCCCTGGAGGTGCCCGAGGGGCGCAAGCCCCGAGGCCCGCTCCAGGTCGCCGATCAGGGCGATGTTGCGGCGCACCGGGTCGTCGGGGTCGTCGAAGGCCATCGAGAGGGCGCGCGCGGCGGGGTCGCCGAGCTGACCGCGCAGCAGCGCGGCGACGCTCTCGGGCTCGTCGCCCACGAGCGCGGCCAGCAGCAGCAGCGTCCAGGCGCGGCCGATGTGGTGGCAGAAGACCTCGACGCCGCTGCGCGCCCCTGGGCGGTGGTAGAGGGTCAGGGCCAGCAGCAGGTGCTCGTGGCTGCGGGCGCACAGGTCGTCGACGAGGCGGTCCTCGGCGGAGAGCTCGGAGGTGGCGCGGCGCTGATCCAGGCGGCGCAAGAAGGCCTCCGGGGTGATGGCCAGGGCGCCGCGGCAGGTCAGCAGGCCCTGCTCGTCTTCGAAGATGAGCGTGCCGCGCAGCCGCTTGGTGGTGTAGGTCTTGAGGGTGCTGAGCTTGTAGCCGGTGGCCTCGACCAGCTCGTCGAGGGAGAAGGGGCGCTGGCGCTGCTCCCTCTGGCGAAGCGCCTCCAGGAGCCTGAGCTGGCGGTTCTGGGCCATGCGGGGCTCCTCGGGAGAGGGATCAGCCCTTGGAGGCCGCTTCGGCCTCCTTCTGCAGGCGCTCCATCTCCTCCTTCTGCTTCCTCATCTCCTCCTCGATGGCCTCAAGGCGCCGGATCTCGGTCTTGATCCCCTCGAAGTCGGCCAGGACGCGATAGGAGTAGTCGCACTTGAGGACGGGCCGGGCGTCGGCCCCGAGGCGCTTGAGCTCATTCTCCTCCTTCTGGTTGCAGGTCCACAGGTTGCGCTGCACGACGGCGACGTACTTCGGCTCGCCCTCGCCGTCGAAGAAGACGTCGATCTTGTAGCCGTTGTCCGGAGGGGTGTTGATCTTCAGGGGCAGGGCCTCCTTCTTCTTGTCCTCAGGGTCGACCATCTGCGCGCTGAGCACCACGGGGCCATCGGCCTTGGTCAAGATCGGGTTGCCATCCTTGTCGACGACGAGCCGGTTGTTGAGCTTGATCTTGGCGCCGGGCGGCTTGGAGTCGACGTGGATGATGCCGTTGATCTCCAGGTTCTCGTCGAACTCGAGCATCCGATCCTCAAGCTCGGCGCGGACGGCCTCGTTCTCCGGCACGAGGTAGCGCGACATGGAGTACTGGTACTCGCCCGTCGGGGTCTCCTGCCACATGTTCTCCGTGAGCGTCTCGACGTGGGTCTTGTAGCCGGGCGCCTCGATACGGATGTTGATGGGCTTCTTGACCTTGAGGTTGTGGATGATCGTCGGGGTGGACAGATCGCGCCACAGCCCGCTGGTCGTCTGGGCGAAGACCGTCCGCGGCTCCGGCTCTCCCTCAAGCTGCAGCTTGATGGAGGCGTAGTTGGGCTCGCCGGTGATGTTGAGCGAGCCGTACTTCTCCATCTGCTCAAGCTGCTGCTTGCGCCACTCCTCCTCCTGACGCCGCTTCTCGGAGTCCTTCTTGTCGCGGTAGGTGCCGCTCATGACGGCGCCCACGTCGTCGACGACGCCCTTGCCGCCGAAGGCCACCAGGCCCATCACGAGCAAGCCGATGGCCATGACGACGACGACCGCGATCAGGGCGCGGTTCGCGCCGCCGCCGACCTTGCGCTCCATCCGCGCCAGCTCTTGATCCTCGTCGCCGGCATCCAGGCCGCTCGACGACGCGTCGCTCAAGTCCACCGGGGCGGGCGAGCCGCTGACGTTGAAGAGGGCGTCTATCGCCTCGACACCCGCGCTCGACGGCGATCCCTCTCGCTCGGGCTTCCTGGGCGCCTTGGCTTTCTTGTCGCCCTCATTGGTCGGCACCTCGAAGATCCCGCCAAGCCCCGCCATCGGATCTGCGGCCTTCTTCGCCGCGGGCGCCTTCGAAGGCGCGGGCGCCTCCACAGGTCCAGGCTTGACCGCCTCAGCGGCCTCGACCACCCCGGGTTCGATCTCGGCCCCATCCTTCTGGCTGTCCACGCCCATCTCCAGCGCGAGCGCCTCGATGATCTCGTCCGCCGAAGGCGTGCTGTCTCCTGCCGTCTTCTTGTTCTTCGCCATTCCGCTCTTCCTCGCTCACCGATGCGGCGTCATCGCCGAACCCGCTCAAGGGCAGGGCGCCTTTGCGGCTTGACGCCGAGTGCGCTCGACCCCATCCTGTTGCGGGCGACGCCCCGACCCTCGATGGCGTCCAGATTGCCTAATAAATTCATGCGCTTATCTAAATCAAAAGACAGAGCGCGAGGCAGTGTATGCCAGGGGGTCGAGAGGTGTCAAGATCGCCTGAACCCCGGACAGGACCAAGCGACCCATGACGACGCTCGACAACAGGCCCGCCGACTCTGAAGACGGCGAGGTGGAGCCTTCGACGCTGTACATCGTGCCGACGCCCATCGGGAACCTGGGGGACATGAGCCCGCGGGGGCGGGCGATCCTGGCCGGCGTCGATCTGATCGCGGCCGAGGACACGCGGACGACGCGACAGCTGCTGGCGGCGCTGGGCATGAGCGTGCGCGCGCGCCTGGTCAGCTACCACGACCACAACGCCCGCCAGCGGGCGCCGGCCATCGCCCGCGAGATGGCCGAGGGCGGGATCTCGGCGGCGCTGGTCAGCGACGCGGGCACGCCGGCCTGCTCCGATCCTGGCTTCCGCCTCGTGGTGGCCTGCGTCGAGGCCGGCTTGAGGGTCGTGCCCCTGCCGGGCCCGGCGGCCTTTTTGTGCGCGCTGGTCGCCTCGGGGCTGCCCACGGATCGCTTCCTCTTTCTGGGCTTCCTGCCCTCCTCCAGCGGCAAGCGCCAGCATCACCTTGAGGAGGTCCGCCGCCAGAGCGCCACCCTCTGCCTCTACGAGTCCCCGCGGCGGCTCGTCGAGGTGCTGCGCGACGCTCTGGAGATCCTCGGCGATCGCCGCGCCTGCGTCGCCCGCGAGGTGACCAAGCGCTACGAGGAGTTCCTGCGCGGCCCCCTGAGCGCGCTGATCGAGATCCTGGCCGCCCGCGACGCGATCCGCGGCGAGGTGGTCTTGATCATCGAGGGCGACGTCGCGCCGCCGCAGGAGGGCGCGCAGAACGCCGAGGCCCTGCGCCTGATCGACACGCTGCGCGGCCTGGACACCCCTCCGAACGCCATCAAGAAGATCGTCGCGGCGCACACGGGCATGAGCCCCAGGGAGGTCTACGCGCTGATGCTCGGCTGACGCGCTCGCCTGGCCTCGAAGGCCAGCGCGGCGCCTCGCGCGGAGGTCGCGCGCCTCAAGGGTCGCCCCTCTTCCTGGCCGAGGCGCCCGCGCCGGGCGTGGAGACCTTGCTGACCGGGGTCATCTTGCCGATCGCGATCGGCCTGCTCTTGGGCCCTTCGCCCGGCGGGTCCGCCTTTGTCGCCTGGGAGAGCTCCTGGAGCAGCTCGGCCTCGGTCAGCAGCTCGCGCTTGATCAGCGCGCGGATGGCGGCTCTGAGGAGCGCCTCGGGCGGGGTCGAGGCGAGGACGTCCTCGGCGCTCGCCTCCAGGACGACCTGGTTCAGGAGGCGCACGGAGCGCCCGGTCAGCTCGCGGGGGAAGGGGAGCTGGGAGAGGTTGTCGTCGGCCGAGACCGTCTCATCGCTGGAAGCGGAGCGGCGCGCGGCACTGACGCCGCTCTTGAAGGCCGCCTGGGCGCGCTGCGCCTTGGCGATCGCCGCGGCCTCGGGGGTTTCGAGGGTCTTGAAGGGGCCTATCACGGTCGCATTGCCGGCCTTGTTCTGGGCCGAGATGCTGGCCTGGGAGACCTCCATCAGGCGCTGGCGGCCAGCCTCGGTCAGCGACTCCGGCGACATGAAGATCCTGGAGCCCCGCACCCCGAAGAGATCGACGTCCTGAACGTCCCCGAAGCCCTCCAGATCAACCTCCAGCATCTCGTCAAAGACCTCCAGAGAGGCCAGATCGACGCTGTCGAGGATGGGCGCGGGGGCGTGGATGAGCATCGGAGGCACGTCGAGGTTCGTCGAGGAGCCCTTCTTCGAACTAACCTCCGACCCCTCTTCATCGGATCCAAAGGGGGCGGGGGCGCCGCGCCGCGCTGCGCCGCCCTCGAAGACGCCGATCCCCTCAAGCATCGGCAGATCAAGGAGTTGGGAGACGCTCGGCCCGGCGAAGGGGTCGCGCAACCCCGCGGAGTTGTCGCCCAGCAGCCCTTCGAGCGACTGCACCTGGTGCTGGTAGATCGCGTGGCCGTAGCAGCGCTCCAGCGTCCGATCGATGTCCAGCGGACCGGCCAGGAAGCCGACCACGTCCATCCCGGTGGCCTGCCCGATCTCGTCCAGCGCGATCATGTCGATGGGGTTGGACATGGCCAGGTAGAGGGCCGGCGGATCCTGCTCGCGCGAGACCCCGAGCGCGATCAGCCGGTGCCGCGCAGCCAGCGCCACGGGCAAGAGCGCCGTCGTCTGGGACTCCGGCTCGAACTCACGCAGGCTGACGCAGGGGATGTTGAGGACCTGCGCCACCGCCGTGATCGTCCGCTCCTCGTCGACGAAGCCGTTCTCGATCAACACGCCATAAAGATCGCCGCCGTGGCGGCGCTGCTGACGCCGGGCCTCGTCCAGACCACCCTCGTCGATCAAGCGCTCCTGAAGCACCAGCCGCGCGACCTTTTCGTCATCGATCATCCGATCCCCGCCCTGCGCGACCCCACCTCATTGACCGCAAAGGTTGCCGCCGACCGGCGGCGGCGGCGGCGAGGACTCCGGCCCGATGTAGCTGACCGGGGAGCCCCCTGGCGCCTCCAGCTCGAAGAGCTCCTCGGCCAGCTCAGGATCAAGCTGAACCTCCCCGAAGGTCAAAGAAAAATCCTCATCAGATTGCGGCACCACGAAGCGGCGCTTCATCGGCAACACCGCCCCGCCTATTTTCTCAAAGTCCTTCGCCGTGTAAATATATCGCTTCTCTCCATCCCGTGTCCACGTCGTCATCTGCGCCACCCGCCAGTCGCCGTGGCGCACCAGCAGCTCCGCCCGGGAGTCGCCCTCCTCCCCCTTGACCGCCTGCGCCGCCCAGCTGAGCCGGTAGAGCCCCTCCTCGCCATCCCAGGACAGCGACGGGGCCTCGGCGAAGTCCCCCAGCCGCTCGTGGGGCGCGCCGCCGAGCATCACCCCCGCCAGATCCCGACATCCCAGCCCCACCGGCATCACCCGACCCACGTTCTGCGCCGTCGCAGGCCCGTAATAGTAGATGTTCTGCTGCCGATCGTGGTAGGCGAACTGCCCGCACGCGCACACCAGCACCCCGGCCACCTCCCCCAACCCCGGAATATAGGTCTGGATCCGGATCCGATCCGGGCGCTGCATCAAGATGAGCTGATCGACCGACACCCTCCCCTGATCCCCGAAGTAATCCAGCCGCACATCCAGAAAGCGCGCGTCGACGATCGCCTCCGTCGCCGACCTGACCGCGCCCAACAACTCCAACGGGTCCTCGATCGCGTCGCCCGGCTTCGGGATCGGCTGCCCGCACGAAGCCCCCATCGACGCCAGCGCCAACAACACCACCCCGCCCAGGAACACCCGCCTGACCGCCATCGCCTACTCCACGCCGCCGAGCGACAAAGCCCTGATCTTCGCCATCAACTCCACCCTCAACCCCTTGTCCGAGGTCATCTCCAGCGCCCGACCCCAGACCTCCAGCGCACCCTCGATCTGACCGTCGGCCCGCCGCGCGTCGCCCAGCCTCGACAGGATCTGCGCCGACCCCGGCGACATCGACGCCGCCCGCTCCAGCCTCGACAGCGCCTCGTCGTACTTGCCCCGCAAGATCAACACACCCCCCAGCGCCCCGAGCAGATCCGCCCGCTCACCCTCCACCTCCAGCGCCCCCCTCAAGAGCCCCTCGGCCCGCGCCGGGTCCCGACCCGACTCGGCCACCACGACCCCCAGCAAGCCCAACCCCCCGCCGTGCCGACCGTCCAGCCTCACCACCGCCTCCAGCGCCTCCAGCGCCCGCTCACCCTGCCCCGCCTCCCGCGCCAGCACCGCCAACCGGTAGAGCAGGCCCACGTCGCCCGGCAACGCCCGCACCCCCTCCTCAAGCACCTTGAGCCCCTTGAGCACCTTGCCCTGACGCTCCCAGAGCGCCGCCAGCAACAAGTAACCCTCGGCCCTCCCTGGCGCCGCCTCCACCGCCGCCTCGGCCGCCTCCACCGCCTCGCGCCAGCGCCCCAGCTCCCCCAGCAGCGCCCCCCGCCTCGACTGCCCCTCCACATAACCCGCGCCGCCCTTCAACACCCGACCATATGCCCTGGCCGCCTCCAGCGCGCTCCCCTCTCCCTCGTAATAGCGCCCGACCCGACCCCACAGATCCCCCCCGGCCCCCCCCGACAAGCCCTCCGCCAGCCACACCAGCGCCTCACCCCTGCCCGCCTCCAGGAGCCGATCCGCCAACCCCTCGGCCACCCCAGGCTCCTGCGACAGCGCCCGCGCCGCCGCCCTGGCCTCCTGATCCCCGAGCAGCGCGATCCGCTGCGCCCAGCACGCCGCCCGACCAGAGCCCGCCAACTGCGCGCAACGCCTCGCCATTTCCGCCGCCTCACCCTCCAGCCCCAGGCTCGCCAGCGCGCGCGACAAGCCCAGATACCCCGCGCCCTCCTCCGGCCTGAGCGACACCGCCCGCTCAAAGCGACCCCTGGCCTCCGCCGCCATGCCCCGACCCAGCTCGCTCTCCCCCAACCCCAGCAAGGCCTCGACGTCACCCGGCCTCGCCGCCAGCACCGCCTCCAGCGCCTCACCCGCCCCCGCCGCGTCCCCCGCCGCCGCCAGCGCCTCCGCCAGCCCCCTCCGACCCTCCACGTCGCCCGGATCCATCGACACCGCGCGGCGATACAGCCGCGCCGCCTCCGCCGCCTCCCCGCGCCTCAAAGCCACCCGCGCCGCCACAGCCTGCGCCCGCGCCGACCCCGGATCGCGCTCCAACGCCTCACCGAGGCGCTCCTCGGCCCGCTCGACCTCCCCCATCTCCAGGTGGATCTCCGCCAGCGTCAACCTCAACGACACCGACTCCGGATCAAAGCTCAAGGCCAGATCCGCGTGCGAGGCCGCCTCCGACAGCCTCCCCGACTCCCAATGCGCCACCGCCTCTATCGCGTGCGCGTAAGCCGAGGGCGACACATAGCGATCACTCCAGATCCCCGGCGGGTGCTCCGGCACCCCGTCGACCAGAGGCGCACCCCCGCCCCCCGCCCCCGCCGTCGCACACGACGCCGACGCCAGCAGACACCACACCCCCATCACCCGCGCCGAGCGCCCCATGGACCCCCTCCAGAGACGCGGCGATCCACCTCGCCGCGACCCCGCCTCTTGAACCCCGCCCCAGAGACGCACTCTTCCACAGAGCCCCCACGCGACCAAGTTCTTGAGGCGACAAAGCCACTTCCCTATCAAGGCTGACTCGCCATGCCCCACCGGCCGATCGCCCGATCCGCCTCTTGAGCCAACGCGCGACATCGCCCACACACCCGCGCGCCGCCAGCCGGACCTGCCGCCCGACCCGACCGCGCCCGGCGCTCGCCCGCACACCCGCGCGCCGCCAGCCGACCTGCGACCACCCCAGGCGAGCTCTTCGATCGGCGCAAGGCGCCCTCAACCGACGGCCAGCGCCCTCCCCAGCGCGTCGAGCAGCCGCGCCCCGTCGCCCTCGTCGTTGGTGTGGCCGAACGAGACGCGCAGCGAGGCGTGGCAGCGCGCCGGCTCCAACCCCATCGCGCTCAGGATCCGGCTCGGGCGCCTCGACCCCGCCGAGCACGCCGCCCCCGTCGACACCGCGATCCCCGCCGCGCTCAACGACAGCATCAACCCCTCCCCGTCGGCCCACTCCCCCCCTGGCCCCATGATCGACACGTTGAGCGTGTTCGGCAGCCGCCCGCAACCCTCCCCGTTGACCGCCGATCCCTCATGACGACCCAGGATCGCCGCCTGGAGCCGATCCCGCCACGCCCCCACCCGCGCCCCGGTCGGATCGCCGGCGAGCCTGGCCCCCGCCTCGGACGCCGCGATCCCGAAGGCCGCGATCCCCGGCACGTTCAGCGTCCCCGAGCGCCGACCGCCCTCCTGCGCGCCGCCCGGCAGCAGCGGCACCAGCTCCGCGCCGCGCCTCACGATCAGCGCCCCCACCCCCTTCGGGCCATAGAGCTTGTGGGCCGCCACGGCCAGGGTCGTAATCTGACGCGCCGGCCCCCGAGCCAGGTCGATGGGCACCTTGCCGACCGCCTGCACCGCGTCACAATGCCACGGGATGCCCGCCTCGGCGACCACGGCCGCGACCAGCTCCAGATCCAGCAGCGCGCCGGTCTCGTTGTTGGCCCACATCGCGCACAGCCCGTCGCTGACCGCCGCCGCCTCCCGCAAGCTCGCCTCGACCACCTGCCCGCGCCCGTCCACCTCCACGCACACGCCGCGCGCCAAACCCAGCGCCTCAAGCTGGCCTATCCCCTCCACGATCGCCGGGTGCTCCACCCGCAGATACGCCAGCGCCGGCAACCGCCCAGGATCACGCCGCCGCGCCGCCATCGCCATCGACCACAGCGCCGTCACGTCGGCCTCCGTCCCGCCGCCCGTGAACACGACCTCCGAGCCCCTGGCCCCCACCAGCTCCCCGACCTGACGGCGCGCCTCGGCCACGATCGCCTCGGCGCCCGCCCCGGCCCAGTGCAGCGAGCTCGGGTTGCCGAAGTCCTCCTGCGCCAGGGCCCTCATCCGATCCGCCGCCGCCGATCCCATCGGCGTCGTCGCGTTGTGATCAAGATAGATCCTCCCCTGGCTCATGTTCCCCCTCCTGCCGACCCGCGCGCCGGCCGCAGCGCCTCGACGGGCTCGGCGGTCCGGCTGACCGCCAGCACGCGCGGCGGACGCCCCGGCAGCAACCGGATGTGGCTGATCGAGGCGTTGTCGACGTGCGTTCGATGGTAGCCCGACAGCGGCACCCCATAGGCCGCCAGCAACAACAGGCGCACCAGCCCGCCGTGGGACACCAGCACGAGCGACCCGCCGCCGTGCTCGGCCACGATCCCGTTGACCGCCGACACCGTCCGCTCCCAGATATCCACCATCGACTCGCCCTCCGGGAAGATCGTCAGATCCGGCCGGGCGATGTAGTCACTCCACGCCTGCAAACCCCTGAGATCATTGACACTGTGCCCCTCCCAGGCGCCCATCTTGAACTCGCCCAGGCCCGGATGGGTGTCAAACTCGCGCGCCAGCCCGAGGCCGTCGCACAGGATCTCGGTGGTCTGCACGGCGCGCAGGATCGGGCTGGAGATGATCCGGCCAGGGGTGATGTGGGCCAGCAGGCGCGCCGCTGCCGCCGCCTGACGCTGGCCCTCGGCGTTGAGCGGGATGGGCCGCCAGCCCTGGATGCGCCGCTCGACGTTCCAGTCGGTCTGGCCGTGGCGCACAAGCAAGAGATCGGTGGTCAGCTCAGGGTGGGAGATCAGCTCCAAGGTCGTCACCAGCATAAGGTTGAGGAGAGCGGCGCCATCGGTTGGAGAGCGGCGCGTCGCTCCCGGTTCACGCTCAAGGCGACAACCCAGGCACGCCCCTGGATCTCTCGCCCCAGGCGCGATCCTGGGCCTGGTCGGAGGGGACGCGCGCCCTCCCAACGACGCCTGTCGTGCCCGACGGCATCCATCATGCTCGACGGCGTCCATCATGCTCGACGGCGTCCATCATGCTCGACGGCGTCCATCATGCTCGACGGCGTCCATCATGCCCGACGGCGTCTATCATGCTCGACGGCGTCTATCGTGCCCGACGGCGTCTCAGAAGCGACCCCAGCGGGCCTCAAGGGTCTTGCGGCTCTGCTCGACTTCGAGCGCGGCCCGCGCCTCGACGATCTGGGCGCGCTCCTCGGCCAGCCGCCAGTAGGCCTCGATGTGGCTCGGACAGTACTCGCGGTCGATGAAGTAGGCCGGGGTCTTGTAGACCAGATCGTAGGTGATCCCAGCGGGCGCCTCGGCGTCGGCCGGGAAGTCAAAGCGCGCCAGCAACCCGCTGAGCTTGCAGGCGATCTTCTGAAGCGCGGCCCACACGGCCCCGTTGGCCTCCAGCGACTTGTGGTTCTCGGCCCGAGCGCCGGCCAGCCACAGCGCCGCGTCGGCCAGATCCCCGCGGATCTCGGCGTTGAGCGCCTTGCCCAGCTCCCCCAGCTCCCCCTTGAGCGCCTTGAGCCGCCCGTCGTCCATCGACGTCGCGAAGGCCCCCTCGCCCAACCACCGACGCCGCGCCTCGCGCTCCAGATACCGGGGCACGTCGCGCCCGACCAGCTCGGCGATCTTGACGGCCACCTCCATGATCCGATCCTCCAGCTCCTGCTCGCGCAGCTGAAGATCCTCAATCGACATGTGCTCAAACTGACCCGTCATCGCCCCCTCCTTCACCACGCCGCTGCCATCACCGCCGATCCCGACCAACAAGCGCTCCACCGCGCTCCACCTCTCCCTTCCTGCCCCTTCAGGGCCATTCCATCCAACCCGAGCACCACACCCCACTCTACCGCATCCCCGCACACGCGGGAACTCCAGTCAGGGGTCGACGCTGCTCGCGCTCGACAACACCGCATCCCCGCACACGCGGGAACTCCCCGCCCAGAACCTCCCGACCGCCGACGCCCTCGGCCCCCCCCCTTTCCCACCCCACGTCCAGGTCGTCTTATCGAGCGCATCCCCTCGTTGTTGCTCAGATCCTCGCCCCACGGCAGGCTCTTGCAGCCCGATCGCTTTCTGACCTGCGCTGCCGACCGCGTCCTGATCTCAGCGCCTTGTTCGGCGACCTCGACTGTTACGGGATCGATGGGGATCGGGACGTCGTGCTTTGCCGCCGTGCGCGCCCTGGTCTACGAGCGGGATATCACTTGTGAAACAGCGAGCACGCCAGCGGCCTGCACCATCGAAGATGTTGCCGACCGCTCCCCAACGGTATAGTTTGGAGGTCGTACAGCAAAGTTCTTGTGACCTTATGGCCTCTGTGTGCCCTGGAGGCCGTCAGTAGCGTTGTTCCCTTGGATCGCGTTGTAAGAGTTCCGCTGTGAGTGCGCCTGCGGGCAATATAAGAAGAATGTTGGGCGCTTTATGGAGAGGCGTGGCGTGGACTCGCTCTATTTTTCCGACTTCGAATCAGCCGGGCGCGCGGTGCTTGCGTTTCTCCACCGGCGATTGGGTTTCGATCTCTGGATGGTCACCCGCACAGAGGGCGACAACTGGATCGTGCTGCAGAGCGAGGATCACGGTTACGGCGTCGAGCCGGGTACGGTCTTTCGCTGGGCCGATTCATTCTGCTCCGAGATGGTGAAAGGCAACGGCCCGCGCATTGCGCCGCGCTCGCAAGCCGTCCCTGCATACGCCGCGGCGCCCATCGGGAGTCAGGTCCAGATAAGGGCGTATGTCGGTCTGCCCCTTATGCGCGCAGACGGGAGCCTGTTTGGCACCCTGTGTGCGATTCACCCGTCTTCCCAGCCCGAGTCGATCGTCGAAGAGCAAGAGCTCGTGGAGTTGCTCGGCTCCATGTTGAGCACGATTCTTCAGGCTGAACTTCGCACCGTAGAGGAGGCCCGCCGTTCCGAGAAACTCCAGGTCGAGGCGTTGACGGACGAACAGACGGGCTTGTACAACCGCCGCGGTTGGGATCGCTTGCTGGCCTCCGAGGAGGGGCGTTGCCGCCGTTATGGCCATCCTGCGGCAGTTTTGATCATCGATCTGGACGATCTGAAGGCAGTGAATGACAAGCAGGGACACGCAGCAGGCGATGCGCTCATCGTGTGTGCGAGCGCTTCCTTGCGCAGCGTTGCCCGGACAAATGACATCGTTGCACGTCTTGGGGGAGATGAGTTCGGTGTCCTCATCGCCGAGTGTGACCGCACCAACGCGGAAGCGTTCCTTGAGCGTCTTCGGACCGCGCTGAGCGAAGCGAACATCAAGGCCTCCATTGGCCTCGCCATCCGCGACCCTGCGGTCGGACTCGAGGGTGCCTGCTTATCCGCCGATAAGTTGATGTACAAAGAGAAGCGCTCGCGATGACTTCTTGCACGCAGTCTGAAGCCGCCCAACAACAGCATGCAGCGGAAGGCGCTACGCACCGCCGATGATTCTGAGCGCTGAACGGCCCCTCCAAACCACGGGCATCGATTTGCGAAGGTTGTGCCTGTGCCAATGAAATGGAAGGATAAGCGTTCAGCGGCCCTCCAGCATGGCCTCTGTGGGCGATCTGACCTGATATCGAGGCTCCATGGATGCCTTGATGAGAGAACGTTGCTTGTCCCGCCCACCATCGGCATAGTGACGGGGAAGTATCCCGCCTGAGGGCAACAGAAAAAACATGGACAAAAGGAGCATTGAATCATGAAAATCGCGTTTATTGGATACGGCAATGTCGGAGCCCCATTGGCAGACCACCTGCAACGCGCCGGCCACCAGGTTTCATTGGCGGCCAACGATCCGAATTCCGAAAGCGTGAAAAAAGCGCTCGCCAGGAACCCTGACCTGCAGATTGTCGAGCCAAAGGTTGCGGTCGGTGATGCGGAGGTCGTTTTCCTCGCCACGCCATTCCAAATCAACGAAACTGCGCTCAAAGGAGTGGCTGATGAGATCAAGGGTAAGATTCTTGTCGACTGCACCAACCCCATCGGTCCCAAGCTCAGCCATGGGTTGAACAGCGTCCAGTCCGGCTCAGAGATGATTCAGGCCCTCGTTCCGGATACCAGGGTGGTCAAGGCTTTTTCAATCTACGGCTTCGAGAACTTTGAGAACTCGTCCTACCCAGGATTCAACGTCAAGCCGGGGATGATGTACTGCGGGGATGATGCGGCCGCAAAGAAGTTCGTCGGCGGACTCATAGAACAGCTTGGATGGGAACCGCTCGATGTGGGCGGATTGGCACAAGCACTTCATCTGGAACACATGACCCTGTTGTGGGTCCGCATGGTTCGGGTGAGTAAACACTCACCCCACACGGTCTGGGCCATGTTGACAAGATGATGTTGGGCTTTTGTTTCGCCCGATTTTCACCTGACCCAACGTGACGCGAAAGGTCGGACAACCATCCAGGGCAGACTTCATCATCGTCGAAGGTGTCAGCGGCGTCCTCGGAGGCTCACCTTGAGACTTCGTCACCCTCGCCCGGCCTGGCGCGTGTAGGCGTCGATGGCGGGGCGATACTTCTCCCGCGCGCCCCCCAGGACAGGTTCGCCGTGGGCGGGGAGCACGTTCTCGAAGTCGAGATCCAGGATCCCCCGGATCTTCGCGGGGTCCGGCTTGAGCTGCTTCGCCCAGGCCGGGCCGATCTGGTGGGGCTTGATGAAGCCCATGACCCTCATCCCCAAGCCGGCCAGCAGGTTGAAGTAGCGATCGGGTGCCGCCCAGTTCTGGAGGCTGTCTCCAGAGATCAACGTGCCGCCGCCGGCCGGAATGCGGAGGATGGCCTCCGGCGTCCTCGTGTCCAAGGTGTAGAGCGACCACCCTTTGACCGGCAGCGCGCTGCTTGAATCCACCTCCACATCGGCCTCGAAGTAGATCTCGCCCTTTCTGGGGTCCACACCCGTGAAGTAGGTCTGCCCCCGCACGGCGTACACCGGACAGCCGTAGCGGTCCTTGTAGAAGGGATCGTCGCTGCCGTGGAAGCCCGCCACCCGAACCACCCCGGCGACGCGCCCCAGCCCATCGAGCGCCTTCAGCCCGCGATCGTCGAGCCGGACCGTGTTCACGAGCCACACATCCTCGCCCTCGACGAGCGCGACCATGTTGCGGCTGAAGCGCATCGGGCCTATCGAGATGGAGCCGGTCACCAGGTGCACACCCGGCAACACCTCCTGGAACTCACCGTGTGGACGAACTGCTGGAAAGGGTCTCGCTTTCATGCCCCGAAGCTACCACCACCGACCCCCTCATGTCACTGCCCGTCGCGCCTCAAAGCTGATATCGTCTTTCAGACCTTGTGCGAGCAACCCTGGATCGCGTCCTCCCGCTGCTCCCCCGCGATCCGCGAAGCCCTGAACCCTTGAAGGCCTTTGGACGCCTGCTTCATGATCCTGCTGAGATACGCCGCGCCGCTGCTGGCCCTGACCCTGCTGACCTCTTGCCAGATCGCCCGCTCGGCCTTCGTCGACCAGACGCCCCAGATCGCCGCCATCGCCATCCGGGACGACGTGCCGGATTACCAGAAGTTCGCCACGCGCCACTTCACCCTGGCCTTCATCGCGCCGGCCTACAGCGGCTTCGGCTACTTCGTCGAGGGCGCGCCGATCCCCTGGAGCCAGACGCGCGCCGAGTTCTTGAGCGCCCTTGAGCGCGCCCTGGCGACCTACGAGGCCGTCGACCTCTTCCTGCTGGCCCACTCCAACAGCTACCTCGACTGGATCGCAGAGCTTGACCCGAACCTGCGCCGACACCTCCGCCTGGTCTACAACACCGGCTGCGGCGACGCCGCCCAGGGCCAGCGCTGGCTCGACCTCGGCGCCCGAGCCTACGTCGGGCACCCCGGAGACAACATCGCCCCGCTCTTCGACTACTTCTTCCTGCCCGAGTGGACCGCCGGCCGTCGCCTCGAAGACGCCGTCGCCAGCGCCAACGCCCGCACCCGCGAGGACCTCTTCGACGGCGCCGTCGGCTGGATGACCGAGGTCACCGAAGACCTCGACGCCCCCGCCCGGTACTGGCAAGCCACCCGCGCCCTGGTCTATGGTGACGGACGGATCACCATCGACACCCCATCAAGCAAGGCCAGATCGCCTTGACACAACCGAGCCGGAGGCGCTTGAGGTGAAGTACGACGAAGACAAAATCGACGAGATGGCCCTGGCGCTCTTGTTCCTGACAACCTTCCGCGAGCGCAAGGATTTCCCCTGGAGGGCCTGGAAGAGCATGGACTGGGACGTCCTCGACAGGATGGTCCAGAAGGGGTGGATACACGACTCCAAAGGCAAGACGAAGTCGGTCTACTTCACCCCAGAGGGCCACAAGCTCATGGTGGAGCTCTTCAACCGGCACTTCGCCATCGACGTCGCCACTGACGAACAGGACTCTTGAACCCCATCCCAACCTCACACAGGGACGCCAGCCGCCGCGCCTCCCGGAATCAAGGGCCGATCGCGCTGCTCAAACCCTTGATTTCATACAGGGAATGGCTGTTGTATGCTCCAACTCCGCGCTCGACGCCACAGGACACCTCCAGTTGAGCCGCGCGCTTGCGGGCGCCTTGATGGGTTGGCCAGAGCAGCCCAGAGGAGAACGACGAGACATGGCCGAGTTGCTCGGGATTCTTGCAGGAGTCGCCCTCGCGGCCATCCTCTTCAAGCCGATCTTTGGAGACCAGCTCGGCTTCGGAGACTTCGTCAAGCTCTCGAGCCGAGGCGACCTGTCCTGGCTGCTCCAAGGACGGTTGGGGCAAGCTCAGTGGGTGAAATTGAAGATTGGCTGCTGGATTGTCATCAGCCTCCTCTTTGGCGTCTCCGTCTCCAGCGGGATCGAGAGGCTGATCGACCCCTCCCTCTCGCCCTGATTCCGTCGAGCTCAGGCGACCGCGCCGCAGATGAGGGCGAGGGGTCCGATCGCGGCGAGCGGGAACAGGCCCCCTCGGCCCCTGGTTGTCCAGGGCGACGGCGACCCCTCGCGGTGCGCTCTCGGCGCGGGTGTGGTAGCCTCCTGGCCTCCGCGATCGGACAAGGCCCGCGCAGCGGGCCATCGCGACGCATCGAAGGGCCAGGGCCAGCGGCCCGGCCTCAACCTCGGTCCTGAGAGACATGGCAACACAACGCACGATCACCGACAGGCTGCTGAGCACGGCGATGGGCCGCTCGCGCAAGGCCCTCCAGCAGCTCCCCCTGCTGCGGCGCATGGCGGCCGGCGACATCGTCATCCCCGAGGTCACCGTCAACCGAGTGCTGGCCCGCGCTGGCCTCGACGAGGAGCTCCCGCTGCACTGGGAGACGCTGGCGGTGCGCTTCTACGAGGGCTACTTCGAACTGGACATCCAGGGCGCCGTCAAGTTCGTCCGAGGCCCCGTCTTCCGCATCCAGGCCCGCTTCGAATCGATCGAGGTCTCCGTCAAGCGGCAGGTCATCCGCGTCCGCCTCATGCGCGAGATCCAGACCTTCGCCCACGGCCTCGTCGAGCGCGTCCTGCTCGTCTTCGTTCACGCCATCTTCGACCGCCTCCTGGAACCCGAGACTCTGTTGCGCCTGGCCGATCGCAGCAACGCCGCCTTCACCCAGGAGGCCCCCGATCTTCTGCGCATCGACCTTCACGAGATCGAGCCCATCCGCAAGCAGCTCAACAAGAAGAGCGTCGGCGCCCTGAGCGCCCTGCTCGGCGACGAGACCGTCCTCATCCACGCCATCGACTGCCGCCCCGGCGAGCTGATCGTCCGCACCACGACCGTCGCCCAGGAGCTCGCCCGCAAGGGCCTCAAGCTCGGCGTCGTGGCCTCGTCGGCCGCCTCTCGCCTCGTCGACGCCATCGGCGAGGTCGGCCGCGCCGTCGCCGACGGCGTTCGCAATGATCCCCCTGCCCGCCCTCGCCTTCCCGCCGAGGAAGACGCCGAGTTCGAAGAGGTCGACTGACCGACCCCGCCGCCCTCCAGGCCTGCGCACGACCTCGGCGACGGCCCACACCTCGCCCGTCAAACGCGAGCCGCCCCGCTCGACCCGCCCGCCCTTCAGCGGCTTTCCTCAATTGTATTGAGCACTTCCGAGCCACTGATGGAGTTCTGACGCCGCACTGAAGGCCTCCGAACAACCGCGCAGAGCTACTCGGTGGCTATCCGCAGTTGTGTTGAGCGTTACCGAGTCCGTGTCGGCCGTGATCCGAAGCCGCGATGGGGGTATCAGGACGACCGCGGAGGGCACCTCATACGGAACCACGTTTGAACCACTTTCATCTTGGGCTTCCTGGTGGCCCAACATGGAAGTGGCTTGAGCGTGGTTCCGTATCAGAGGGGCGGCAGGCGCTCGCCGTGGATCCGCGCAATGGCGCGGAGGACGGGCCAGATCGCGTCGAGGTCGGAGGCCCGGATGAAGGGCGCCGAGCGCTGGTGGAGCGGGATTCCCCGATCCACGCGCGCCTGCGGCAGCTCCACCGCGAAGGCCAGCTCGCCCGCGTGCGCCACCCCACCCGGCTCCATCGAGGTCGAGGGTGATGACATCCGTGTTGGCGACGCCGTCGAGGGGCTGCGCTGGCGGATGGAGACACAGACCTCGGCGCGCCCCCCGGCCAGGAGCCAGGCCGTGACGTGGACGACGAAGGGCTGGATCAGCGCGATCCGCGGCCTCGGTCGTCCCGAGTCGACAAGCTCGACGGCCTCTTCGGTGAAGCGCAAGGCGCCGACCCTGGCCTCGAAGGGCGCCAGCCAGCGGCCGCGGTCGAAGGGATCGATGGGCGCCCTGTAGAGCGTCGCCTCGACGGACCAGCCGGCGGGCGGATCGAGGGAGGCGCCGCTGGATGGGTCGATGGGCGGTCGGCGATCCTCGATCTCTGGCGGGTGGAGGAAGCGAACGCCCTCCAGGGAGGGGAAGGAGGCCCGGTCAGGCCGGTCGGGGTCGATCAGGACGGGCACCTCGACGCCCTGGCGGTGCGCGTCGACCAGCAGGGGGGAGGCGCGGACGATCTGGGCGTGGTCGGCTCCGGCGAGGTCGCGCCAGCCGACGGTGAGCTGGCCGAGGGCGGGATCATGGCGGACGACGACGCCGTCGATGAGCAGCCCGCGGGTCAGCAGTCGCCACCGCCGAAGCCCGGCCCAGACCCCGAGGGCGGCGCCGCCGCTGGCCAGCGAGGCCGCGAGCGCCGCGCCGAGTGTCCAGCCCAGCGTCGGGGCGAGGGCGAGTGCACTTGCGAGGGAGGTGGTGAGGGCCAGGAGGGCGGGCCACTGGTCGGCGAGGCGCAGGGCATGGCGAGGACCGTTCAGGGTGCGGTCACGGCGAGGGACAGGAGCAGGGGCGGTGAGTCGGGCGTCGGGTGCGAGGTTGGGGGGGATGTCGTAATCCTGAGTGTTGTCGGTGAGTTGGTTGAAGCGCAGGAGCGGCGAGGCGCCTGCGCCGACCTTGAGTCCGAGGGGTGCGCCGATGCAGATGTTGGCCTCGATGAGGGCGGAGGAGGAGTCGCGGGCGTGGATGCCGGCTTGGAGGCTCTGTCGGCAGGCGTTGCGGCGCAGGAGGGGTCGGGCGTGGTCGAAGGCGCCGATGCCGACGCCGCAGCCGACGATGGTGTTGGCTTCGGCGCGTCCGGCGGCGCTGTCGCCGAAGCGCAGGCCGAACTCGGAGAGGTTGAGGAGGTGGTTCTGGATGAGGATGGGTGAGGCCCTGCCTTCGACGAGTATGCCGACGGCGCCGCCCTCGATGGTGTTGCCGGAGGCTGTTGGGCGGGCTGCGCCCTTGATGGAGAGGCCAGCGCGCTGGGCGCCGACGATCTGGTTGCCGACGAGGGTCGGGGTGGCCTCGTCCTTGATCAGGATGCCGTGGTGTCGGCTGTCGTGGATGCGGTTTCCGGAGAGGAGGGGAGCGGCGGCGTCGGCCACGACGATCCCGGTGTTGACGCGCACGATGACGTTGTCCGAGCACTCGCCGCGGCCGCTCCAGGCGATGGAGGCGCGGCCCTGGCCCTCGAAGGTGTTGGCCCGGATGGTGGGGGAGGAGGGGGCCTCGACGCGCAGGCCCTCTTTGACCTGGGCTTCGAAGGTCACCTGGGCGATCTCGACGTTGGCGGTCGAGGTGATGAGGGCGCCGAGGGCGCCGCCCTTGACGCGGCCCTCCTTGAGGATCGCGGTGGCGGCCTCGGTGACCTCCAGGCCGACAGGCTCGGCCTTGAAGCGGCAGCCGAGGAGGAGAGCGCGGCTTTGTCCCTCCAGGTGGACGCCGGCTCGCCGGTGCGTCGAGAGGCGGCACTGGCGGGCTTCGACTCGGCCGCGGTCCCCGGCCCCGATCCCGGCCCGGTTGCCGTCGAAGCTGACGCGCTCGACGTCGAGGGTGGCGTCGCCGAGGATCATGACGCCGTCGCGGCGTGCGCCGACGATCTGGCTGTTTCGGCAGGCGCCGTGGCTCTGGCCTTCAAGGCGCAGCCCGCAGCCGCCGCCGGTGAAGCGGCCGTTGGAGATCAGGGCGGAGGCTTGATCGGCGACCTCGACGCCGACGTCGAGGCCCTCGAAGCGGCAGCGGGACAGGGTCGCGCGGGCGGCGCTCTGGAGGCGGACGCCGAGCGTGAGCCCGGCGGCCTGCTCGGAGCCGACGAAGCGGCACTGTTGCACGTCGATGGCGCCGGAGAGGACCACGAGGAGGCGGCGGGGGCGGTCTGGGGGTGCGCTCAAGGCGAGGTGTTCGAGGTGGAGGGGGGAGGGGCCGGAGAAGATGATCAGGGGCTCGTCGGTGGCGAAGGCGGCGGTCAAGAGGGTGAGGCCCATGCCGGCGCCTGAGATGAACAAGCCCCGGCTCAGGCGCAGGGGGGCGGTCAGCGCGAAGGTCCCGCGGCCGAGGGTCACCGAGGCTCCATCGGGCAGGGCGTCGATGAGGGCGCCGAGGCGGGCGGCGGCGTCGGCCGCGATCTCCAGGGGGGGAGGCGCAGTCACGGCGCGGCGAAGCGGAGGTGGCTCGTCGGGCGCCCTTGCGGCGACCATCTGGCTTCGATGTCCTTGAAGTTGTTGATCAAATCCTCGGTGATCGATGGGCTGGGCGCTTGTGCGCCGTGGGCAACCGGTGTCAACCCGTCGATGCTCTTGTTCAAGTCCAGGATCAGCATATCAGCCTCGGTGTTGGCGGCGCAGGGGTCGAGGGCCGGGGTGAGGTGTGTCTTGGGGTTGAGCTGGTTGGTGTGTGGCCTCCTTGCGTGGGGTCGATCATGGCCCCTCCGGTTGGCGGGTCGAGCTGTCAGCTTGCAGTCTAGCAGAAGCGGGCGGTGGGTCGTCTTGCCTCATCAAGTGGGGCGTGCGATCATCGGGGGATGACGACGCACACACGGACGCTGCTCTTCATCACCCCCCCTTATCAACACTTCAGCGCCGCGCTGGCGGCCTCGGATCACTTTGAGCCGGGGCAGGTGGAGACGCGGCAGTTTCCGGACGGCGAGCGTTACCAGCGTATCGAGAGCGAGGTTTTTGATCGAGACGTGATCGTGCTCGGAGGGACGATCGATGATGGGGAGACGCTGCGGATCTTCGATCTGGCCTGCGCGCTGGTGAAGTATGGGGCGCGGCGGCTGACGCTGGCGGTGCCCTACTTCGGTTATTCGACGATGGAGCGGGCGGTGCGCGTGGGCGACGTGGTGACGGCCAAGGCGCGGGCGAGGCTGTTGTCGGCGATCCCGGCGGCGAGCATGGGCAACCGCGTGGTGATGCTGGATCTGCACGCGGCGGGGATTCCTTATTATTTTGAGGGTCACATCCAGGCGCACCACCTCTACGCCAAGGGTGTGATCGTGGAGGAGGCGCGTCGGCTGGGTGGAGAGGACTTCGTGCTGGCGTGTACGGACGCGGGGAGGGCCAAGTGGGTCGAGTCGCTGGCCAACGATCTGGGGGTGAGCGCGGCCTTCGTCTTCAAGCGGCGGCTGGGCGACACGCAGACGGAGATCTCGGGGATAAGCGCCGACGTGGCGGGTCGGCGGGTGGTGATCTACGACGACATGATCCGGTCGGGGTCGTCTCTGAGGGGCGCAGCGGAGGCCTACCGTCGAGCGGGGGCGGTCGCGGTCAGCGCCGTGGCGACGCACGGGGTCTTCCCGGGGGATGCGCTGGAGCAGTTGAGGAGATCGGGGGCGTTGGATGTGGTCGTGTGTACGGACTCGCACCCGAGGGTGGTGGCGCTGGCGGACGGTGAGTTCCTGAGGGTGGCGACGGTGGCGCCGCTGCTGGCGGAGAGGCTTGAGGCGCTCACTCCTTGGATTTGAAGTGCTTTCGGGCCTCATCGTTGAGGGGGTCGATTTCGAAGACGCGGCGGAAGCTGTCGCGGGCCATCTCGTGATCGCGGCGCCAGGCGTAGAGCTTGCCCTGCTCAAGGTAGTGGGCCACGGCGGTCTGAATCTGATCGTCGTTGATGTTCTTGAAGCGCCAGACGAGGCGCTTCTTGTGCTCGGAGAGGGCGTCGAGGGCGCCGTCGAGGACGGCCACGATGTCGTTGACGGCCTCGGAGGCGGCGGCCCGGATTTCAGGCGGCCAGGATTGCTCCATGTATCGGGCGCGGAGGCCCTTGTGGCTGGTCTCGAGGACCGCCTGGTAGCTTGACCAGTGACATCCGAGGATCTCGTAGGGGCTCAAGGCGCTCAGCGCGTCGCGCTCCCGTCTGAGGGCGAGGACTCTGGGATCGACGGCCTCGACGCGCGCCGCGCGCAGTATCTCGAGAGGGCGAGGGGCGCCGTGACCGGAGGGGCTCGGTGCGGGCCTGGCGTCGGGGGCAGGAGGAGGCGGAGAGGTCGCCGCGAGGTCATATCGAGGGGGGACAGGCCGCGAGGGAGGGGGGGGGCCAGCAGGCCTTGAGGGAGGGGGGGTGGGTCGAGCGAGGGGCTTTGAGCGGGTCTGAGGGGGGGTCGGCTGGGCGAGGATGGAGCCGGAGTCGGGGGAAGTGGCTCTGGCCTTGCCGAAGGCCTCGATGAGCCGCTCAAGGCCATCGGCCGCGGAGCTGGCGGAGGCGGTCGGGTCGACGATCATGCCGCCGCCAGGCAGCGCGCACAGGACGCGGGCGGCGAAGTTGATCCGGGTCTGGACGCCATCGGCGATGATCTGGATCTCAAGCATCCCGCTGGAGGCCGAGGCCAGCTCGGGCGGCGTCTGGATCATGGTCCCCTTCGAGAGGGCGCGTGCGAAGGCGCGCAGCGCCCCGGCCGTGGAGGCCGACAGGGTCAAGGTGGCGCGCGTCGGGTCGGCGCTCAAGTGGGCCTGGAAGCCGCTGGCTGCCACCTTGAAGGGCTCGGGCGGTGGCGGCGCGGCGGGCTGCGGCTCGGCGCGGGGCGACACCGAGCGCGAGGAGGGGGCCTTCCAGGAGCGGACGATCGCCTCCCAGCACCCTCTGGCCGACGCCGTGGACATGTCGAGCTTGATCACGGCCCCGGTGGGCAGCTCGTAGACGACGCAGCCGAGGATCTCCAGGGGGGTCTGTCCGGGGCTGGAGAAGCGAACCATCACGGGGCTGCCGACGGCGAAGGCGCTGTTGAGCTTGACGAGGAGGCCGCCGTAGGTCTGGCGCTGTGCTTCGATGTGCTCGACGCCCGCCGCGCTCAGGATGCCGACGCAGACGCAATCAAAGCCGGTGCGTCGCTCGACGCTCAGGGAAAGCTCACCGTTGATGGGCAACGCCCGCTCAGCCTGGCTCGACAATCGCGTCCTCGACGATCGCGTCGCTCTTCCACCAGAGGCGACCAGCGACCAATATAAGAGAGATTGCCGCCGGAAGACACTGAACGCAAGACTGAAATACCGATCTTCTCTGCGGTGAGGAGGCTGTTGGTGTGATCGGTTGGCGGCTCAAGGTTGCTCGGCGGCGAGGGTCTTCTGGGTGGCGAGGCGCTCGCGTTTCTTGCGCCAGTACTTGAGTGCCATCCCGAGGATCTTGCGCTCCTTGTCGGTGGGTCGAGCGTTGGCCGTGCATCCGGCGAGGTACTTGGTCTGGGGGAGCATGACGGGTGCGGGCTCGCCGGGGGCGGGGCAGCGGAAGTGCTGAAGGCCCAGGAGGTGCCCGACCTCGTGGTTGATGAGGTAGCGGCGGTAGCCCGCCAGATCGTCGCCCCAGGTCTTCGAGCCGATGGTCCAGCGATGGTGGTTGAGGTTGGCCCGGCGCATCATCCCGCAGGAGAGGAGCCCGTTGGTGTCCAGGGGACTGCAGAGCGTGTCGACGGTCTTGGGGCTCGCCAGCAAGACCGTGATGTCGAAGTCCTCGACGACCCGCACGAAGCCCAGGCCGACCGAGGCCCAGCCCTCTGGCTCAGACAGGACGTCCTCGACGGTGTCGACGAATGCCTCGGCGTCGTCTTCGAGGCCGCGCTCGACCATGACTCTGTATCGGACGACGTCCGGGCCGGCCTCTGGGCCCTTGAAGCCCTCGGGCGTGGCCAGCACCTTGAAGGACAGCGGCCCGAGTCGGAGCACCTCGGGCACAAAGCGCGCTTGCTGGCCGGCGCTGCCGATCCCGGTCGAATCTGCGCTCAGATCGGGGGCCTTTCGGGGAGGCTCGGAGACCGGCGTGATCCGCTCCTCCTTGTCCGTCAGGGTCCCTTCGTAATGCTCAGGGAGGTTGTCCTCCCCGATGAGGGTCTCCAGGGATGAGGGGTCGTCGAGGGACTCGGCGAGGCAAGGCTCGCCCTCAGAGTGGTCGGCGGTCGACGGCGTGTCGGGGGTGATGAGGGGGGGGAGGGCGCCGGCTTCGACGCGGGCCAGGCTGGATTGGTCCGGGTCATCGAGCGAGCAGACGAGGAGGGAGAGCGCGGCGGCGATCGTCAGGATGAGGAGGCTTCTGGGAGGTGCCATCGAAAACATCCTGGGATCGCGAGGCATCGAATCAATCCAAAGAGGCAGCCCATTCCTGGAGATGAGGGCGCGAGGCGTCCTGCCTGGCGCAGATGAGGATGATAGCACCGGACCGACCGGCGCACACAAAATCAGGCTCACGGGTGAACCACAGATCGGGCGTCGAGGTCAAGGGCCTGCGGGTGTGTCCTTCAGCCCTCCTGGGGCTCGCCGGGGGTCTGGGGCAGGTCGCAGGTGACCTGGGCGTCGGGATCGAGCAAGAGCGCGAGTTCCATCAGATCCAGGGAGAGGTTTTCGATCAGGACCTGTCCGTCGGGCTTGATGACGATCCGGCTTCGGAGCGCGTCGGGCGGGGCCTCGGGGTCGGTGATGGAGGAGAGCAGGGCGAGGATCTCCTCGCGCGAGGGGGTGGGGCGCGTGGCCTGGGCGGGGATGTCAGGATCGGGCTTGGGGTCGTCGGCCATGGGGCAGCTAGCGGGCGCGCTTGATGAGGGCGACGATGCGCGCCAGGTCCTCGTCGTTCTTGAAGAATATCTCGATCGAGCCGCTCTGGCCCTCTTCGTCGTCGAAGACGTCGACGCGCGCGGCCAGGGCGGTGGCGACGGCGCGCGCGGCGGCGACGCGGTCAAAGAGGCCGAGGGTCTGCTGTGGCTCGGCGGACCTTGGCGAGGGTGCCGTGTGGCGAGCGGGTCGAGTGGGGGGGGGTTCGGGGGTGGATAGGGCGGCGGTGGCCGCCGGGGCGGGCTCATCGGAGAGCTCGTTCTGGATGGCCTGGTTGAGTTCAGCGCCGGCCTTGACGCGTCGGACGACGGCTTCGAGTTGTCGGACGGTCATGCCCTGTTCGACGGCGGCCTGGGCGGCGCGGGGCTGGTCTGCGGAGGAGAGGCCGAGGATGGCGCGTGCGGCGCCGGAGGAGAGGTCGCCGGCGGCGACGGACTCCTGGACGGCGGCGTCGAGGTTGAGCAGGCGCAGGGTGTTGGCGATGGTGGAGCGGCTCTTGCCGAGGCTCTCGGCGAGGACCTCCTGGGTGTATCCGCGCAGGGTCATCAGGCGCTGATAGGCCTCGGCCTCCTCGACGGGGTTGAGGTCTTCGCGCTGGATGTTCTCGATGAGGGCCAGTTCGAAGGCGATGTCGGGGTCGACGTCCTTGATGACGACGGGGACGACGGTCAGGCCGGCCTTCTGGGAGGCCCTCCAGCGGCGCTCTCCGGCGATGAGGCGGTAGTCGGCGCCGTCCTGTCGGACGACGAGGGGCTGGATGATGCCGGAGCGGGCGATGGACTCGGCCAGCTCATTGAGGGACTGCTCGTCGAAGCGGCGCCGGGGTTGATCGGGCGCGGGCTTGATGCGGGCGATGGGGCATTCGAAGTAGTCGCGCTGGGACTCGGCCTTTCCGGGGATGAGGGCTCCGAGGCCCTTGCCCAGGGCGCCGCGCTTCATGCTGGCGGGGTTTGCGCGCAGGCTCGTGATGAGGTTGTTGTCGCTCTTGGGGTTCATCGTCGTGGCCATCGTCCTGGATCGTGGTCTCGGTGCTATGCGGCGGCGTTTCGGGCGAGGAACTCGTTGGCGAGCGCGAGGTAGCTCTGCGCGCCGGCGCTGTGTTCGGCGTACTCGTGGATGGGCTTGCCGAAGGAGGGGGACTCGCTCAGGCGGACATTGCGCGGGATGACCGTGTTGAAGACGAGCTCTCCGAAGTGGCCGGTCACCTCGCCGGCGACCTGGTGGGAGAGGTTGGTGCGCGTGTCGAACATGGTCAGGAGGATGCCCTCGATGGAGAGGGCGGGGTTGAGGTGCTCGTGGATGAGGCCGATGGTGCTGAGCAGGTGGCCGAGGCCTTCGAGCGCGTAGTATTCGGTCTGGATGGGGACGAGGACGGTGTCGGCGCCGGCCAGGGCGTTGATGGTCAGCAGGCCGAGGCTGGGCGGGCAGTCGACGATGAGGTAGTCGTAGCGGGCGCGCAGGGGTGCGAGGATCTTGCGCAGGCGGAACTCGCGGTCGTCCCAGTTGACCAGCTCGATCTCGGCGCCGGCGAGGTTGCTGTCGCTGGGCAGGACGTCGAGGTTGGCGACGCGGGAGGTCAGGATGAGGTCGTTGACGTCGGCCTGCCCGACGAGGGCGAGGTAGATGGAGGCCTGGATGTCGCCCTTGGCGATGCCGAGGCCGCTGCAGGCGTTGGCCTGTGGGTCCATGTCCACCAGGAGGGTCTTGTGGCCCCCGAAGGCGAGACATGCGGCGAGGTTGACGGCGGTGGTCGTCTTGCCGACGC